>CAIQVS010000349.1 GCA_903875345.1 uncultured Pseudomonadota bacterium | reverse complement strand
GCCGTCACAATGCCCATCGGCGTTATGTCCAGACCGGTTTCCTCACGCGCCTCGCGCACTGCCGTTTGCATGATCGTCTCGCCAACGTCCTGCGCCCCGCCGGGCAAGCGCCACTTCCCTTTTGCTGGTTCATGTCCGCGTTGAACAAGCAACACCTTATCGCCGCGCCAAATGACGACGCCGATTCCTACCAAAGGGCGTAATGGGTAACGGCGGTCACTTTTGACGGCAGATTTTGCCATTATGCCATATACTGCCCGCCGTTGAGGGTGAAGGTCGCGCCGTTGGCGAAGGCGGCTTCGTCGCTAATGAGGAACTTGACCATGTGCGCGATTTCCTCTGGCTTGCCGAGGCGGCGGGTCGGGATCTTAGCGATGATCTTATCGAGTACCTCCTGCGGCACGGCGCGCACCATGTCGGTGTCGATGTAGCCGGGGGCGATCGCGTTCACCGTAATGCCCTTGGACGCGGACTCCAGCGCCAGAGCCTTGGTGAAGCCGATGATCGCCGCCTTGGCCGCCGAATAGTTGGTCTGTCTGGCTTGACCCGCCTGTCCGTTGATCGAGCTGATGCTGACGATGCGACCGAAACCGCGCGCGCGCATCCCTTCAATCACCAGCCGCGACATGTTGAAAACGGAATTCAGGTTGGTGTGGATGACATCGCCCCATTGTTCCGGCGTCATTTTGTGCAGGAACGAATCGCGCGTGATTCCTGCGTTGTTGACCAGAATATCAACCGGGCCGAGTTCGGCCTCGATGAGCGCCAAACCGTCTTTGCATGCCGCAAAATCGCCGACATCGAACTTGAAATGCGGCGCGCCGGTCTTGGCCGTAAAGGCCTTAGCCACCGCGTCGTTACCGTGATACGTCGGGGCGACTATGTATCCGGCGCGATGTAATTCTTCGCTGATGGCCGCGCCAATGCCGCGCGTGCCCCCTGTGACAACCGCTATTCTTGGCATTTATCTCTCCACGCACATGGCGATACCCATGCCGCCGCCGATGCAGAGCGTGGCGAGGCCTTTCTTTGCCTGACGCTTTTGCATCTCGTGCAACAGCGTGACAAAAATGCGCGCGCCAGATGCGCCGATTGGATGGCCGAGCGCAATCGCGCCGCCATTGACGTTGACCTTGGCGGTATCCCAACCCATTTCGCGATTTACTGCGAGCGCTTGCGCGGCGAAGGCTTCGTTGGCTTCGATTAAATCGAGGTCGCTGACTTTCCAGCCTGCCTTTTCGAGCGCCTTGCGGCTTGCGGGAATCGGGCCTGTACCCATGATCGCCGGATCGACGCCTGCGGTCGCCCATGACGCGATTCGCGCCAACGGGGTGAGGCCACGTTTGGCGGCATTTTCCGCCGTCATCAACACTACGGCAGCCGCCCCGTCATTAATGCCTGACGCGTTGCCTGCCGTCACGGTTCCGTCTTTCTGAAACGCGGGCTTGAGCTTGGCCAAAGCCTCCAGCGTTGCGCCGAAGCGGGGAAACTCGTCCTGCGCGAAGGTGATGTCACCTTTCCTGTCCTTGATAATGATCGGGACGATTTCGTCCTTAAATTTTTCGGCTTTAATAGCTGCTTCGGCTTTGTTCTGCGAGGCCAACGCGAATTCGTCCTGCATCTGACGCGAGAGCTGAAATTTCTGCGCCACGTTCTCGGCGGTCATGCCCATATGATAGCCGTTGAAGGCATCCCACAATCCGTCCTTGATCATCGTGTCGATCATTTCGGCGTTGCCCATCTTGGTACCGTTACGAAGATGCAAACAGTGAGGCGACATGCTCATGCTCTCCATGCCACCCGCGATGACAATATCGCTGTCGCCGTTGCGAATGGACGAAGCGCCGTTCGCGACCGCGCGCAACCCGGAACCGCAAATCTGATTCAATGAATAAGCCGTTCTTTCGACCGGAATGCCTGCAGCGACCGCCGCCTGACGGGCGGGACCCTGTCCTTGTCCGACGCCCAGTATCTGTCCCATAACAACTTCGGAAACGTCCGCCGCGCCGACTTTCGCGCGTGCAAGCGAAGCCTTAATACATTCCGCCGCGAGCGTGTGCGCGGGAATATTCCCAATCGCGCCATTGAAGGTTCCGACAGCCGTACGCGCCGCGCCGACGATAACAATGTCCTGAGTCATGAAAATGTCCTCTGAGGGGTTTTGAACGGAAGGAATTGTCACCATAGGGCGATCATCGGATCAAATCAAGAAACACCAAACAGAAAAAGAGAAAGAATCATAAACCGCAAACGGTGTTGCCAACATAATCATGATCGCTATGCTGGCGGCATGAAAAAATTGTTCTGGACCAGCTCTGTTCTTTATCTCATCGCCTGGAGCGTTCATCTCTGGGTTGGCACGGCGGTGCTGAGAGGTTTCTTCGGCGATGGCGCTCTGGCGTTTATCATTCATCTTTCCAAATCCTATGTCTTCAATACGGACAGCCACTGGATTCATCTTTTTTCCGTCGGTTTTCCTCGTGATTTTCAGCTCTTACTAAACGCGCTTGGCCTGCAATTTGCGCTGGGGCTGAACATCACAAACCCGATGACCCTCAAATATATTTTCGTGTTTTGGCAATTCGCTTTGCCGGGTTTTTTGTACTTGATCCTGTTCACGATTATGTTGCGTTGCAATAGAATCGTCTGGGCGATTTTTCCTCTCGTCTCGTGGGCGATCCTCAGCGTTCCCCTCGATTGGAACGCCGTCAACAGCAGTCGATGGGCTTTACCCATCTTCTGGATGCACTTCTTGCTCGTTATCCTGTCGGGACCGCAACTGCGCCGATGGTCTGTCGTTGCGTCTCTTGCGTTGGGCGCCGCGATGTGGGGTGGACTTTATGAAAGCGTTGTCCTTCAATGTACGCTGTGTCTTGGCTTTGGAGCCTTGTTGTGGTGGAGAGATAAGAACAAAGTTCCTTTCCTGTATGCGCTTGCCAGTGTTCCGGGGGCCATTCGCGCGGCGTTGTCTTTTGTCGGTAGCGGCCACGCTGCCCCCAACGGCTTTCATGGGTTCATGCTGTCCTATGTCTTCATGGAGCCTTATTACATGTTCATAATTTTGGCGCTGGTGCTGATTTTATCGTTTGGCACGACGGCAAAATTATTGCCGCGTTATTTCTATGCGCTGCTTGTTTTTCTGTTGATCTCCATTGGGTTCAATATTTTCCTCAATCCCCTGCCATCTGTATGGCAGCAAGAGGGATTCAAATTCGATTATGTTGTCCTTTCAGCCGGGTTAATGGTAGCAGCTGGCGCGCTACGTGTTCTGAATGCTCCGCCGACTGGTAGTTCTATGCCAGCGGCTTCGGTCGCGCTTTTGGCGGGAGCTCTTCTCTGGTTTGTTCAATTGCAACAAACAATGAATTGGGCTGATTGTCAGGTGGCCTATCAAACCCAAAAGGGCGACGCCCCCATTCTTATTGATGCCCCTCTGATGCCTCTCTTTCAGGCCAATTCAAAACTAGAGCCTGTTAGCGCAGGTCAATATAATCAATGTGTATGGGATTGGGTCGAGCCGTGGACCGACGTCGTCATAAAACCCGATGGTCGTATCACGCAATGGCCGATTTTCAGCTTCTGGCAATATTTCGCTTTTATCGAAAAAGCTGGAACGGTTTACCTCCACACTAACAACTGGTCGTTGACTTCACCCACTTTTCAAGCCGATGAAGCGGATTTGCCTCTTAAGACCCTTCTTTATGATATGACGCCACTGTATCAGAGGGTCGGTCTTGGCGATTTAGCACCGCGCGCTCGATGCATGGATCCGGAACGATCTGGAAGTTACTGGCATAATTATCTGGTGTCGCTGGATGATGCAGGGCGGCGCCTTATGTTTGTCTGTCCGCGTCAGAATTAGGGATCGCCTCATGATTGAGAATCATAAGATTACCGTTGTCATGCCAGCCTATAACGCCGAAAAAACCTTGCGCAAGACGGTGGAAGCGTTGCCCAAGGATGTCGTCGACGATATCATTTTGGTTGACGATCACAGCCACGATCACACGGTCGATGTCGCCAAAGAACTCGGCCTGTTCTATGTGCGGCACGAGGAAAATCGCGGATACGGCGGCAATCAAAAAACCTGTTATCGCCTCGCGCTCGAACGCGGCGCGGACATCGTTATCATGCTGCATCCGGATTACCAATACGATCCACGTCTGGTTCCGGCGATCGCGTGGATGCTGATGGCGGGGCCTTACGACATCGTTCTTGCCTCACGCATTCTGACCGGCAGCGCATTAACGGGAGGAATGCCATGCTATAAATTCGTCGCCAACAAATTCCTGACATGGGCGCAGAATCTGTTGGTGGGGCAGCATTTGTCAGAATATCATACCGGCTTTCGCGGGTATCGACGTCGTGTTCTGGAAACTTTCTCCTATCAGCGGAATTCCGACGATTTTGTCTTCGACAATGAGTTTCTGTGTCAGGCGATTTACAATGGGTTCCGGATCGGCGAAATGTCGTGCCCGGCAAAATATTTTGAGGACGCGTCCTCGATCAATCTGCGCCGCAGCATAGTTTACGGTCTTGGAGTCCTGAAAACCAGCCTAGCTTACCGGTATGCCCATTCCATAACATCGCGCGGCACGATTTTTGAGCCCGGACAACCGCAAAAAGCTCCGTCTTCATGATTGCGTTTCGCCATTCGTTGAACAGCCGAACTCTGTCGTGGCTGGTTGTTGCCATAGCCATGGCGGCCTATATCGTGACTGCCGTTATAAGCGGTGCTGACATCGGATGGGACATTCGCAACTATCATTACTACAGCGGATTTCGTCTTCTGCACGGCGGTTTTGAAGGCAGTTTTTTTCCGGCGCAAATTCAGAGCTGGTACAATCCTGTGCTCGATGCGTTGACGGTTTTTGTGATGGAGCATTTTCCGCCTGTCTGCGTGGCAATTTTTCTTGCTGCCCTTCAGAGCCTTGCACTGCCGGTGCTGTTTATTCTCATTGAATGCACATTGACTCCCCTCTTGGCCGATACATCGTCGCGTCAGTGCTGCATAACCCTGATTGTCGTGCTGCTGGCTGGCATTGTCGGCCCCATGACTCTGTCCGAAGTCGGAACTTCCTTCGGCGATCTTACCGTGTCTGTTCTCGTCCTGGCGAGTCTCGCCGCTTTGGCGCAGCTTTTCCCGGCGACGAGTCCTGACGGCGTGTCCTCTTGGAAAAAACACTGTCGATGGGCGGGCGTGGCGGGATTCGCCGCTGGTCTGGCGATTGGATTGAAATTAACCTGCCTGATCTACATGCCGGGATTATTTTTGATGTTACTTGCTCTGCGGCAATCGCCTTACAAAATTGTCATTCTTGCACTTTTGATCGGAGTCACCTGCATCATCGGTTGGAGTGTCACCGGAGGATACTGGATCTGGGAAATGTGGAGTGAAACAGGCAACCCGTTGTTTCCGTTCCTCAATTACATATTCCATTCACATCTTCTTGACCCCGTCAACATTGCAGACGACGCTCGTTTCCGGGCGAAGTCCTTATTGGACGCTTTGTGCTTCGCCTTCTCAACGGCTATCGGCGATCATCCGGGCAGCGAGGTATCTTTTGCTGACTCCCGTTTCGCTGTAGCCTTGTTGTCTCTCCCGCTTTTGGCGCTACGCCGTCCCAAAGGCTGGGCGGCGGCGTTAATTGTGTTCTTCTTCGTCAGCTTTGCTCTTTGGCTGACAGTTTTTGGCATTGAGCGCTACATAGTCTTGCTTGAGCTTCTAAGTGGTATCGTAATCGCGTTACTGATAGGGCATGCAGCTCGTCCAGATCAGCGCGTCGCGTTTATCATAGCTCCGCTCCTTTTCATTGTTGCATTTACGGCCTACCCCGATTGGAAAAATCGCATGAATTGGGACCAAATCGGCGCGAACGGAAACTGGTTCAATGTCATCGTCCCTGAAGCGTTGCAGCAACCGCATAGCTTGTTTATTTTATTGGGCAACCAGCCGGCTTCTTATGTGATTCCAAGCTTCAGGCCTGACAGTGTTTTTGTGCGGATAGGTGGAAATTTCATGCCGCCGGAACATTCGCTGCTCTACCGCCAACGCGCTGATGCCATCAACCAGCATAATGGTCCCCTATTTACTTTAAGCTTGGATCAGCTCTGGCCTGAGGAGGGTGGGCTTATGAACGCATATGGCTGGTATCGTGATGACCGACCTTGCTTGCCAATCACTACTAACGCGGGCACCCTCTGGGCATGCCCTATGCGGCGAAAAACATCTTAATCCACAGCGGGTAATTGCACGGTAAATCGCGCACCCGTCATTCGCTGCTTTGGGTCATGTATATTCTCTGCCCAAATCCGGCCACGATGCGCTTCGACAATTCGTTTTGAAATGCTGAGGCCGAGGCCGGAATGCATTCCGAATTTTTCGGCGCGCGGTCGCTCGCTGTAGAAACGGTCAAAAATGGCCTCAAGCTTGTTTTCAGGTATGCCCGGCCCCTGATCCTCAACCGTGATTACGACCGAACGTCCTTCATGTTTGGCTGTGACCGTCACATGCCCTCCGGTGGGTGAGAACGATTGGGCGTTATCGATTAAATTTTGGAAAACCTGAACAAAACGATTTTCAATCCCATTGACCATCAAAGCGTCGGCTCCCGTATTCAAGATAACGGAAATATGGCAAGGGTCTCCCTCCGCAGCTTGATTGATATGATCGATTAAAAGCCGAAGCTTGTCCCGAACATCAAAACGCATAACCTCAGCGCGGCTTAGCTCGGCATCAAGGCGGGAGGCATTCGAAATATCGCTGATCAACCGGTCAAGCCGGTTGACGTCATCGCAAATTACGGTCATCAGTTTCTGTCGTGCCGCTTCATCCGTAATGCGCTCGGCGGTTTCGACCGCACTGCGCAGCGAGGTCAAGGGATTTTTGATCTCGTGCGCGACATCGGCGGCAAAATTCTCAATCGCGCCAATACGCTCAGCCAGCGATCCAGTCAGATCGCGCAATGCGCCGGACAAATCGCCGATTTCATCATGGCGATCCGTCATGTCGGGAATGGCGTTTGGATCAAGAAGTTTGGCCGTTCCAACGAGACCAACGATTTGCATCTGTCCATGCCTTAAGCCTTCGGCGGCCATCGCTAACAAGCGGATTGGGCGGGCAATCGCGCGTGCCAGATAGAGCGATAACAGGATCGTGATGCAAAGCGTGATGCCAAAGATGTTCAGAATATCGATGCGAACGGTCGTAATTGCGTGTACGACATCCTCGTCCGAGCGAGTCATCATCACCACACCAAGCGCACGTTTGTAATGCTCAACCGGAACAGCAGCTGCCAACGTCAGACTGCCATTCTCGGCGCGCCATATTTGAGTCGTCGGCTGTCCTTTCAATGCTCCACGCACGGCATCAAACTGATCGCCGCGTTCCGCATCTTGTTCTTCAAGGACAGGATAATCATGCGGTTTATGCAGAAGCTCCAGCACACCGAAAACTTCGCCAACCAAACGTTCGCCCCAGTTGGCGCGTGGTTTTGCGGGTTGAAGCTCCTCAACCTGTACCTTGTTCTTTCCGCTCAGCAGCACGCGGCTGTCGGCTAGAAGCGCGCCATCAACGTCAAACAAACGCGTGCGCGTTTCCGTTGTTTCCGCCAGACGCCGCACCATAAGGCGTGCCAGAAGCGGTGACAAAATATCGTTATCATTCTCATCCAGCACAACCGCGTTTTCCATGACGGCGCTGGAGATGATCCGTGATTGCAGCAATAAAGAATCAAGCTCGGTTGCAATAATGCGATCCTGATAGCGCCCAAGATAAAGCAAGCTGCCGACCAGAATGGCAAGCGCCATAATATTGACCGTCAAAATGCGACGGACAATCGGTGAGAAATGTCGACGCGACCCGATATGATCGCCCGCTCGCCATAACCACCATGTATTGGGACGGGTATTGGTCGCCTCTATATTCACAGAGGTCGCTTCAGGTTTCTTTGTAGCGGTAACCGACACCATAGAGCGTTTCGATCTGGTTGAATTCTTCATCCGTTTCCCTGAATTTTTTACGCAGCCGTTTGATGTGGCTGTCGATCGTGCGGTCATCAACATAAACGGATTCGCCATAGGCCGCATCCATCAGCTGATCGCGGCTTTTGACGTGCCCCGGATGCTGTGCCAAAGCCTTGACCAGAAGAAATTCGGTTACGGTAAGATCAACAGGCCTGTCTTTCCAGATGCAGACATGACGCGCCATATCCAACACCAAATGTCCGCGTGTGATCGTGCTGCTGGGGTCGTTGGCAGCTGGTTGCAATCGTGCCTGCTCTCGGCGCAACAGGGAGCGGATACGCTCCAGCAACAGGCGTTGCGAGAAGGGCTTACGAATATAATCATCCGCACCCATGCGCAGACCCATGATTTCGTCGATTTCCTCGTCTTTAGAGGTCAGAAAAATTACCGGCATACGCGCTGTCGCGGCGGGGCCTTGACGAAGTTTCTGTAAAAGCTCCATGCCGTTCAAGCGCGGCATTTTGATATCGAGAACGGCGAGATCCGCCGGGCTCTGCACCAGTCCACGCAAAGCCTCCTCCCCATCAGGATAGGTGCGCACAATAAAACCTTCGGCCTCCAGCGTCATTTGCACAGAGGTCAGAATGTTGCGATCATCATCCACAAGGACAATAGCATTTGACATTGGATCACCGTCGTTAAAAGAGCCTGCGTATTTTTAGGTCGCGACTATGGCATAAATCAGGCGGAAACGAGAAGTCCTGACAAAGCAGTATTTAATCCGTACCATGAATTTGCGTTAATTTAGGGGGTAGCCGTCTTACCTCAGCTTCAGCGTCGATAATCCGACCAGTCCCAGAATGCAGGCGATGATCCAAAAGCGGATTACAACTGTCGGCTCCGACCAGCCCAGTTTCTCGAAATGGTGGTGCAGGGGCGCCATGCGAAAGACACGCTTGCCGGTCAGCTTGAACGAGACGACCTGTATGATCACCGACAAGGTTTCGACCACGAACAACCCGCCGATAATAGCCAGCACAAGCTCATGCTTGATGATGACGGCGACGGTTCCGATGGCGCTTCCAAGCGACAAAGATCCCGTGTCTCCCATGAACACTTGCGCGGGCGGTGCGTTGTACCAAAGGAAGCCGAGGCAAGCTCCCACCAGAGCGCCACAGAAAACCGCCAGCTCGCCCGCGCCGGGGACGTGGTGGATTTGCAGGTAATTGGCGAAAACCAGATTGCCGACCAGATAGGAAATAATACCGAAGCATAGCGCAACGATCATGACCGGCACAGTGGCGAGGCCGTCCA
Source organism: uncultured Pseudomonadota bacterium (assembly GCA_903875345.1). Lineage (GTDB taxonomy): Bacteria > Pseudomonadota > Alphaproteobacteria > UBA9219 > UBA9219 > CAIQVS01. The sequence continues at coordinate 11,446 of CAIQVS010000349.1, read as the reverse complement.
GTCCGTCGGTCAGGTTAACGGCGTTGCTTGCGCCGACGATGACAAATGTGGCGAACGCGATGAAAAGCCAGCCGAGCTGTGGCATAAAATCCTTGACGAACGGCACGGCGAGGGCGGTCGCTTGCGCGGGGGGGGCGAGCTCGACGATGGCGAGCACTGCCAGCAGCGCGATTGCGATTTGAATCGCAAGCCGCGCCTTGCCTGAGACGCCGTGATGCGAACGCCGCGTCAATTTCCTGTAGTCGTCGGCAAAACCGACCAGTCCGAAACCGAGCGTGACAAACATCACAATCCAAACATAGAGGTTGCTCAACTCCGCCCATAGCAACGTGCTGGCCAAAACGGCGACCAGAATCATCAGCCCACCCATTGTAGGCGTGCCTTTCTTCTTCAAGTGCGTTTCAGGGCCATCGGCTCGGATCGGCTGCCCTTCGCCTTGCTTGCTTTTAAGCCAGGCGATCAACTTCGGTCCGAATAGGAAGCAAATCAAAAGCGATGTTCCCAGTGCTCCGGCGGTACGAAATGTGATGTAACGAAAGAGGTTAAAGAGGATGAAGTCGTGCGCGAAGGGCGAGAGCAGATGGAAGAGCATGGGAAGATCAGGCCTTTCGATTTCGACTTTCTTTATTTGGCGTGTGATCCTATCCTGATTTGCAGTGAAAGTTGAAGCCTGTCATTTGACCCCCTCTGTTGAGCTGCTTTATGCCGATGAATGCCCTTGCTCTTGCTCCCGACGCGACCGATGCCCTGATGCGTCGGGCGGTAGAGCATCATCAGGCTGGGCGGGTTGTTGAGGCTGAAGAGGCTTACAATGCCGTTCTCAGGCTTGACCCGCTGCAAGGTGATGCCCTGCGGCTTCTGGGGGGGCTCTATCTTCAAGTCGAAAAGCCGGAGCAAGCGCTTGCGCTCTTGCGACAGGCTGCGCCCCTACGTTCCGACCAAGCTGAAATCCCCAATAATATGGGGATTGCCTTGCGCAATCTGGGCAGAATTGACGAAGCCATAGATCAATTCGAACAGGCTTTGCGACTTAAGCCCGATTATGCCGAGGCGATGAACAATCTCGGCCATGCCTTGCATGGGCGGGGCTGGCCTGCCGCCGGGGTCGTATTCTTTGAGCGGGCTGTTCAGCTTAAGCCCTATTATATCAAAGCAATTTGCAATCTTGCCATGGCGTTGCGTGAGAGTGGTCGGAGTGGCGATGCGGCGGCTTTTTTGCAGCAGAGACTGAAAACAAAACCGCATGACCCTGATTTGCTTCACGAATATGGCATAACCTTGCAGAAGCAGGACAAGCTGGATGACGCCGTTCGGTTTTACGAAGAATCCTTGCGTCAACGGCCGGATCACTTCAGCTGCGTTTGCAATCTGGGAAGTGCTTTGCGGGAACTTGGTCGAACCGAAGCGGCGTTGACGCAGTACGAACGCGCTCTTGAATTGACCAACGACAGGCCGGAAGTGTTTGTTAATCTGGGGGCGGTTTTCTGGGACATGAACCGGTTGGAGAAAGCCATAGGATGCTATGAACGGGCGTTGCAAATCAGGCCAGATTATGTTGATGCGCTGGTTAATCTTGGATCGGTTTTATGGGCATCGGGTCAATCGGATCGGGCGCGGGAACAATACCTTCAGGCGCTCCGCATCAAGCCGGACTCCGCTTCGGCCTATAGCAATCTTGGCGCCTTGCTTCATGACGTTGCGGATCTTGACGGCGCACTGAATCATTATGAAAAAGCCTTGCGTATCGATCCGATGCATCCGGAGGCGCGGTTTGGCCGGGGCTTGGCGCTTCTGGCCTATGGCCAGTACCGTGAAGGATGGATGCTTTATGAGACGGGACTCGGCAAGCGGTCGTTGCGTGGCCTCAACAAGTTCCGCACCAAGCCTTGGAACGGGTTGCCCGCGCCCGACAAACGGCTTGTGATTTGGAGTGAGCAGGGGCTTGGCGATACGCTGCAATTTATCCGTTACGCCCCGCTTTGCCGCGAGCGTGTTGGCAAAGTGATCGTTCTGTGTCCCAAGCCATTGGTTCGGCTCCTGAAAAGCTGTCCCGGTGTGGACGACGTACACACAACCGTTCAAACTGCGTCCTTTGATGAGCAGGTCGCCATGATGAGCCTGCCCTATGTTTTCGGAACGACGCTTGAGACGATACCAGCTCAAACTCCTTATTTGCGTGTTGACCCGGAACTTAAACGGAAATGGGCGCAAAAACTGGAAGCTATTCCGGGCATGAAAGTTGGATTGGTATGGGCTGGCAACGCGCGTGAAACTCAAGTCAACGCCAATCTGCTGGACCGGCGGAGAAGTCTGCACCTCAGACAAATGACCCTTTTGCTTGATGTTCCCGGCATTCAGTTCGTGAATCTGCAATTCGGTAAGCCACGCGAACAGATCGAGGAACTCGGTTTGCAAAAGCGGCTGCTCGATTTTATGGATGAGGTCGAGGATTTCGCCGACACTGCGGCGATCGTCGATTCGCTTGATCTCGTGGTAACCGTAGACACGTCGGTGGCGCATCTGGCGGGTGGTTTGGCGAAGCCGGTCTGGATTCTGTCGCGTTATGATTCTTGCTGGCGCTGGCTGCGCAATCGTGAAACAAGCCCGTGGTATCCAACGGCGCGTATTTTTGGTCAGCTGCGTTCTGGTGATTGGGGTTCGGTTCTGGAGCGGGTCAGGCAGGAACTTGCTGAGGAAACGGAAAAGGCCTCCAAGACGGCATCCTAGAATAACAAACTTTATTTCATCAAAGTTTCAAGCTAAAGATAATCGACCTTGGGGAGAATCGCATCATGCAGATAACCGGTTTGATCAAAGCAACCTGTTTGGCTAGCTGCCTTGCCGTTCTGGTAGGCTGCACGACGTCCTACGATACGGTTGATCTAGATCGCACAACAAAGGGCTATCATATTTTCTGTAGTGGCATGCCCTATTCGGCAAGCAGCGATTGCTATGATCGCGCCTCCTACATCTGTGGTGATGCTGGATATACAGTTCTGAAAGAGGGCGATCCCAGCTATGTTCATACCCAAATGGCTTGGGATTTAAGCACGCATGACGTTCTCGTTAAATGTAATGCTCAACCTGTGTCGGCTTCTGACGCCGTCCACTGATCTGCAGTAAGATGAAAGCAATATTGGGGCATCGGGTTCATTGCCTCGGCACTGCCTGTGTGGGTTGTTTTTGTAAACAGGCTTATTAAAGCCGGTTGCAAGCGGCTTTCGGCTCTGCTATTCGGCAACACAGAATTGAGATGGTTACCCACGTCACGGAAACAAGCTGAAGGAACTGCCCTATGGATATTCGCGCCTCCGAAATTTCATCTGTTCTGAAGAAGGAAATCGCCAATTTTGGAGCTTTGGCTGAAGTGGCCGAAGTCGGTCAGGTTCTATCGGTTGGTGACGGCGTCGCGCGCGTCTATGGGCTCGATAATGTCCGCGCTGGCGAAATGGTTGAATTTCAGAGTGGCATCAAAGGGATGGCGCTTAATCTGGAAGCTGACAATGTCGGCGTGGTGATCTTCGGCGATGACCGCTCGATCCACGAAGGCGATATGGTCAAGCGTACAGGGGCGATCGTTGAGGTTCCCGTTGGCAAAGGTTTGCTGGGACGTGTGGTCGATGGTCTCGGCAATCCCATCGATGGCAAGGGGCCGTTGAAGGACGTTAAGCTGACCCGCGTCGAGGTAAAGGCCCCCGGCATCATTCCGCGTAAATCGGTTAGCGAGCCGATGCAGACGGGGTTGAAAGCTATCGATTCGTTGGTTCCGATTGGCCGTGGTCAACGCGAGCTGATCATTGGTGATCGCCAGACCGGAAAAACGGCGGTAATTCTTGATACCTTCATCAATCAGCGTGCCGCGAATCAAGGCTCGGACGAATCAAAAAAACTTTATTGCATCTATGTCGCCATTGGCCAAAAACGTTCGACTGTCGCGCAGATCGTCAAGGCGTTACAAGATTCGGGCGCGATGGAATACTCCATCGTCGTCGCCGCGACCGCTTCCGAACCTGCGCCGATGCAATTCATCGCGCCTTACACCGGATGCGCGATGGGCGAATTTTTCCGCGACAACGGCATGCACGCATTGATCGTTTATGATGATTTGTCGAAGCAAGCCGTGGCCTACCGCCAGATGTCGCTGTTGCTGCGCCGTCCGCCGGGACGCGAAGCCTATCCGGGCGACGTGTTTTATCTCCATTCCCGTCTGCTCGAGCGCGCGGCGAAGATGAACGACGCCAAGGGCGGTGGTTCTTTGACGGCTTTGCCGGTGATCGAGACTCAGGCAGGGGACGTTTCGGCGTATATTCCGACCAACGTGATTTCAATCACGGACGGACAGATATTCCTTGAAACAGGGCTGTTCTATAAAGGCGTGCGTCCGGCGATCAATGTTGGCCTTTCGGTCAGTCGCGTCGGCTCCGCCGCGCAGATCAAGGCGATGAAGCAGGTGGCAGGCTCGATCAAGCTGGAATTGGCTCAATTCCGCGAAATGGAAGCCTTCTCGCAGTTTGCCTCCGATCTCGATCCAGCGACGCAGCGACTTCTCAACCGCGGTCGTCGCCTGACCGAGCTTTTGAAGCAGCCCCAGTATTCGCCGCTGGTTGTCGAGGAACAAGTCTGCGTGATCTATGCGGGCGTGAAGGGCTATCTTGATAAGATTAAGCTTGAGGATGTTCAGCGTTACGAGGAGGGGCTGCTTAACGATCTGCGCGGTCCGGGCTCGGACATCCTCGCCGCGGTCCGCACCGACAAGCAAATCAAGCCGGAGACGGAAGCAAAGCTGAAGGCGTTTATCGAAAATTACGGTAAGTTGTTTTCTTAACCGAGGCTAATTTGCCCAAGGCGGGTTGCTTTTCAGCGTTTTGACGTGAATTGGGCAACTGACACTGTGGGCACCGGATAGATAGCCGACGCTCATCAGAAATTCGCCGGTGATCTCTCCGCCCGTGAATTTGAAAGTGCGGCGGAACAGCTTCACCCATTCCGGCTTGCTGCGTGGATGATGCGCCGCGAGCCATTTCGCAAAGCCGCCGTGTGAGGAGCGTAAATTCTGAAGGACTCCGGCGTTCGCGATAATCGCGGCAACTTTTAGGCGGTTGCGAATGATGCTTGCGTCGTCTAGAAGCCGTTTCACATCGTCCTCGCAATAGGCGGCGACCTTGTTGACGTCAAAACGATCAAAGGCGTGGTTCAACGCCGCGCGTTTTTTCAGCACGATCTCCCATGATAGGCCGGCTTGCATAATTTCCAGTGCCAGTCGCTCGAACAGCACGCGCTCGTTTGTAACCGGAAATCCGTATTCGGTGTCGTGATACACCCCGTGAACAGGATGCCTCGGCGCGTGGTCGCAGTAACCGGACATGATGCCTCACCGTTCAGCCTTTACACCCTTACCAGATGCACTTCCATAACCGGTTTCTTGCCATAGCTTTCTTGCGTCAGGCGGCGCGCGGCCTGTGATACGGAATGGCGCACGGCGTTGTCGTCGGTACGGGTCGATTTCGGCATGGATTCGATCGCGTCCTGCACGGTGGCGACCAAATCTCCCTGCAAGGACTTCTCGGTATTTTCATCGGAAAGTCCCATCAAAGTCACCTGCGGGTCTTGAACCACCTTGCCGCGTCCATCCAGCACGATGGTCATCACCACAGCGCCGTTGAAGCTCATCTTGCGGCGCGATTTCGAGGCTTCATGGTCGAGTTTACGCAAGACCTTGCCGTCCAGCCCAAGCCGTCCGGTCGCGACTTCCGCCACCACTTCATGCACGCCGGGGCCGAGGCGAATGATTTGTCCGTTGATGGGAATCAGCGTGTGCGGAACCTGACATTCTTTGGCGATACGTTCATGCTCCATCTGGTGACGCGGCTCGCCATGCACCGGCACGACGAGGCGTGGGCGCGTCCACTGGTAAAGCTGTGCCAGTTCCTCCTGCGCCGGATGGCCGGAGACATGCACCGGCGCGTCGTGCTGGGTGATAAGCTTCAGGCCTTTGGAGACGAGGCGATTATGCAGCCGCCCGATCTGCTTTTCGTTGCCGGGAATATCGCGCGAGGAGAAAATCACCGTATCCCCTTCGGTCAATTCGACCTCCGGATGGTCATCGGTGGCGATGCGCCACAGGGCGGAGCGCGGCTCGCCCTGACATCCGGTGCAGATCATCACGACCTTGTCGCGCGGCGACAGCATGGCTTCATTTTCGCTGAGGAAATTGTTGAATTCGGGCAGATAGCCGCATTCCTCGGCGACTTCGGCGTTGCGCCACAGCGAGCGTCCGACCAAAGTCACATAGCGCCCGTTCTTCCGCGCTGCAGCCGCGATCGTCTTGATGCGCGCGATGTTGCTGGCGAAACAGGTGATGATGATGCGCTGTTTGACGTTATGGAACAGCTTATGCAGCTCGTCCCAGACGGCGCGTTCCGATCCCGAATGTCCGGCGACAAGCGCGTTGGTCGAATCGCCGACGACCGCCATCAGTCCTTCCTCGCCGAGCGCTTGCAACGCCGCGTCGTCGGTCAGATCGCCGACGATAGGCTCCGGGTCGAATTTCCAGTCGCCGGTATGCAGGATTTTGCCGTGCTTTGTCTCCAGCGCCAGCATGTGCGATTCCGGAATCGAATGCGTCACCGGAATCATATGGCCTTTGAAGGGGCCAACCTCGAAGCTGCCGCCGTTCGGCAATTCGATGATTCGCACGCGGCCTTTTAAATCAGCTTGCGCCAGCTTATTGCGGATCAGTTCAGAGGTAAATTTGGTGGCGTAGATTGGACAGCGGAACGACGGCCAAAGATGCTGGATTGCGCCGATATGGTCTTCGTGGCCGTGCGTGATGACGAGGCCGAGCAGATCTTCCTGTCGGTCGGCAATGAACCCAATATCGGGCATGATAAGTTCCACGCCCGGAGTCGTCTCGTCGCCGAAGGTCACGCCGCAATCGACCATCAGCCATTTGCCCGCTGTGCCATAGAGACTCAGATTCATACCAATCTCGCCCACGCCACCGAGCGACAGATACCAAAGTGCGTCTTCGGGGGGGCGTAACGGATCGCGTTTCGGGTGTTTCATAAGAATCCTATCCTAATGTTTCCCGTGCTTATGGCGGAAAACGCGATTAAAGGCAAAACATGGGAAATACTTGCTTTCTGCGTTTCGGTCTCTAGGGTTACGGGCGGTAGGTATCAGTATGACTGAATGCGCAGCCCTTATTGTCGCCGCCGGTTCCGGCGAGCGTTTCGGCGGATCAATCCCCAAGCAATATCAGGAGCTTGGAGGAGTCTCGATCCTACGTCGAAGTGTGTTGGCGTTTCTCGAACACCCGCATATCGACCATGTGCGGGTGGTCATTAACCCTGTTCATCGTGATCTCTATGATTGTGCCGTAGCTGATCTGGGTTTGCCTGAGCCGGTGACTGGCGGCGCGACACGGCAGGATTCGGTGCGGCTCGGTCTGGAAGCATTTGAACAGTCGGCCAAGCCGCAGTTCGTAATGATCCATGACGCGGCGCGTCCCCTCATCGACGCGGCGACGATTACCGCCGTGCGTAAGGCGCTTAATGTCGAACGCGGCGCGATTGCAGCCAAGCCCTTGGTCGATACGCTGAAACGCGGCGCGGATGGCCGTATCCAAACAACCATTGACCGGACGCATTTGTGGCAGGCGCATACCCCTCAGGCTTTTCATTTTGACGCCATCCTCGCGGCGCATCGCGCGACCATAGGCGCGCAGATGACCGACGACGCGGCTGTGGCGGAAAAAGCTGGCCTTCATGTGCTTTTGGTGCCATCCAATCCCGACAATATGAAAATCACCAATCCTGATGATCTTGACCGCGCGGCACGACTGATGGGGCATAATTTCAACGATATTCGCACCGGCATGGGCTTTGACGTGCATCGTCTGATTGCGGGCGACATGATCCATATCTGCGGCGTTGCGATCCAGCACGACCATAAACTGGAAGGCCATTCGGACGCTGATGTCGGGCTGCACGCCTTGGTTGACGCTATTCTGGGCGCGATGAGCGCAGGCGACATTGGTCAACATTTTCCGCCCTCCGATCCGCAATGGAAGGGCAAGGATAGTGCCCATTTTGTCCGCCATGCCGTGCGTATGGTCAGTGAGCGCGGCGGCGTTATCGCGCATGTCGACATCACGATGATGTGCGAGCGCCCGAAGATTGGGCCGCACCGTCAGGCGATGATTGAGCGCGTGGCCTCGCTGTTGGAGATTACGCCCGACCGCGTCAGCATCAAGGCGACGACGACCGAACGGCTTGGCTTCACAGGCCGCGAGGAAGGCATTGCCGCGCAGGCAGTAGCGACTTTGCGGTTTCCGGGTTAACCTATGTTCCCACCCGACATTCACGATCTAGCCCGCCGGATTATCGAAGTATACTCAGGCAACAAACTGCGTATCGTTACGGCGGAATCCTGCACCGGGGGGTTGATCGCGGCGGCGTTGACGGAGATACCCGGCTCGTCGGCTGTGGTCGAGCGCGGCTTTGTGACTTACAGCAATGACGCCAAGGTCGAGGTTCTGGGCGTTTTGCCCGATCTTCTGGAAAGCAAAGGCGCCGTCAGCCCCGAAGCGGCGGAAGCTATGGCGACAGGCGCTCTGGAATTCTCGCTGGCCGATGTCGCCGTATCGGCCACAGGGATAGCCGGACCAAGCGGTGCGACGGCGGCCAAGCCAGTCGGACTGGTCTATATAGGCCTCGCCAGCCGCACCGGGGTTGTCTTTCATTACCAGTGCCAGTTCCGTGGTGATCGTGGCGACGTGCGCATGCAAAGCGTGCGTGAGGCGTTGCAGTTGTTACTGACCCTTCAAAAAGGCTCTCGCGACGAATTCTAAATCGGAATGACCTTCGGTTTTGTCGCACGCAGCCATGTGACGACGATCAGTCGGGTGATCATGATTGCCGAGAAGATCGAGGTGATGATGCCGATGGTCAAGGTCACGGCGAAGCCCTTCACCGGACCGGATCCGAACATATACAGCAGGATCGCGGCGATCAGCGTCGTCATATTGGCGTCGATAATCGCCGACAGGGCGCGGCTGTAGCCCGCGTCGATGGAGGATACAGGCGAGCGTCCGAGCCGTTGTTCCTCGCGGATGCGTTCGAACACCAGCACGTTGGCGTCGAGGGCGGTGGCGATGGTCAAAACGATGCCGGCGATGCCGGGCAGGGTCAGCGTCGCTTGCAGGATCGACAATACGGCGAAAACCAGTGCGATGTTGAACAACAACGCGATGACGCCAAAGACACCCAACAGGCCGTAGGCCATAACGAAGAACACGACGACCAGACCAAGGCCGACTACGCTGGCAGCAGCTCCTGCCTTGATGGAATCCGCGCCAAGTCCCGGACCGACGGTACGTTCTTCAAGGATCTTAATCGGCGCGGGCAAGGCTCCGGCGCGCAGAAGCAAGGCGAGATCTTGCGCTGATTGAGCGGTAAAATGCCCTGTGATAACGCCGCTTCCGCCCATGATGGGCTCACGGATAACCGGCGCGCTGATGACCTTGTTATCAAGCACAATGGCAAAACGATGGCCGACATTCTGCCGCGTCAATTCCCCAAAACGCCTCCCTCCGACTGAGTCGAATTTTAAGGCGACATCGGGTTGTCCTTCTTGAAAAGATGGCTGCGCATCGACCAGAGTATCGCCAGAGACTATAACGCGCTTTTGCACGACAATCGATAGCCCGTCGATTTCGTTGGACGGCAGCAATTCCTCGCCTGGAGGTACATGAGCTGCATCGGCTCCTGACGCCGACTCATCAACCAAGCGGAACGTCAGCTTGGCGGTTTGGCCAAGCAAATTCTTGATGCGCTCCGGATCGTCGACGCCCGGAAGCTGGACAAGAATCCGGCTGTCGCCCTGCCGCTGGATCGAGGGTTCGCGCGTGCCGGTTTCATCAATGCGCCGCCGCACGATTTCGATGGATTGATCCATGGCTGAACGCGTTCTGTCGGCAAGTTCGGCATCGCTCAAATGAACGCTGAAGTCGCCATTTGTCTCCGTGATCACCAACAGCCGATCCATATCTTGCAGGACTTCTTTTGCTTTATCGTTCTGCGTGGCATCCGTCAGGTGGAAATGTATCGTGCCGTTGCTAAGTCCCAAATCCGTATAGCCAATCTTTGCCCCACGCAGCTCGGTGCGAGTCTGATCAACGAGGCTCTGCATGTGCTCGTCAAGAACCGTGTCGGTAGCGACGTCCAGAAGTAAATGCGATCCGCCACGCAGATCCAACCCCAGATTGACGGTTTGATTGGGGAAGAAAGATGGTGTGTGGCCTTGCAACCAAGTTACGGTTTGAGATGGCAGAGCATTCGGCAAGGCGTAAAAAACGCCCAGCACGCATACAACAACAATGAGAATGACTTTCCATCGTTCCAGATAAACCATAACTCAGTTTTTCTTTTCGCTTGATGTCGAAGGGATTTTAGCCGCCGCCGCTTCGGGTTTGTTGGCCAGACCAGTAATCGTGGAACGAAGAACCTTCACTTTTACGCCTTCGGCGATCTCGACGATCAGATAATCGTCGCCGTCGGCTTTCTGGATTGTGCCGACGACGCCACCGGCCGTAACAACCTGATCCCCGCGCTGAAGTTGTTTAAGCATCGCGGTGCGCTGCGCAATCTGCTGTTGCTGTGGCCGGATTAATAACAGGTAAAACATGGCGATGATAATGACAAAAACGATGGCCTGAGGTCCGAGTAGATCGGAGACAGATGCATGAGCGGGCGTCGCGGCAGGAACGGCAGCATCCGCCCAAGCCGAAGCGATCAGTAAACCGGAAATATTGAACATGGGTTTCTCGCAGAAGAACAAACGGGAGTCCGACTATAACGCGCCGATCAAACCATGCAACCCCGCATCGAGGGCTGAGCATGCGTGGCTATTTTGACTGTGCCAGATCCTCGTTATAGGCGCGGACGTTCATTGGATAACGGTTTGGAGGATCGACGTTAATCAGCCGGGTCGGTGGCACATCCTGCGGGGAGCTGAAGCACTGGGGCTCGGCCAACGTGACATAACACCAATTTTCATGTGCGGCCATTTGATCGGCGGTGTCGGCTGGCGGCGGGTCGCTGGGTTTGGTCATGTACATGCCAAGCGCTTCACCACCTAAAATAACCCCGGTTCCGCCGCAGCCAACAAGCGTAAACACCATTAAAGTCACTAAGATGCAGGAAGAGGTCTGAGGAGCGGAAAATTTCATTGCTGCTCGATTTCTGACGCGACCGTCACGCAAAGCATGGTAGTGTGGGCGAGTTAAGGAAACTTTAAGCATCCTCTTACCACCCCATGATTTTTAGTGGATATGGGATTTTGAGGGATTGAGCACAGAAGATGAGATAACGCAGGCCTTGTTTACAAAGGGAAAGAGCGGATCGGACGATTTGTTTCAGACTGCCCGTGAGCGTGGTTTTTTTTG
>CAIQVS010000348.1 GCA_903875345.1 uncultured Pseudomonadota bacterium | reverse complement strand
TTTTGGGCCCGCCCCTAACCCCTCCCGTAAACGGGAGGGGGATTCCACCGCCCTCATGTCAAATTGAATTCCCATCATTTAAGACGACGCAATCCACTAGGCATAGAGAGCATATTCCAATTAAATGGACACAATCTGTCGGCGTCACGTGTGGACGGCTCTACGTTATTGGGAAATGCTCTAGCGGCATGATCCCGTCTATATTTGCCGAACACCCCGCGCATCGCGAAGCTTATGAAACCCGAGCTATGGGTTTATCCGCGCCATTGAAAAAAGAGTCATTCCGGCTTGCGCCGCAATGACACGTGTTTTTTATGATTCCCGTTACACTCAAACCCGTAGCTCGAGTTATGAACTAATTCCGCCTGCGGATTGAACGCCGAAATCCTTCATCTCGCCAATTCAGATTGAGATCGCTATAACCTCCTTCGAGCAATGTCATAATGTTCGAAGCAAGCGGTTCTCATGTCCGATCTTCTCGCCAAATTCCAAAACCAGCTGAGCAATCCTTGGGTTCTGATCGGCCTCGGCGGTCAGGCCATGTTCATGATGCGCTTCGTCATGCAATGGATCGCCAGCGAACGCGCCAAAAAGAGCGTCATGCCGGAGATTTTCTGGTATTTCAGCCTGACGGGCGGCATCATCCTGTTCGCCTACGCCCTCCATCAGCAGGACATCGTCTTTATCCTCGGCCAAGGATTGGGCTTGTTCATCTATCTCCGCAACATCTGGTTTATCCACAAACATAAAAGCGCTGGCGATGCCTGAACGTATCTTGCGTCCATTCGTAAGCGCCGACGGACGGCGCTTGAACTTAGCGGCCTACGGCTTCCTGTTTGCCCTTTGCCTCGCCTTTTTCGTGCCCGGTATCGCCTCGCTGCCGCCCATCGACCGCGACGAGCCGTGGTTCGCGCAAGCGACCAAGCAGATGATCGAGACGCATAACTACGTCGATATTCGCTATCAGGAGGCCGAACGCTATAAAAAGCCCATCGGCATATACTGGTTGCAAGCCGCCAGCGTCCGGCTGCTGAATCCCGACCATCTCAACGAAATATGGGCGTATCGCATTCCGTCCCTGCTTGGCGCGACGATCGCGGTGCTGCTGACGGCCGCGCTCGGCGCTCTGCTTTTCACCGCGCGCGTCGGCTTGTTGGCCGGAATCATGATGGCGGGATGCCTTGTGCTGAACGCCGAGGCGCATCTGGCCAAGACCGACGCCGTGTTGCTGGCCGCAATCATGGTCGCGCAATATGCTTTGGCGCTTGCCTATAAGGAAAAAATCCGCAGCTGGAAATCGCCGTTCGCTTTCTGGAGCGCCGTCGGGATTGGGTTCCTTATTAAGGGGCCGATGATCCTGTTGGTGCTGGCGTCGACCCTGTTGTGGCTGTGGAGGAAAAACAAAAATCTCGGCTGGTTCGCCGCGCTCAAGCCGCGCTGGGGGATTCCCTACGCCCTTATGCTGATCCTGCCGTGGTTCATCGCGATCACCCTCGCCAGCCACGGCGCGTTTCTGGCGCAATCGGCGGGCAAGGATATGCTCGCCAAACTCTGGCAAGGTCAGGATCGCGGCACAGTCTTGCCGCCCGGACTTTACCTGCTGGCTTTTCCGGTTACGTTTTTCCCGTTTTCCCTGTTCGCCCTGCTCGCCCTGCCGGACGCTTGGGCGGCGCGGCGCGACCAAGCGGTGGCTTTTTGTCTTGGCTGGATTATTCCCACATGGCTCATTTTTGAGCTGTCGCTGACCAAACTGCCGCATTACGTCATGCCGACCTATCCGGCCATTGCCATGCTGACGGCCAAATTCGTCTGCGACGGCTTCGCGATGCTGGATCAAAAAAAGCGGCGCTGGCTTGTCGCCGCGATTTTAAGCCTTTGGCTCGTCATCGGCACGGCGCTCGTCATGGGAACGATCTTTGTTCCCTATATTGTCGATCAGAAATGGAATCTGTATGCCGTCGCCGCCGGTGCGGCTCTGATCATTACCGAAGCCGTCGGCATCGCCTTGCTGTTTCTCCGCGCCAACATCTCGGCGCTTCTGGTCGTGGCTTATGGAGCCTTGATCTTTCTCGGCGTCACGATGGGCAATACGTTTCCGAATATCGAACATCTCTGGCTGTCGCGCGACATCGTCCGCATGGCCGAACAGGTCAAGCCCTGCGCGCGCCTTAAAATAGCCTCCGCGCCCTATGACGAGCCGAGCCTCGTTTTCCTCGGCGGTACCGGGACGAAGCTTTACCTCGACGGCGCGCACGCCTCGGCGGAAATGCAAAAGAATCCCTGCACCGTCGCTGTGGTCGAGGACAACCGTCTGGGAGCGTTTCTGAACGGGCCGCAGGACACCGGCAATCGGTCGCATCCCGTGGCGACGCTGCGCAGCTACAGCATCGGCAACGCCAACTGGCGGACCATAAATTTTTACACGATGCCGCAGGAAACAGGGCAACCGAAAGACCACAAACCTTGAAGCTTCATTCTCGTCTTGCCTTGCTGACCGCAGGGTTTGTCCTGCTGGAAGCCTTGCTGATCGGCTTTGTCGATCGCCCCGTCGCGGAAGGAATGCATGCGCTCGATCAAAGCCATCCGGCCATCGTCGATTTCTTTCGCGCCTACACCGATTTCGGCAAATCGAAATGGTATTTGTGGCCGTCCGGCCTGATGATCGTTGCGCTGGCCTTGGCCGCGCGGAACGCTACGATCCCGTCACGCCTGCGCGTGAAGATCGCCCATGCCGGAAACAAGCTGATGTTCTTTTTCGTCGCCATCGCCGTTTCGGGCATTGTTACCGACATCATCAAACCTATACTGGGGCGGGCGCGTCCGGTCGAACTGCTGCGCGAAAACATCTACGGCTTCCATCCTTTCAGCTTTCATGCCGCGTGGAATTCGATGCCGTCGGGACACGCGACGACGGCCTTCGCACTTGCAGCAATTCTTTGTATCCAGCTTCCACGCTGGCGTTTTTTGTGGCTGGCTCTGGGACTTGTTCTGGCGATTAGCCGCATCGTGGTCGATGCCCATTACATTTCCGATGTCGTGGCGGGCGCCGCCGTAGGAATTTTATCCGTCATCGCGCTGCGTCGGATGTTTCAGCGGAAAGAGATATTTCCCATGATGCGATGTATTTTTCCCATTGACAAAAACGATTTTATTTTATAAAAATACGTTCATGATCAAAACCAAATCGAACGCGATACCCGCATGGGTCAACAATCTCCGTGTCTTGATGGAGAAGCTCGGACTCAATCCGCGCAGCCTGTCGCTGAAGGCCGGACTAAATTCGACGGCGGTGCGGGACATGTTCGAAGGACGGTCGCGCTTTCCGCGTTACGATACCGTGAAGGCGCTCGCCGACGCGCTGGGAACGACGCCCGCCGTGCTGATGAGCGACGACGAGCAGCAGGCTGAGATTCAAACAAAAGGCCCGGAATACACCCATGATCTCGACCTGTTGACGGAGATTATCAGCCGTTTGCAGGAAACCACCGAAGAACTGGGGCGCAAGCTGGAGCCGCGCGATTTCGCCGCGATGGCCTCCACGATCTATCACCGCCTGCAAATGACGGATGAACACAAGAAGAAAAACAAATTGATAGGCTCGCAAATTCACGACCTGCTCGATTACGAGCTGATACGGCAGAAGCGCCTTAAGCGCTGATTACGGTTTACGGCACAGTCCTAAACCAACGAAAAAGACTTGGCATCGGCAACCGGCTTTGGCCGATGCAGGATTTTTCACGTAACCCTTAGTGCCTACATTACAGTAACTGGGATTGTTATGATGGATGATCGGGGCGTAAAGATTGTTTCCTTGGCACGCGAAATGATGCGTAACGAGGCCTACCATTCACCGACGAGCGCGCCGCACATTACGATGTCGTTCAAAGTTCTCGTCCTGACCACGTTGATGACGGCCTTCGGCAGCAGCGCTTTGACCGAGCTGGTCATCGAAGAAAACCGCCCGATCAACCACTATGAAAAGACCGAGCTTGACGCCCTCGTGTTCTATATCGCCCACCTCAAGGGGATTGAGGAAACGGCCTTGCGGCAGCAAATCGCCTCGCGTTTCGGCATCGCCCGTTTTGACGAGATCACCGAGCAGGATTTCCGCAACGTTCGTTTGTCTTTGCAAAAACTCGCGCCGTAGCCTAAAAATATCTTGATATGGGATGTTTCCCATGTTATAAAGTTGTTGCTTCAAACACAGGAGACGCCATGCACACGCAATTCACACGCGTTCAATTCAAGATTCACGCCGTAAAGCTTAGCCAGAGGCTCCCCGAAATCAGCATCGACGATCTGGCGACGATGCTGGAAATCGACACCATTCTGGGGCGCAAGGACGATCTGCGCCGCCGCTTGCAACGCGCGCTCGACGACGCCGGATATCAGGGGTCGCGGATCAAACGCATCGGCGCGGATTGACGTGACAAACCCTAGTGGATTGCGTCGTCTTAAATGATGGGAATTAATTTGACATGAGGGCGATGGAATCCCCCTCCCGTTTACGGGAGAGGTTAGGGGCGGGCCACAAAATGTTGAGGCATTCTCTATCCTCAAGC
>CAIQVS010000347.1 GCA_903875345.1 uncultured Pseudomonadota bacterium | reverse complement strand
TGTCGACGTGCCAGGCGCGCTTCAACAACCTCGCCAACTTTCGCGGCTTCCCCTTCGTGCCGCCGCCCGAACTCTCGATGTACTGAGGCGGTATGTCTGAACAGGAACAACGCAACGCCGTGGTCGCGGAGGCCAAGCGCTGGATCGGCACGCCTTATCATCATCTGGCCGACGTGCGCGGCGCGGGCGTCGATTGCGGGATGCTGCTGGTGCGCGTCTATGTCGACGCGGGCATCGTGCCACCCTTTGATCCGCGCCCGTATTCCAATCAATGGCATCTGCACCGCGATGATGAACGCTATCTCGGTGCAATGATGGCCTGTTCGGCGGAAGTCGAAACGCCAGAACTCGGCGACATGGCTGTATGGAAGATTGGGCGCTCCTATGCCCATGGAGCCATCGTCGTCGGCTGGCCTCTGGTTATTCATGCCTATCAGCCGGAAGGCATAGTCGTTGAATCCGATATCTCGCTTCCAAGCCCGCTGTCGGAAAACAAGAACCGCCGTTTCTTTAGTCCATGGAGCAGTCACGGTTGCGACCGCGTAAGCGGGCGCAGAGTAGTCGCTCCACTAGATAAGGTGCATTGATGGGCTGGCTCTTTGGCGGCGGTAAATCGGCGAAACCAGAATTCACCGACATCGCCATTAATACGTCCATCGCCACCTTGCCGGTGCCGCTGATCTGGGGCCGCGCCGCTGGTGGCATCAATCTGCTCTGGTACGGCAATTTTCGGGCTATCGCCCAGAAACAAAGCGGAGGCAAAGGCGGCGGTAGCGGGTGCTTTGCGCCGGAGACGAAAGTTTCGACGCCAGTCGGCTTGCGCGCCATTGCAGAGATGGAAGTTGGCGATCCCGTCTATTGCATCGATTCTGAAACGAGCATCAAGGTCTCCGGTCGGGTTGTTCTGGTTCACAAGCATGACGTGGCGAATGACAGCCACGACCGCATGCTGCGCATCCGCCATGATCGCGGCGAGTTGCATGTCACGGAGAACCATTATCTCTGGCGTGACGGCGAACAACGGATCGAAGCCAAAGACTGGAAAGTCGGCGATAAGCTGGTTCATGAAGACCATGGTTCGGTAGCGATTAACGAGATCGTCCCGTCGCCCGATATCGCCTTCACCTACAACCTGACCGTCGAGCCGCATCACAATTATTTCGCGGACGGGGTGCTGGTTCATAATGGTGGCGGCAGCAAGACTGGTAGCTATGATTACCAGACGGGCGTCATCTTCGGCATTTGCGCTGGCCCTATCAATGGTTTCGGCAATATCTGGAAGGGCAAGGATCAATATGGCAGTCCGGGCGCGCTCGGACTGACCGCCTTTCTCGGCACATCGTCGCAGACGGCGTGGGGGTGGCTGACGTCTTTCAATGCGGCTCAGGCGCTCAATTATCGGTACATCGCCTATCTTTGCTCCGCCAGCTTTGATCTAGGCTCCAATGACGCCTTGCCGCAGTTGAAGGTCGAAACCTTCGGCGCACTATACAACACCGGCATCAACGGGCGTGGCGATGCCGATGTCGCGCTTGTGGCGCAGGATTATCTGACCGGCCTTCACGGCGTCGGCTTGCCATCGACATGCATCGACACGGCCTCGTGGTTTTCCGGCCCCAATGCCCAGACCACGGGCGATGCGTCATGGCAGACCTATTGCCGCGCTCTTGGTCTGGATTTTTCGCCAAGCTTGGATTCGGTCGAAAAGGCCAATGACGTGCTGGCGCGGTGGTTCCAGATCACCAACACGGCCCCCGTCTGGTCGGGATCGGTGCTGAAAGCCATTCCTTATGGCGACACGCCGGTCACTGGCAATGGCTATGTGTTCGTGCCGAATGTCACGCCGGTTTATGATCTTACCGATAGCGATTACGTGCGGCCCGACAATGCCGATCCGGTGCAGCTGATCCGCTCCGACCCGAACGACGCCTACAACTGCTATCGGCTTGAGTTTCTCGACAATACGGTTCTTTACAACGCCAACATCGCCGAAGCCCGCGACCAGGCCAGCATCGAGGCTTTCGGCCTGCGCGTCGGCAGCCAGATCTCCGGCCATGAGTTCACGCAAAGCTCGGTGGCCGCCACTGCCATCAATCTGATCTGCCAGCGCTCAGTCAATATCCGCAACACCTACACTTTCAGGCTCTCGTGGGAGTATTTCCTGCTGGAGCCGATGGATCTGGTTACGCTGACCGATACCGGCATGGGGATGACGAAAGTGGCGGTGCGCATCACCTCCATCGAAGAGGATGACCAAGGCATCCTGACACTCGTCGCCGAGGAGTTTCCCTCTGGCACGGCTGCCGCCACGGCTTATCCGGCCCAGACCAATGGCAACAGCCTTGCCGTTAATCCCGCTGCAATCCCGGCCTCGGTGAACCCGCCTGTGATTTTCGAACCGGCGGCGACGCTCACCGGCGGTGTGGCGCAAGTGTGGATTGCCGCATCGGGCGGCGCGGCGGATGTGGCTGATCCAAACTGGGGCGGCTGCAATGTGTGGCTGTCCGCCGACGGCACCGATTACCAGATGGTCGGCACCATCGCGGGGCCTGCGCGCATGGGGGTGCTGACTGCCGCGCTGCCGTCTTTTACCGGTGCCAATCCCGACACCGCCCATACTCTGGCGGTCGATCTCAACGAAAGTGCTGGTACGCTTTCCTCCGGCACCGCCGCTGATGCCGCAGCCTTTCGGACGCTTTGTTACTGCGACGGCGAATTGCTGTCTTTTCAGACCGCGACGCTAACGGCGGCAGGAAAGTACAATCTCACCACGCTCTATCGCGGACTCTATGGCACGGCATCCGGCGCTCATGCGTCAGGATCGCAATTTGTGCGCCTCGACAGTGGGGTCTTTCAGTACGATCTGCCGCAGGCCTATGTCGGCGTACCGATCACCGTAAAGCTCCAGTCTTTCAACATTTGGGGCGGTGGCGTGCAGGATTTGTCGACCTGCACCGCCTACACCTATACGCCAGCGGGGATAGGCTTTCCTTTGCTCAATTCAAGCGGCACCTATGGTGGCGTCACCTATAATGCCGCCGGACAGGTTACCGCCGTGGCCTCAAACGCCGGAAGCAACCCCTACGACATCGCTGGCTACCTGCCGGGCATTCCTACGGCTGGGCAGACTTTGTTCCGCATCGAGATGGTGCGTTCCGTGACCTTGCCCGCCAATCTCACCGGCAGCCGCGCTGTCTGCCAAACCGCGCCGACCAGTGCCGTGACCCTGCCGATCAAACAGAACGGCACGCAAATTGGCAGCATTGCTTTTGCGGCAGGAGCCACGATTGGAACTTTCACTTTCGCCAGCCAAGTGGCGCTTGCGCCCGGCGACGTGTTCGAACTCGATGCGCCAACACCAGCTGATGTCACGCTCGCGGGTATCAGCACCACCATAACCGGAACGAGGTAACCCATGGCTGACATCTTTTGGGACGGGTTCGACAAATATGGCCCCGCCAACTGCATCCCGACGAACTCGACCATGGGCAGCGAGTGGACAACCGTGCCATCCAGTTCCGCCTCGTTCGTGGCTGGGCGCTTCGCCAACAGTCTGGCGCTGCAGATCACCTACAGCTATGTGACGGCCAGCCGTACCTTACCCGGCAATTATGGACGCCTGATCGGCGGGATCGCCTTAAATCCCAATTTATCTGGCAACAGCGGCGTCATTTTTGGTGACGCAGGCACCAACCAGTGCGCCGTGGGTTTTAACTCTTCTGGCAAGCTGGTTCTCTGGAACGGCGGGCTTGGAGGCACGCAGGTCGCTATTTCCTCGACCGCGATCACGGCTAACGCCTGGCATTATGTCGAATGGGATCTGACCTTTGCGGCAAGCGGTTCCTATAATATTTATCTCGATGGCGTGGCGATTTTAACCGGCACTGGCAATCTCAAGAACAGCAGTAATGCCTACGCCAATCAGGTCATTCTCAGTGGCAATACCTGCAATTTCGACGACATGTATGTGTTCGACAGCACCGGTGCTGTCAACAATGCCGTGCGCGGTGACAGTCGCGTCGAGACGCTGTTTCCCAATGCCGACGCTTCGGTCGCCTTCACGCCGAGTCAGGGCGCTCTTGGCGCTTATTATAGTCTAGGCGGATCGACCTCCTATATGTCGGCGAACATGTTGTTTTTGCGCAAATTTACGGTTCCGGTATCGGGAACCTTGAGCAGCATCGGCGTTATGCCGGAGACCACCTTGGCCAGCGCCAATTTCAAACCAGCCGTTTACGCCGACAACAGCGGTTCGCCCGGTACGCTGCTGTCGAGCGGGGCACAGGTGACAGGCACCACCGCAGGAACGGCTGTAACCTTGCCGCTGACTACGGCGCAGAGCCTGACGGCAGGCCAGAACGTCTGGATCGGTTACATCACCGACACGTCGCTCTCCATGCAGCGTCAGGACAACAGCAGCTTCGCCACCAATGCCGGTTATACCGCCAGCATCACCTATTCCAGCGGCGCGCCGTCGACAGCACCCAGCATGAGTTCCGGCCAGTCGAGCCTTCAGCTTTGGGGCAACATGACCGGCATGAGCACCAATTACTCCGAGACAAACGAAGTTCCGCCCGGCGGCGATGTCAGCTGCGTTACCTCCAGCACAGTTGGGGCTGAAGATCGTTATAGTTTCGGCTCTCTCAGTTCGACGCCGAGCAATATCGCCGGAGTGAAGGTGTCAGCGCTGTTGCGCAAAACCGACAGCGGTGCGCGTGCGATAACGGTGCAGCTCAAGTCCGGCTCCACGGAGATCACAGGATCGAGCCAGTCCCCGGCGGCATCCTACGCCTATTTCTCCGCCTATCAGGACACAGATCCCAACACATCGGCGGCATGGACGGCCAGTGGCGTCAATAGCGTCGCGGCTGGGGTCAAGATCGCGTCATGACCTCCGTCCGGCTCACGCAGGCCGCGATTGAGGTTCTGCGCAAGGGAACAGCGCCCGTCAACCAGACTCAGCTTGTTGCTGAAGTTTTGCGCAGTCGCGTGCCGCCGGTCAATCTGGGGCAATCGGTTGTCGAGGTGCTGCGCAGCACGCTTAATGCCGCGCCCGTCGCAATTAAGACCAGCCAGCTTGCGCTGGAAGTTCTCCGTAAAGGCCAAGCAGCGGTTTCACTCAGCCAGCTTACCGTCGAGGTCTTGCGCGGCAACGGCACAGGCCCATCTGGGGCGACCCCGTCGCCATTCGTGTGGATTATCACATAGGAGTATAGACAGTGACTCTTACCCTCGAATGGGCATGCGGCTTTGAGCAATTCGGAGCCTACAGCGATCTTGCGCAGGTGGCGCAGCCATGGACGGCGCAGCTTTCCAACGGCAATTTCATGAGCATCTCCACCACCACGGGCGTGCGTTCGCTGCAAGGAAGCGGCGTAACGCCCAAGGCGCTAAACCTCGGCAATTACATCAACAGCGGCGTGATCTGGACGGTGCCGAATATCGGCACGCGCTATCTGGGCATGGGCTGGTTCCTGCCGTCGCTGCCCGCCGGAGAGGGCAATCTGTTCCAGTTCACTGCCACCCCGCCGACTTCGGCTGGAGGCCAGGGAGCGGACGGGTTCCGCATTACGCTCGACAATACCGGTACGGTTCGTATCCGGCAAAATTCGACCAATGCCGTTCTCGCCACCTCGTCGGCCTATGCCGTCAGCGGCAACGCTCAATACTGGCTTTCGGTGTCGTGTAACCCGAATTCCGGCTGGCTGACGCTGGCGCTGAACGGCAGCGTTGTCGTCACGGCCACGCTCGGCATCAATTTTGCGCTCCAGTACATCACGATGACCTCGGCAGGATACCAATCCACCGGCCAGAATATCGTGATCGACGATCTGGTCTCCTACACGAGTGATGGCACCGACACCGCGTTGACGCTGGTGCCGCCACGCTCGGTTTGGACAAGCCTGCCCAATGCCGTCGGCGACCAGACCCAATGGTCGCGCGCAGGCGGCGCTGTCGCCAACTGGGACTCTGTCAACGGACAGGCTTACCAGACCGCCATGTACAACACGACGAGCCAGAACGGTCTCTTCGACTACTACAATATCACCGATCTGCCCGGAGCGCCCACCGTCATTGACGGCGTGGTCGTCACGGCTTGCGCCCGAAAAGAGGATTCTGGCGCGCGCAATCTCAAGCTGCATGCTCGCGTCAATGGCTTCGATGACGTTTCGTCGCCGCTGGTACTGACCACCGGCGCGGCGTTCTGGTATCTTTCGGCGACCTTTCCGCAAGCGCCGGGCAGCGTTGCCTGGACGCCATCAGCCGTCAATCTCTGCCAACTCGGACTGGAATCCGCTTGATGGGTACGGCAGCCGATGTTGAGCAGATCGCTCTCGTCACTGTAGGCGACGGGCCGAAGCGCGTCAGCGCATCCGGTTTCAACATGACCTTGGTCGGTGACGGTTCCGGCATCGCCAGTTTCCAGCAATCGGCTCTTATCACCGTTGGCAATGGTTCTGGCATTGGCGACATCGCCCAAGCCGCCGCTGCTGTCGTCGGCGATGGAACCGGGATTACCGATATCGCGCAAACCTTTGTCACGGTGGTCGGAACATGACCCATTCAATGCAGAACCAACCTGAGCAGGAAGAACCCCCAATGAACGAATCCGATCCCGAATACTTCCGCGCCATCGGCAGGCTGGAAGCGCAGGTGCAGGCGCTAACCACGGCCATCGCAGAAATCAAAACCAAACTCGACGGCATCGACACGCGCCTCGATCAACTGGATCGGATGGCCAACCGCTGGAAAGGCGGGTTTGCCGTGATCCTGACGCTCGGAGCTGTGGCCGGATTTATTCTCGATAATGTTTTGCGGTGGATGGCCCCCAAAGGGCCATAGGGAATCTGACAAGCCAATATCGTACTTGTTTGCTTATTGTAAAAATTTTCTCACATCGAGAGTCTCAAGAAAACGCACAACAGCATTATAATAATCGCCGCCAATCTCGGCCTTCTCATCGTAAAAACCAAGCTGCTGTTCGATAATGCCGATAATGACCTGATGGTTGACGCCCCTGTCGCAAGCAGCGTAGCCGATGAGCGCTGGCATGGATCTCAACACGGGTTCCTCTTGGGGGCGTTGTTCATCTTCGGCACGAAGTCTGTCGAGCTTTTTGTGCAACGCCTTGATCGCTTCTTCTGTAAGAGGCTGTTCCTCGTTGGCGGAGCTGGGTTGAGCTATCCGCGCCTCGTCATAGGATTTTTTCGCCGGTGTTGCTGCGGCAGTATCTTCATCCTTTGTTTTGTCTTTCATGGCGCGCACATCGTTCAGGGCATAAGATAATCGAAAAATCAAGATTACAGTGCTTATATTGCCCATCATTTGCTTGATAATAAAGAAGAAAAGAGCGTTCATGTACATGTATTGAGGCGATAAAACCGCCAAAAGGGAGGGGCAAATGTACAGCAAACGGGAAAGAAAACAGTTTTGGAAGCCGAGCGTTGACGACATCCAGAACGATGGTTGCGACGAAAACGAAGTCGAACTGCTTTGCGACATCTTCGAAAGCCGCATGAAGGAAATAGCCTGTACGTTGTTGCGCAAGGGCGAATACAGCCTTGCTGATTTCCATAACGCCAAGGAGCATGAAATCGACGGGTTCACTCTCACAATGGAAAAATATCCGCACGCGGGCGTCGAACAATGGGTCGGAATCTTTGCGGCGAAAGGCAAGCAGCTCCGGCTGTTCGGGATGCTCGATCCGGAAGAATAATTTCCTCGTAGCTGTGATCACACCGCTGTCGTGCAGGGGTGCATCTTGCCTCGTGTGCCGATGCGATGAATAGTTTTCTGTAATTCTCTGTTGATGGTTTGTCGTTCATCGCGTAATTTGCAGGAAATATTTTGCTTCAAGGAACCACGACGATGGAAGAATCTCCCGAAAAGAAAATGGCCGAATATCGCATGGTGGTTATGCGCGGACGCGCCTATGAATATACCATCAAGGCGACGTCCTTTGAAAATGCGAGCAAGAGATTGAGAGAACGGCTCGACCGAGACGCAGGCACCGACAACCTGTCGTATGAGGAACCTGTGGACGCAATGCCGGGGTCTCATTTCTGGTTTGCGCCGGAGGATATGAAATGGTTCGTGGGCGGCGGCGAGATCCCGGTTGATCCGTCCGGCGAAACGGTCATGGTATGGAACGGCGCGGAAGTCGCGCGTGGACGCTTTCCGAATAAAAAACGCTAACGAAGCTTGCGAATAAGCAAACGGACGGCTACCAACGTTGATGATTTGTGAGAATCATCCTTGTTTTTCAACAACACGCCAACATCTGGAGAATCCCATGGCCAAACCGAAAACCAGCAGACCCGAAGCAGCAACCGTTCGTCCCGTTAAGGAAACCCTTACCAAATCAGCTTTGATCAATCTGATCGCCGAACAGAACGACATTCCCCGCAAGACTGCAGCTGGCGTGTTTGCAACCTTGGAAGGCGTGTTCCTTGGCTCGGTTCATCCACGCGGCGTTGGCGAATTTACCCTGCCGGGCTTGCTGAAAGTCACCCTGCGCAAGGTTCCCGCCCGCAAGGCCGGAACATTGATCCGTAATCCCGCCACCGGCGAGATGATGAAAGGCGCAGCCAAGCCCGCTAGCGTACGAGTTAAAATCCGCGCCTTGTCAAAACTAAAAGCAGCTGCAACGGTTTGAGAAATGTTTCATGAAAAGGGCTTGGATAATTACCAAGCCTTTTTTAATTCTGCGCTCGTTAATGCCAACGCAATTCATCTAAAATCCACTGTGGCCTTATATTGTGCCGGACGCACAGAGCTAAAGAATCTTCCCGGTATGCTGGATTTGAAGGATTTTGTAATTCGTCTTTATGAATTCCAGATGTAATAAATATAGAGTCTATACCGGCATTAACTGCACCAAGGATATCGTGTTCTAAAGAATCCCCGATCATTACGGAGCGATTACGGGGGGCAGAAGAGCGTTTCACAATTTCATCAAATGCTATTTGATGTGGTTTGCCGAAATGAAAAACCTGTCCTCCCAGCTTCTCGTAAATCTGTGCTGCTTGACCGCTACCAGGAAAGATGTCCTTGCCGTAAGTAAAAAACAAATCCGAATTAGCACACAACATTGGTAAATGGCGTTCTGCCACCGAATGCAAGACGGGCATTAGTATTTTAATGGCGTCGCGATCTGGATTAAGTCCCACCAGAAGGACAAAAGTTGCATCTTCAAGGGGGACTACTTGAATCGCTGTGCCATCAAGCAAAAGCGATTTTTCTTGGCCTATTATGAAGCAGGATGAGCCAACCTGATGCAAAAAAGTTAGATCATCAACAAGCTTTCTCTTCAAAATCTCGCCAGATGTAAGTACAAAGTCGAAGAATGATTGAGGATAGCCAAGAGCAAAGAGCTTCTCCGAATTTTCTGCAGCCGTCCTGCTTGAGTTGGAGAGCAAATAGATATGCTTCCCACGGGCCTTGAGTTGTTCCAAACAGGCGATTGAACTTGGAAATGCTTTAAGGCCGTCATGCAAGACCCCCCATTGATCAAAAATGAAATGGTCATATCGATCAACAATGGCGTCAATGCTATTTAGCTGCTGCATTTATTAAACAACCTCCCTGTGTCGAAACGTCAACCGGGCGACTTGCCGCGATTCTGGAATTTGTACAGAAGCGGGAAGTCAGATGGATGAGCCTATCAGCTATGCCTTTAGGTGGCACAGTAATTCGAACACAGTCCCCCAGTTTATCATCGGGAAACGTGCGAACTTTGATTCCGTTTGTCATCAGATAGCTGGCATATTCACGCTCTGGCACACGAACAAGGATAAAATTTGTGTCCGATTGAAATGCCTTAAAGCCAGGCAAACCTGAAAAAAACTCTCTAAGTCGTTCTCTTTCCCCCATCGCCTGCTCGGCAATACCGGCAAATTCTGCATGTCTGTTAATGCACTCAATCGAGAACTGATCTGAATAAGCATTAAAGCCAAGGTAATCGCCCATTATTGAAAATGCCTTTAGCACATCAGGTTGTGCAGCAACGTATCCCACGCGTAGACCGGGCATCCCATAATACTTTGACATCGACCGAACAAAGAGTGTGCTGGGCAGTTCCTCTAGGGCGGAAGAAAGAGCCTGTTCAGGGGAGCGTGAAAATCCAACATATGTCTGGTCAATAATCGTGTGTCCTTTTTCGCCAACGATCTGCGTCAGCCGCTTGATCTCAGAATCGCTGGTGCGACAGCCCAAAGGATTTGCAGGAGAGGCAATTAACAATACAACGCGCTCCGCATTTTTTATTGTTTCTTTGAGTCCTTGGGAATCCACCTCAAATGTGTTCCCAACTTCGCGGTAATGATACGGAGCTGCTTTGGTTTCGTATGCTTCTGACAACTTCCAATAATATTCCCAACTGGGACTGGGAATTAGCAGCACGGTATTTGGCATATGAGCCACAGCATTGAACGTAGTTTTTAATGTCTGTTCTGCACCGTTGAAAAGGCACAAGAACTTCGGATCAATGTTATGGAACTGGGACAATCTAGTCGTCAGTTTTGTGCCTGCCTGATACTGGCATATCTCGCGCGCGGTAAGTCTAGGCAAACAGTCAGCAACAAGCAGCGGATGATCAAATAAAAATTCATTTCTCGAAAGATCGATAAGATCGCTCATGGTATGTCCTCAAAAATATTTATTTATAAATAATCATCCGCTACTTATGCTGCGTTTACTTGGGGGCAGCTCCTGATGTTGAAGAGAAGCTCCACGCAGCGCCGGAGAAAGCGTTTGGAAGACGCCAGTCAGGAAGACCAAGTCGATTGAGGGCTTGGCACATGCGCTGATGATGTTTTTTGTTGTCATCAAAAAAGCCTTGTTGAGCGAGAACTGCGCTATCAACGCCCTTCTGAATGGATGCGGCCTGATAATGTATCTGTCTCAGGCACGCATAGATGCGAAAAGCTTCCACAATGTCCGTATTGAGCGGGCGCCCTGTTGCATCTTCGTAGGCACGGATAATTTTTGGCACAGTGCCTGTGTTTTCATGCGACCAGTCCAGAAGCTTTACAAAGTCTTTTTCTGGAGGGGCAATGACCGCAGAGTCCCAATCAATAAAGCAAATCGAACCATTAGGCCTTTGAATTAGGTTTTTGAAATGGATGTCATTGTGGACAAGAACCAGCGTGTTTTGCGTCGAAGCTGGAAAAATCTGGCCACAACGATGGTTCAAATCAGCTACGTCGCTTTCATCAAAACCGCTTGCGACTGCCTCCTCCCTTAAAGAAGCTAAAAATTGACTCACCCATGTTTCTGACGATTTCTTCCCTTGTGTAAAATCAAGGTAAGTCGATGCACCGTTTGAAGGAACGTGTAATGCCGCAATTGCACGTCCAACTCTTGTAGCGGCATCATCGGAAACCCCAGAAACATGCAACAGCGGGCCTTCGACAAATTCGGAAATCAGAATCTGAGGTCGCACACCGTCATTGAAGTGACGGACAGCCGGAACATCCACGACCCCAAGAGCCGCCATGAATGGCTCTTTTATACAGTCTTCGTACCAGAACTCAACTGCGGTGCGATAACGAACGCAGTTTTGTTGACCGCCAGCGTCTTCAATTTTCACGATGGTATTCTGTCTGCCATCATGAATTAGGGAGGCATCTCGAACTGCAATTCCCAAAGCTGCTTCATAATCTGTTCTTGCTTTGGCTATATAGTCAGTCTTCGTCGTCATGTTTGCTCCTCTTGAGAGTAAAATTATTGTGGATCACGGATGCATTGGGAGTTGCGATCTGATTGTACCGATTGCTTAGGACGCGAAGTCCCAGCGGTAAGCTCAGAAAGAATGGTATCCCTATGAACCATCATGCTCTCAGATCCAAAACGCTGAATATAAAGCATGCCTTCCGGACAGGGGTTCACAAGTTCTTTGCAGACAGAGCTTCCCCGAAAAGCATCAACGTATAATTTGGGGAAATTCAGTCCTAAAAGCGCGAGTGGCTGTGTTGATGTGAAAAAACGACTTGCCTGAATTTCGGTAAGCTTTATTTGTCCTGTCTCGTCGACGACATAATCGGCTCCCATCGCGCCATGAGGCTTCCAGTCGAATGATCTGACAATGGCATCAGATAAATCATTCACATCTCCTCTGGATACAGTCATATTCGCTCCAGAGTAACCAGTAACGCCAGAGGTGGTAAGATCCGAATGCTCCCAATAAAGGCGCTTGCGGGCCTGACTCGCGACTAGCTGGCCTTCGTTGTAGAAGGCGATCCAGGTAACCATTTCTCCGGGCAGAAAATTTGAAGACAGTCTGTCTTCCCATTTATGAACTGCGTCGATAGGTAATTTCTCCGCAATGGTGTGATGGCCCCATCCGTTCCTTTGAGTAATTTGCTCCACGACCTGTTGCATTGAGGTTGCCGTAAAAGCTCCAAACCCAGCCTGTCCTTGGGTGTCTCGCACCCATACAACGCTTTTCGCAATATCCTTAAAAGCAGCTTCGATGTCTGCTGGTGTTTTGATGAGATGGGTTTTCGGAACCGGAAACCCTTTATTAACCAAGTGTTTATATGTCAGGTATTTGTCTTCAAAAATTTCTACCATTTTATGCGGAGGCAGAAAAACAGGCACCCTGTCTCGCAATTGCGATACCTGCAACATGTGCGGGGCACTCTTGGTTTCATAGACCAAATGGACTGACTCACCTAATTTTTGCTCAACACTTTTCACGACTTGTTCAAGATCGCCATCGTGTTCTTTAGCCACAAACGTTATGTCGTTTTTGCAAAGCTGCATCCTGATCGGATGGGAGCACAGACCAACTACTTTCAGGTCTTGTCCCCATCCTTCTTTCTTTGCCTCCTGCAAGCACTGAACAAAATTAAGCCCTGTTGATCGGTCAGAATGTAGAACAAGGATATTAAAGCTCATAATTTTCTCCTCTCGTGAAATCACTATGCGTC
>CAIQVS010000346.1 GCA_903875345.1 uncultured Pseudomonadota bacterium | reverse complement strand
CCACTTTCGCCTTAAACTCTGCGCTGTGTTTCTTTCGGATGTTTGTCATCTCTATCCCCTTGGCTTTCCGCCATTTTAGGGGCGCGACTCTCTCTTAGCTACCTGTCCAGTTTTCGGGGGCCAGCTCACCCCCCATGTTGTTTCTGATCGTGAAAGTGGGGTTATTGCCATTTAACGCAAAAGTGACAGCTTGCGTGCCCCCGCCCGCCACATTGGACAAATCGAACCAAGCGGCTCCAGAAACGTCGGCGATTGTAAAATAGTTCGCTGGGGTTCCTGCTTGAGTAACCCGAATTGTACCGTCTACATCCAGTAAATTGTTTGGCCCCGTCGTCCCGATGCCGACGGAACCAGTGAGGCCGAGCGAATGTGATGCCGAATTTCGTTCTGAAAAAACCCTTGGCGCGCGCAACGCGACACCAGAAAATGCCGAAAAAAGTTTTGCCAGCAGGACAAGAGCAAACAGTTTACCCTTGGTCACGGCCATAACTTTATCGGATACAAATTCAGTGATAACTTCTTCTTGGGAGGCAAACACCACGCATGCCGATGTTGTTAGCGTGGTTGATGACGCACGCACAGGATGGAACAATATTTGAAACAAAAGCTCCAAACTGATTAATAAGACTATGATACCGCTTAACTGCATTCACTAACCCCAATCTTTGGAATCAACAAAGAAAAGCCCCACAAAGGGACTTCCCTCTGGTGAGCTGGGAGTTAGCAAATCGCTATCAGGCGATTGCAATGGCCTTTAAGCCGCGAGGCTCTGGACATGCGCCACTGCCTCCCAGCCCATAGAGCCGGAGGCAGCGTTTTTGACGGCAACGCTCTGCTGCGCATGGATCAGAATCCAGACGCCACAGGTCACTCAAAACATGTCACGAAAACAAAAACACCCTGTTCTCGGACAGGCTTCATAATGACTAACCGCTGATAGACGAGGTTGCTACACCCCAAGAACAGACACTTTGTCTGCCCTCAGAATTGCTTGTATCATATGTATTCGTATTATCTAGACATTATTTGTGTTGCACTCTTATATACATTAGTGTATATTTTATACATACACAGGAGATAAATCATGTACCAGACACACCCACAGGAACCCGTTTCCATCAACATCCGCGCCAAAGCTCGGCAACGTGACCTTATTGACCAAGCTGCCGAACGGTTGGGGCGCAGCCGGTCGGATTTTATGCTCGAAGCCTCGTGCCGTGAAGCCGAAGATGTCTTGCTTGATCAAACTTTTTTCACGGTTGATGCAGGGACTTTTGACAAATTTCAGGAAATGATCGCTCATCCTTTACCTGCAACTGACAAACTGCGGCGCTTGTTAAAAACAAAGGCACCTTGGGATAAAAAATGAAAGGGTTGGATTTAACAGCGCCAACCCCCATTTTGAATGACCACGAACTCAAAGATTTTGACTGTGGCGTTTCATCTTTAGATGAATGGCTTAAAAAACGTGCACTTAAAAATCATGCAGCAGGTGCTTCGCGGTGCTTTGTATTATGCACCGATAAAACTGTGGTTGGTTATTATAGCCTGTCCGCCGGAGCCATCAGCCACGAAGCAGCGCCCAAAACTATGCGCCGCAACATGCCCAACCCATTACCTGTTCTTTTGCTTGGGCGGCTTGCCGTTGATAAACGTTACCACAATAAAGGACTTGGTCAGGCGTTATTACGTGATGCGATGTTACGCGCTGTCAGTGTGTCCGGCGATGCCGGTGTCTTTGCAATCTTGGTTCATGCTCTTTCCGATCCAGCCAAACAATTTTATCTGTCACGAGGTTTCGTGGAATCCCCCTTGCAACCTATGACTCTACTTATGACGATTGAAACCATTCGCTCAATACTGACAGAACCATGACAAAAATGTATATGTTCTGGCTACAGACTCAAACCACCTGACGGTGAATAACCATCCGGTGCAAGTTCCGGCCATTTGGCAAAAAATCTAGGTGGATTCTTCTTGCCCCATGATTGCCAGTCGATCAGTGCCGCTTCCGGCCAACCTTTGCATGACGCTTTGACTGGTGTGATTTGCTGACGGATGTGTTCACTTGCTTTGGCAATTCTATTTGCTTGAATTGTTGCGCGTACTGACTTGATAAAATCTGACCTATGCGCTTGGCTTGTCCGCGATGTTTTCTTGGCACTAGCATTTATTGGTTGCGACGGTATAGCCGGAGCAAATATTCTTTTGCTACCGGTCGATGCGTTGCCGTTGTTTCCGCCAATTCTCTTTTTTGCCTTAACGCGGCGGATAATATTGGATGCCGGTTGCAAATGTAATGCAGCGAGGTCAGGAAACTTTTTGTTTAACCCCTTTATTGCCAAACGCCCCAAAAGTATGTGCAGTTCGTGCCGATCACCGTTTCTGTCAATGACGGCATAACCTTTGACGCCTTTGCCAAGCCTATAGCTTTTCTGGTGCAGCGAGGCCACAAATACCTTGCCAGTCTTGCTTATGTGATAGGCGGTTTTGACATGCTTGCGTACATGGTGACGATGAACAGGGGTATAGGCCTTTTTGTAATAATGCTTGCGTCCGTTGGGTGTTTGACCTGTCGCCGCTTGCCGTGTTCTGACAAGCTCGGCATGGGACTGAAACTTTATCTGCTCAATACCCGTAAACTTCTGACGTAAATCAGCCAATGTTTTGCCTTCGATCCGGCGCATGAGGCCATGCGTGTCGCCAAACTTGTCAATCAGAACCAATTGGCCTTTCCTGCCATGAGTCAATGCATAACCGGCCTTGTCGAGGGCGGCGATAAATTCCTGCGCTGTCTTACTTGCAAGAAAGATTGCAGTAACTTCCTTTCGCATCTTGCTTGGGTCGGTGCCGGTGCGTCTACCGCGCTGTGTTTCCCATGTGTTTGAAGCTTTGCCCTTTGGTTTTAACGTGGACAACCCAAGTATTTTTTCCAGATCACGCGAAATACGCCATTCGTTCTTTTTTGACCATTTTAGTTCATGAATCTTGCCTGTGACGGGGTCGATAATGTTAAAGACAAGGTGAAAATGCTGCTTACCCTTCTTCCAGTGTTCGACAACGGCATATTGATGGCCTTTGAAGCCCATTTGCTCGGCATAGTAATCCACCATCATTTTTTGTTGCTTGGCATTTAGAGTTTCGCCATAGGCGGGGGCGATGATGGTATGAAACAGATTGCGCTTGGCTCCCTTGCCATAGCCAATGGCTTCCATCTGCCGGATAGCACTATCGAGGTTCGTGCCTGTCAGCTCTGAAAGGGTAAAGCCTTCAATCTCGCGGACAGCAACCGACTCATTCTCGTCCGTCTTGCGCAGATGGTCGACCAAGTTTTTGGCTCCCCCGCGTCGCCGCCCCTGTATCCACATTATACAATACTCACTGGCCGTTCGGTCTGCTCGGCGGCGGCCGTTTGCATATTGTCCCTCATTTCCTGTAATGCCATTTCAGACAGGTCGTCATCTGTGACACCATTCAGGGTGGTGGAGATCGTGGCGGCACTACGGGTTATAGAATTCAGGACTGCCGGTAGGCCGGTGATATTGGGATTACCGGCATTGATGCTTTTGACGATCTGGTTAAATACATAACCTTGTTGGGTAATGTCACCTTGCAGACGGTAGAGATTAATTCCCTTTGGTATCTTCTTTCCATGAAGCGCATCGGTGATGGCCGCTGCGGTCAGTATGATTTGCTCCTGTGTTTGACGCAGTTCATCCATAGCTGGCATCACGGCATCCAATTGTTTGCAGTTGCCGCCAATCTTATTCACGATACCGAGCAGTCCATGCAAAGCATTGAAGAATGGCACAGGTCGGCGCTTCATCCTTTTCAAACAACTTTCGGGCAGAATATGGAACCGCACCAGAAGCATGATAATAAAGCTGGATATTTGCAGTCCCTCACGTTCTGCGGCTTCGACAACAAGGGCTTTGTGTTCTTCGCTGACGCGAACCACGAGCATCGAGGTTAGCGATTTTTTATATGGATTTCTGGCATGTGTCATGAGATACCTCGCGGGGTGCATGGGGGCGCAAGCTCCCTGCAAGGAAACGTTTAACGCCGTTAAACGTTTTGGGGTTCGTATTACAACGTAATACAACCCACACCTTGCGGAGCCTGCGACGGAGCTTTTTTAAATCTCAAACAGAGAGATGTTTGTCTGAATCAGAGGGGTGATATGGTTTGTCATCACCATCTGCACCATCATCGTCATCATTCGGTATGTTGCAAATGAGCAATCCATGTTTTGGATTGATCGGACATATTGGCAATCCGTGGGGTGGCCCCCGTGAGTTGGACAGAAACTGGGCAAACTTAAGAGAGAGTCCCGCCGGTTAAGTTTCGCTGGTTAAGCGGCCAGCCGCTCGATGTCTGTTTCTACCACTTTCTTTTCATAAATTGAATCCCTTTCTTG
>CAIQVS010000345.1 GCA_903875345.1 uncultured Pseudomonadota bacterium | reverse complement strand
GTGATCTCTCCGTAATGCTTGCCCTTCTCCGTCCGGTGCGACAGGGCGCGGGCGCGGGTCATAATCCGCACCTTGGCGTTGCGGTCGAGCGGGCGCGGGCGGCCCTCGCCAAACACCTTTTCACGGCGCGGGCGTAGATGATTCGGTAGTTTTTGGGCAAAAGACATGGCCTCTCCTTCGGTTTGATCGCTCAAACCGCCTCGGAAAGGGGCCAAATTCGGCACAAACGCCCCCGTTAGCGGAAACGGTGTTTCCACTTGACAGGAGGCTCGATTTCGGGGAATTTCGTTCTTGTCACAGCAACGAATTCCTCGGCCTCGGCCGACAATGAAGCCCGCCTTTCAAGGCGGGTTTTTGCGTTTCTAGGGTCTTCTCCAGAAAAAGTGTGAACGCGACTCACGGCAAAGCAGGCCGCGCATCGCTCCAGACTGCCGATTTTTTTGATTCGTGTCGAGAGTCTTGGGGATAGCGGGGAAAACTCGCCCTCACGGCGGCTTTGGGGCCGCATGTCGTCGGTATGGAACCGAACCCACGAATTATGCTATGGTATTATTATTATGAACCGCAGCGAAGCCATCAGCCGTCTGAAAGCACACGAGGCCGAATTAAAACGGCTTGGGGTGGAGCATCTTTATTTGTTCGGCTCCACGGTGCGCGACGAGGCCCGCGACGACTCCGACGTTGATTTGTTTTTCGATCATGAGCGCGGCAAGCTAGGGCTGTTCGAGCTTATGGACGTGAAGGAACGCGCCGCCGACATTTTGGGCCGCCACGCCGATATAATGACGCGCAGCAGCCTGCACCCGGTCCTAAAGAAGCGGATCGAAGAATCTGCCGTGCTCGTATTTTAATGCCGTCACGCATCATTTCCCCTCGCTTAGGCGACATTGTAGAAGCAAGCGAACATGTTCGCGCCGTGCTGCACGGCGTCACACTCGATGCGTTTGAAGGCGACTGGCAAAAAAAGTGGCTTGTAGAGCGCGGCATTGAGATTGTTTCCGAGGCAAGTCGCCATTTGCCGGATGAAATCAAGGAACAGCATCCGGCCATCCCGTGGCGAAAGGTCGCGGGTATCGGCAACGTGTTGCGGCACAATTACGAGCGTATTGCCGCTGATGTGCTTTGGAAGCTGGCGCAAGATGATTTGCCAGCATTGGAACACGTTTGCCGCAACGAGTTGGCGCTTGCTTTGGCACGTGAACAACTGCCCTAATTCGTCAGTGATACTCCAACCACCAGCGGTGGTTATAGCTGCAGCCAATCTCCGAAAGCGTTTCCTCGCACTTGTCGCGGCGGCGGATCAGCCACTTCCAGCGATCTCGGGGAATAGCCCCGATTGCATTGCTATCGCCACAAGCCTAGAATTTCCTTCTCGGTAACGAGCCATATTTCGCAAAGTCCATCCATGCGCCTTCTTTCTTCAAAAAAAGAAATAACATCGACATTCAATGATTTATTGGGCGCGTGCCAAAGTGTGTCGTTCGCTGTGGCATGGGCGTCGTTCGGATTCGATTCATGTGACCAATTGCTTAAATCACGCCGAAAAATACGACAGGGCGTGGTTGGAACACACTTCTATCAGACTGATCCCGAATTCATCGAGAGCTTCATTGGCAAGAATAACGTTAAATTCATTCGGAGCCAATCTAGCGTCTTTCATCCCAAGGTGTATTTTTTCGAGAAACACGATGGCGATTGGAACTGCCTTATCGGCAGCGCCAATTTCACGCGGGGCGGATTTGGTGATAATAGCGAGTTGCTCCTCCATATCGAGAAGCGCGACGATTTATCAGACACCATCGGTGTAAAAATCCAAAGCCAAATTCAGGCCTATTGGAATCTCGAAACAGCTAAATATGCTGACGATATTTCAATCGACGACTATCGGTATTGGAAAGAGCGATTCAAACGCCCGTTCGATAATTTACAAGGTAATTTAAAAAATAAAAAAGCCAAAAAAACTTTCGATGAAATCGAATTGCTCAATATGGACTGGCCACATTTTTTCTCAGAGGTTCAAAGTGATCCTGATCATGGGCTGGATAAACGGATTGAGGTACTTATTGCTTCACGTACATTATTTAATAAATATGGCTCTTTGGCAAAAATGCCCAAAAAAGATCGGCAAGGTGTTGCAGGATTCTCCCAGTCT
This sequence comes from uncultured Pseudomonadota bacterium, assembly GCA_903875345.1. Taxonomy (GTDB): domain Bacteria; phylum Pseudomonadota; class Alphaproteobacteria; order UBA9219; family UBA9219; genus CAIQVS01. The sequence goes on along the minus strand of CAIQVS010000345.1, from coordinate 22 downwards.
GGCGATATAAGCTGGGGTTGGT
>CAIQVS010000344.1 GCA_903875345.1 uncultured Pseudomonadota bacterium | reverse complement strand
CTACGCTGCATCCGATGTCATAGGGATTGCTGCTGGCTGTAGCGACCGATGAAACCGTTTTAAGATTTGTGCCGTCGCAATAGAGCAGCTTGAGATCACCTGAGTTGAACACAATCGCGGTGCCAGATGGCACTTGCACGTTCAACGCAAAGCCGCCCGTTGTATCGTTTTCGATCAGGATAAGTTTCGTATGCACCGGCACCGTGATTGTGCGCACCGCTGTCAAAGTGCCGGTGAAACTCAAAAACATGTTGCCAAGCATCTGCGCGTCGGTCAGCGCCAGATTGGCATCACTCATGGCGATGGTGGTCGGCTGACAGAGGGCTTGGTCTAATCCATCCAAGGCGGCGTTGGCCGTCACTTCCTTCTGGGACTGGCTGGCAACGATGTGGCTGAGAAGAAGATTGGGTGTTGTGGTCATAGGATCGCCTTGGCTGGAATGCCCCGTCCGATGACGGAGTTAAGCTGATAGATCGCAATAGCGACCGCCGACTGCGCCGCGCCGAAATCTAACACCTGCTGGGCTGCCGTGTAGGTCGCGCTTGAGCTGGTAGCCGAAATCGTCCGCACCACTTGGCCGCTGCTGAGAATGTCGACCGAATAAGCCTCGCTGTCCTCGAACAGCGGCACATCGGTATTGTCGATCCATTCCCCGTACCAGCGCGAACGGCGAAACCAGCTGATGGTCAGATTGCCGCTGCCGTCGCGCGTGCCTGTTGCCTGTGCAGGAGACAGGCATTTCATGCTGCGTCCTTGGAAAGTCAGCGGTGTCGGTGGCGCATCGTCGAAGTTTCCGCCAGAAGGAACGCCTTTGTAATAAGAGGTCTGGCCAATGTCGGTCGAGGTCAGCGGTGTGCGGTAAAGCCCCTGTGACGACAAGACGATGAAAGGTTCGCCGATCTGATGCGTGCCGGTCATGTCCTCGGTACCGCGACGACCGCGTAGAAGGCCGGAAAGTTGATAGACGTTGGCCGAGATCGGCGTGGCAGTTTGCCATTGAATGATTTCGTTGCCGAGAACCCCGACATTATTCCAGTTAAGGACATCGAGCGCCGCTGCGCTGCTGAGCATGCCTTGCCCCAGCGTGATTTGCACCGTGTTGGTCATGTCCCAGACTGTTGGACGCGAACAGTCGCCCAGAACCGTGTCCGCCCAGCCGAATGCTGGGCCTTCGGTGCCGGTGCCAACCACTGTCCACGCCAATTGGTCGGATGCGCGGTAAAGCGTAGCGCTGGAGACGTTGCTGGCAAGGCCAAAGGCGTAATAAAGACCAACATTGTTGTCGTTCAACACCAGCATCGGCAGGTCGAGCAGAAACAGCGAAACCGGAACGGCGGAATTGATCGGCACAGCCACCAATGAAACGCTGGTTCCTGTGGCCGTCGCCGCATAGGCGTAATTGTCCTCCGCCACCGCCTGACAGGCCACGACATTGTTGGCGCCGAAATCTACCTGATTGAGCCGAACCGTGAATACGGCATCCGGCGTGTTGACCGTGATGACATCGGTTGGATCGAGCCTCAGCCATTTCGGCGGTAGGTTGAAGCTGTAGCTGTTTCGCTCAATCCATGCGTTTTTCATGGTGCGTAACGCCACCTGCGCCGCCTCGGTGGCGGTCAGGACGATGGAAAGCTGGATGCTCTGCAGATCTTGCGTGCCCACAGCATTCTGGATGCGTGAAGCATGCTGGGTGTTGGTCTCGTAAAAACGATCAGGATCAATATGGGTCAGATCAATGCGCAACGGCAGTTCGATGTCCTGCTTGCGCGTTTCATCAAGCCTTAGCGATGGATTGTTGGCATCGACGCTATCTGATGCTCCCAGATCATCGTAGGAAATCGAAGCGACGGAGGACTGTCCCCTCGGTACGAAATTCAGAATGCCGTCAATCTCCACCGCGTCGATGAAGAAGGTTCCCAATAGCGGTGCCAGAGCATCGCGGGCCGTCATGCGATTGTTAACGATATAGCCGCGCAAGGATTGAGTGACACCGCCGGTGACGATGTCGGTTGTCTGCATTCCGGCTTTGATGCACAGATCAGACAACACCGCCGATAACGGCACGGCATCATTACCATAGCGCTCCAGCGGATATTTGAACTCGCCGGATGTGGTACTGATTACCATGCTGTTGGTGAATTTTTCGTAAACCCCGCCGAAATGCGTGGAAGTGCTCGGCAGGAAGGGTGCCAAATTGACCGTTTCGACGATCTCCATGCCGACCAGATCAATTTTTGTGACCGTAATGCCGCCTGCAGACCAGAGCTTGCCGTTGACTGGCAGGTTGAAGAATCCTTGTGCGCCGATGCCAGCGGGGATGGAAACGCCGTCCACATAGGCGACAAAGCCTGCATTGACGTCCCATTTAACGATGCGGTGCAGAAGGCCGATCTGAAAATAGAGGCACCCCGTGTAATCATCCCAGAAAATGGTGTCCGGCGTGTTCGTGCCGCCCGTCCATGCGGAGACAGCCCAAGCCGTAACATTGCCACCGCCGTCATATTTGCGGATATAGTCCGGCCCGACCTGCCAATAATTGCCGTAGGGATCGTCGCACATCGGCGCGGCACTGGAGCCGTAGGACGGAAGCTTGGCCGATAGATCAATTACCAGCGACAGATTGGTGTCATAGACCTGCCGCGAATAGTAACAGAAGATTTTGTCTCGCCGCACGATGCCGCTGGGCGTGAATG
>CAIQVS010000343.1 GCA_903875345.1 uncultured Pseudomonadota bacterium | reverse complement strand
GACGTCACGCCCTTCGTCAGCCCGCGCATTGCCCTTGAGCTTAAAAAGCGTTTTCGGCAGAAATCGGGACGCGATAAGGTTAACCCCGAAGTGCGCGATTGACCCGCGATTTGAGGCGCGAATCTCTCCGGTTGCGCTGGACGCCGAGACCTGATACGCGTTTCCCATTCACGGCGTGACCTCGTAGCTCAGCCGGTAGAGCATCTGACTTTTAATCAGGGGGTCGCGGGTTCAAATCCCGCCGAGGTCACCAGTTGTTTCTATAGGTTATGGAAGGCGGCGGTTCTAAAACACCCCATGCCAAACCTGCCCGATCCAGGATTCGCTGTTCGACTCGGGCGTCAGATGTTCCTTAACCAGAAGGCTATAGGCATCCTGATACCAGTCGCTGCCGGGAAAATTGAAGCCGAGCACAGCCGTTGTCGCCTTGGCTTCATCCGTAATGCCAAGCGCTAGGTAACATTCGACCAGACGCTCCAACGCCTCCGGCACATGGCTGGTCGTCTGGTATTTCTCGACGACATTGCGGAAGCGAGCGATTGCGGCGATATAAAGCTTCTGCCCGACATACCAGCGTCCCACTTCCATATCCGCGCCCGCCAGATGATCGTTCACCAGCGCGGTCTTGATGACCGCATCCTTGGCATAGGGGCTGTCGGGAAAACGGCTGATAACCTCCTGCAGATCCTTCAGTGAATCATGGGCAAAGCCCTGATCGCGGCGGACATCGGCAATCCGCTCATAGTTGCAGAGCGCGCGCAGGTAATAGGCGTAGGCGATCTCAGCGTTTCCGGGATGGAGGTCGATAAAGGCGTTAATAGCCTTGATTGCGGCGTCATAGTCCAGATTCTGATAATCGGCGTAGGCTTCCATAATTTGCGCCCGCGTCGCCCATTGGGAATAAGGATGCTGCCGCTCAACCTCGGCGAATTTCTTGGCGGCATCGCTGTATTCTCCCCGATCCATCAGGCTGGAAGCGTCGTTGTAGAGCTTCTCAACCGGCTCTTCGGGCGGCAACTTGTCTTTATCCTTGTCCCCGGCGCAGGCCGAAAGGCCGCCGACAATCAGCACCAACGATAGCAGGCGAAAAAAAGGGAACCGTGTCACGCGAGAACTCCAGAATCGGACCAAGATTAACCGTCTTGCTTTCCAGCGCAAGGGCTGAGGCTAGAAGCTCATTATATGACATTTTCCGGCGGGCTGTAGAAGAAACATCTTACGCCTTGCGGTTGCGACATTCTAAAATCAAAAACGCGCACACTATCTGTTGCCGTTTACCCAAGCCCCCTCTATAACATTCAGCTATGAATGAAGCCAATTCGCCACCGTCTGTCGAGCCGCCGGAAACTTTGTCCGACCCCAAACCTCCGGTCACGATCAAGCCGCCTTCGCCGGAAAGTCTGTGGGCTGAGATTTCGATTGTCATCAATTACCTGACCCGCTTCAATATTCCGCTGAAGGAAGACGTCAAGCCGCGCCTGATCCGCAAATCCATGTGCTGGTTTCCGATCGTCGGCACGCTCATCGGCGTTTTCGGCGCCAGCATCGACTGGATCATGACGATGATGCGGATGCCGGGCATCATCACCGCGACGTTCGCCGTGATTGGCATGTTGTGGGTCACGCGCGCGCTGCATGAGGAAGAATTCGCCAGCCTCGTCAACCAGTATGGCCGCGTCAGCGACGGCGAGCAGAAAATCGGCTGGCTGCGCGAGGAACGTTCGGTGCGTTACGGCACGCTCGGCATCGTGCTGCTCATCATCATGAAAATCAGCGCGATTGCCAGTCTCGCCGACAATACATTGGTTTTCGAGGCCTTGATCGCCGCTTCGGCATGGTCGCGGGCATTAATGGTCGTCGCTGCCGCATGGTTGCGTCCCATCGAAGGCGACCCCGTTGCCGATCATTTCCTGCAACCGCCCGGTGTGCGCGTGGCGCTTGCGCTGGGCTTCGGCGCCGTCATCACCTTTGCAGTATTTGGCGAGGATACGGCAACGATCCTCTTGTCAGGCATGTTGTCGGGTCTGGTCGTCGCGATTATCGGCGCCAACCATCTGCGGGGCTATAACGGTCCCCTTCTCGGCACAGTCCAGCAAGTGGTTGAAATTACAGTGTTGGGCATGGTTCTGGCGATTCAATAGCTGCAAGTAAAAAAGCGCCGCAAATTTGACAACATGCCTCGGCAAGGTTATGCCGGAGTGATCAGGAGCCTTGACGATATGCGCCTTTCAATAAAGCCCCTCGTGCTGATGATGGTCGGCCTTCTCGCGCTCGGCAGTTGCCGTAGCGCCGGAGAATTTGGTAGCGAACCGGAGCAGCTGGTCGATCGCGCCCGCATCAGCTTTCAGGGCATGATGACCGACAACCAGTATCCGGGACTCGTCGATCTCGCAACCCGCGCCAAAGCGATCATTATCGCGCCGAGTTTGTTGCGCGCCGCTTTCTTCTTCGGCGGTCGGGGCGGCGACGCCGTCATGCTGGTGCGCGGCGAGGACGGGAAATGGAGTCCTCCCGCCTTCTATTCGCTCGGCGGCCTTAGCTGGGGTTTGCAAATCGGTGGCCAGTCTTCGGAACTCGTCCTCGCTATCATGACCGACAAGGGCGTCAACGCGGTCATGAATCGCGAGGTGACTTTGGGCGGCGATGCCGGACTTGCGGTTGGCGAGCTGGGCAAAGGCGTCAACGCCTCCACGGGCATGGATATGAAGTCCGACATGTACGCTTTCGCGCGTTCGGAAGGTTTGTTCGTCGGCGTGTCGCTGGAAGGTTCGGTCATCCATCCGCGCGAGACATGGAATCAGCAGCTGTACGGCGAACAAGCGACGCCGCAGAGCATCCTGCTTGATCGCACGTCGACGTCCCAATCCAAAGCCGTCGCCGACATCATCGCGGCGATGCCCTGAGCGTAGTTAGAGTATGACGTCGGATCCGATTGCTCAGGCTCTGGCGGCTTTACGGCAAAAGGATTTCGTTGCGGCACGCGATTTTGTGCGGGGATATGCTCAGGAACATCCCCTTGAATTTCGGCACTACCTGATCAAGGGATTGGCTGAACTTGCGCTCAAGGAATGGAGCGCGGCGGCATCCACTTTTGACGAAACTGTCAGGAATTTCCCGCATCAGTCGCAAGCATGGTTTAATCTTGGCACGGCCTTGGAAAATATGGGCGAAATCGACCGCGCCATAGACGCCTACGAACAGTGTCTGGCGCGGAAACCTGATACGGCTGAGGCTGCAGGCAATCTGTCCAATCTTTATCGCCGCCGTGGACGTCTGATCGATGCCGAAGCTATGGCGCGCCGCGCGCTTGAAAATGGCGCGTCGAAGGCTCAGGCGCTTAACGTGTTGGGACTTGCCGTGAAGGTGCAAGGACGGTTTGACGAAGCCGTCGGAATCTTTGCGGAAGCCTTACGCGCCGCGCCGCAAGACCCGACCATTCTTGCCAATCTTGCCAATCTTGCGGTTGACCAGTTTAAATTCGACGAAGCTTGGGACATGTTTGCCGCCGCGCGCGCCGTGGACGACAATCCCGCCATCCGCCACCATGAAGGCATGGCGCGCCTGTTGGCTGGCGATTTTAAAGCCGGTTGGCCGCTCTATGAATCGCGGCTTGAATTGCCGGGGGCGCTTCGCGTGCATCCGACCTGTCCGCGCTGGAACGGAGAATCTCTGGCGGGGAAAACCCTGATGCTTGTCGCCGAGCAAGGTTTCGGAGACACGATTCAATTTTGCCGTTATGGGCGCTTGCTGGCTGATCAAGGGGCAACGCTGGTTTTGGTTGTGCGCCAACCGATGCTGCGTCTGCTTGCTGCCAATCTGCCCGGACGCGTGATTACGGAAAACGAAGCCCTGCCTTTTGCCGATTTCTGGCTGCCCTTGCTCTCGTTGCCGTTTGCGCTCAATAAATTAAGGCCTGACGAAGCTCCGGCTGCGCCCTATCTCCATGTCCCAGATTCTGCTCAACGCGCTTTTCCAGCAAACGGCAAGCCGCGTATCGGTGTCGTCTGGTCGGGATCGCCAACCCACGAACGCGACTATGAGCGTTCCATCGCGGTGGAACTGTTTGAGCCCTTATGGAAACATGCTGTTGCGGATTTTGTTGCGCCGTCTTCAGGTTTCGATCACAAGCTTTTGCCGTCGAAAACGCCCTTCCAACCTCTTGACCCGCCTTTGGCTGATTTCGCCGACACGGCAGCGTTGCTTGCCTCGCTTGATCTTCTTGTCACGGTTGATACGGCTGCGGCGCACCTTGCCGGAGCCATCGGCACCAAAACATTCCTGCTGTTGCCGTTGTGTCCGGACTGGCGCTGGGGAATCTCCGGTGAGACGACGGCGTGGTATGGCTGCATAACGCTCATACGCCAAAAGCGCGCTGGCGACTGGAAAGGCGCAATCGACGATCTCGTTGGTCAAGCAGAAGACTATTTGCTCAAAGCTTGTTCTGAATAGAGGTGCGTCTTATTAACTTTATCATCTTCGTGCGCAACTCGGCCACGACCTAGGCCATTGACCGCAAGGGGTCTTCAACGAACGTAGTCCCTATGACCAGTTGAACGGCAGCCTATTTATCGAGGCGCGTTTCGTCGACGTTTTTCCTGATACCGTCTGCGGACATTGTCTTCTTCCTTGCGGTGCGCTTCACATAATATAGGCAATAATAAGGTTTTGGCGGCACTTAGCGGCTGTATTTATTTTGGTGCAGGGCTGGTTTTTGCGCGACACGCATCAGCGGCTGATGACAGAACGCTCTGTACAATTCTTCCGACGCCTTCTTGTGCGCCTAGGCCGAGATACACCGCATCAACTCGTGGATCTGGGGGGGCGGTGAAACGACCTTCGGATGTGGCGGTAACACCGCTCGAAATTTCTGCTCCCAACATAACGAGGTTTCCTGTAACTTTACCCCTCGGCACGCCGTTAGGAGGAACGCTTCCTTCCATTCTTAATCGCACATACGAACCCCGTGGCATTTGACCAACAACCGATGCAAGCGGCTCAAACGGTGATTTAGCAGCAAGGCCGTTCAAGTCATTCCGCGAAAGATCCGTTTCTACCTTAACTGTTAGGCTTCCGTCAGAATCAGTGCCGCAATTCAATGTCATAATCAGCCCCATATTATGGCGTTGACAGAATAGCTCCATTATAACTTGCTTAAGTTAATGATTTCCTTCTGAATTGGAAACAATCCTTATTCTCAGACAGAAAGAACTTTCAGTTTATTATGAGTTTCGGCATTTCTTGTTCCCGTCGGTGATTTTTACTACCTCTACAAGAATACATTGTTGTTTTTCGCAATTGGTTATTTGCCATTGCCCCCGACTTTATAGCTGCGCGACTATCATGACTCGAAATGGATAGCGGTCTTGCCAAAAAACTTGAGTTTACGATCTTCGGCGCTAAAATGCCCTTATGCAAATCGTTAGACAGTATTTTTTTACGACTCGCCGACGCGCCCGCTAGGCGCACCTCATCTGCTTTCCGAAACAACCCGACCCAAAATGGCCTGTATAAAAACGGGCGTGACTTTATGCGAATGAAAACAACTTACTACGGAGATTGTCATGAACGTAACAGACCTTAAAGGAAAGACTATCGGCTTCGCAGCTTCCGGCGGCCTCGACAGCTGCACGATCACGCATTGGTTGACGCAGCAAGGCGTCAAAGTTGTCTGCTTTACCGCCGATCTGGCGCAACCGGACGAGACCGATTTTTCCTCGATCGAGAAACGCATGCGCGCTTGCGGCGCGGTCGATTTTGTCGGCATGCCCTTGCAAAAGGAAATGGCCGAGGCCGGACTTGCGGGCATTCAGGCGCAAACGCTTTATGAAGGTCGCTACTGGTGTACGACGCCGCTCGGTCGGCAAGTGACGACCAAGGGCATGGTCGAAGCCGCGCGCAAGAAAGGCCTCAGCATTATCAGTCACGGTGCGACCGGTCGCGGCAACGATCAGGTGCGGTTCCAGTTGATCACGAATATGTTGGAGCCTTCCCTCAGCGTCTATGCGCCATGGCGCGACGAGGCGTTTCTGAGCCGTTTCGGCGGACGCATTCCGATGATCGAATATTGCGAGCAGCACGGCTTGCCGATCAAGGCTTCACGCGAGAAACCCTATTCGACCGACGCCAACCTGCTTGGCTTGACGCATGAGGCGGGCAAGCTGGAGTCGCTGCAAACTCCGGCGCATTTCGTCACGCCGGAAATGGGCGTCTGGCCGGAAAAAGCTCCCGATCAGGCCGAAGAGGTCACGATCCGTTTCGAAAAAGGCTGTCCCGTTAGCGTCAATGGCAAGAAAACCGATGTGTTGGATGCCATGAAAATCACCAATGAAATCGGCGGCAAACACGGTATCGGCATTGGTTTGCATCTGGTCGAGAATCGTTTCGTCGGCGTCAAGTCGCGCGGCGTTTACGAAGCGCCGGGGATGGAACTGCTCGGCAGCGCCTATGCGTTTCTGTTGCAACTTATTCTCGATCGGCGCGCGCGCGAGCTGTTCGATCAATTATCGGCAACGCTGACCAAGCAGCTTTATCAGGGTTACTGGAACGACGTGGCGTCGCGCATGGGACGCAAGGCTGTCGGTGAAACGGCAGCGCTTGTCACGGGCACGGTCACCGTATCGTTGTACAAAGGCGTTATTTCCTACGTTTCGACCAACGATGTTCCTCATTCGCTTTTCTCGAACGACAGTTCCATGGAAGACGAAGGCTCGTTCGATCACAAGGATTCGGAAGGTTTCCTTGGCGTGCTAGGCGTCCATGCGCGGGCGTTGGCGCACACCGGACAGGTCAAGGGCTGATTGGCAAAATTATTGTCGCAGGAAATTTAGGAGTTTTCTGGTCGCAATGCCGCGATGGCTGATGGCGCTTTTTTCGGCATCATCCATTTCGGCAAAGCGGCGGCCTTCGCCCTTTGGCCTGAAGATCGGATCATAGCCGTGTCCTTTGTTGCCTTGTGGCGGCCAGACAATATCCCCATCGATGCGTCCTTCGAAAATCTCCTGCCGACCATCCGGCCAGACCAAGGCAAGAACGCAAATAAAATAAGCCGAGCGATCGGGTGGGTCCCCCAATTCCTTGTTCACCTGCGTCATGGCCTGCAAAAAATCCTTGTTTGGTCCAGCCCAGCGAGCCGAATAAATGCCCGGATTTCCCCCTAGGGCAGACACGCAAAGGCCGCTATCATCCGCTAAAGCAACGACACCCGACAGGCTGGCGGCTGATTTTGCCTTTAGAAGGGCATTTTCAGTAAACGTTGCGCCTGTTTCCTCAGGTTCGGGTAAATTCAGCATGCCCGCCGAAACGATTGTTTCGATATAGGGGGTGAGAAGCTCCCTGAACTCGCGCAATTTGCCTTCGTTATGCGTCGCGAGGATCAATTTCTGGATAGGCTTGAAATTTTTCATAAGCAGGTAATTATGAAATTTTAATTCTTTTTACAACATATAGCTTAAGAAT
>CAIQVS010000342.1 GCA_903875345.1 uncultured Pseudomonadota bacterium | reverse complement strand
GGCGCGCCGCATCGACGCGAGCGTCTCTTCATCCTGGCCCACCGTGAGCGCGACGGACGCCAGTCGCGGCGGACCGAGCGGGCGCTACGGCAACGGGACGCTGCATCTTCCGGCAGCGGCAATTCAGGCGCAGTGGCACACGCCGAACTTGCCAAACGGCGGGCGGGTCAATCCGCCCGGCACGTCGTCCACCGGCGTGACGCCGGACGGCAAGAAACGCCAGATCGGTCTGGAGCATCAGGCGGTGAAAGTCTGGCCGACGCCCCGAGCCAATCCCAACAGCGACCGACAGACCAAGCCGACGCCGTCCCAGATCAAGGGCGAACACGGACTCAATCTGGCAATGGTGGCCGTGACGCAAACGCAAGTATGGCCAACGCCGCGCACCTGCTCAGGCAAGCGCTCCAGCGGAGCGAACCGGACGGAGATGGTCGAAGCCTGGGCAACGCCGACGACGCGGGATTGGAAGGACGGGACAGCAACGGCGGATGTGGAGACGAACTCGCTGCTTGGCCGCCAGGCCCCGCGCAGCATGAGGAATGGCAGTCCGTCCCCGCTTACGCTCAACCCGCTGTTTGTCGAATGGCTGATGGGATGGCCGGTCAACTGGACTGTCGCGTCGACCGGCTGCGGCTGTGCGGCAACGGCGTTGTCCCGCTGGTCGCGGCTTATGCGTTCCGAACTCTCGCGGCTGCTGCGGGCCTCGACCGATGAGCAGCCGGATTTGTTCGCGTGACTTTCATTGTCGGACACTGTGACAGTGTTCCGACAGTGAAAACGCTGAAACGCGCAATCATGATCGGGTGTCGCCGAACAAAGCCATAAGATTGCTCGCTAATTGAGTGGATAATCCCGGCGAATGAAGCGTTCATGGAGGCGTGATTAGCAAGGAGGCATCCATGAACAGCGCCATCAAAGTCGGGTACGCCCGCAAGCCGTCACGCCTCGGCGACGTCAAGGAAAGCCCCTTCGGGCTTGATCCCCTGGATACGGTGGCCGTCGAGACCAAGGCCATGACGGCGGAAGAATACGACGCCTTCGCACAGGACTTTTACGCCAGCCGCGACTGGCTCGACGGCAAAGGCGGATCGAGAAACGGTGCCATCGCCGCTATCGAAATTACCGCGCCGGAACGCGAGACGCTGTACGTCAATCCGGAAGGCCACAGTTACGCCCGTTACGTCGGCATCCGCGTCGAACCCCAAGCTTCGGCGACAAAATACCCGCACGTCCATGTGCAGCTGACGGGTAGAGACGGCAACGCTTATTTCATCCTCGGTCGCTGCCAGGGCGCCGCGCGCAAGGCAGGCGTTCCCGCCGAGCAGATCAACGCCTTCATGAACGAGGCTCAGGCGGGCGATTACAACCACCTGCTGGCCACTTGCATGCGTTGGTTTGATTGCCGCTGAGGATGAACTGAGAGGACAACGAGATGAGCAAGAAAGCAAAGAAACCATCCACCACGCCGCCCACAAAAGCCAAATCGGCGCAGAAAAAGACCAAGCCCGTCGCCGAGGCCAAACAGCCCGAAGATCAAAGCTCTCCCCTGAAAACCGGGCTTGCGTCGGTCGCGGCGACGCCGGGCAAGACCAGCAAGCTGAACGCCATCACCGAACTGCTGATGCGCCCTGAAGGCGCGACGATCGACGACATGATCGCCGTCACAGACTGGCAAAAGCACACGGTGCGCGCCGCGCTTTCGCACGCGCTGGCCAAGAAACGGGGTTACCAGATCGTTTCCGAAAAGCCGGTAGGCGGGCAGCGGAGCTACAAGATCACGGGGATTTCCCGAGGCGATCAGCCGTCTTCCAAAGACGATCATTGATCGATGCGCAAACATCATTCTTAGCAAGAAGATGTTCGCTTATGTTGTTGATAATCCACGCGATAAGAGCGTTCATGGCGTCATCAAAACAATGGAGGATGCCATGAAAACCCTGCAACCAGCCAAGCCGCTCCTCACCGCCAACCCCGAATGGGGCTTCTGGGGAACCTGCATGCACAGCGGCTACGACGCGCCGATGGCCTGGAACGCGGCCAGCCGGTTCTTCGCACGGGTCTTTGGCCTCACGCCGGAACAGACGCGCGACCTGCTCGACGCGCGGTTCGGACGGCATCTGGCCGACGACCTGAGTTTTATCGAAGGCGGCCCGACGACGCCGAAAGCCATCGTCGCCCACATCAAAGACCGCTTGGCCGACCCGGAGCGCCGCGCCTGGATCGCGCGCGCCGTGCGCGAAGCCAAGAGCGCGTGATGGAGGATGTCATGACGAACGTCGACACGATCCTCACCGACATCGCCCGCAAGCAACTGCGGATCGAAACGCTGGTGACACGAAACTCGGACAGCCTCGACTTTCACGATGTCAGCGTGTGGGGCTTGCGCGCAGCCTTGCTCTGCGCCTTTGAAGCCGGACGCAAGGCGGCGCGTGTCAGGCCAAAAGCGGCGGTAGCTACGGGCAAGATCGGCACCTGCTATCAGGCGGCGATCCGCATCGCTTACCCGGATCTGGTCGCCTTGTGCGGCGATCCGCAAGGCGGCGACGGCTACAAGACCGAAGCGGAGTGGCTGATCCGCCTGCCGGGCGGCAAGATCGCCACGATCTACAACTACAAGAACAGCCACGTATGGAGCGGCGATTATCCCGCCGTGACGGAAGTCACCGAATGGCACATCGGTGGTCACCGCGCCGACGTCGTCGATCCGCTGCTTGAGATGCTG
>CAIQVS010000341.1 GCA_903875345.1 uncultured Pseudomonadota bacterium | reverse complement strand
CATATCATGAGTGAGCAAAGGCCTACGCCGAAGCCATAGCCTGTTAGGGCAACAAAAAACGCCAGAAACAGGATCATCGAAACAAGTTCGCTGCCCTTGGCGCCGATGGCTTTAAGCGCGCCAAACTTTTCAATATTTTCCAGAATAAAGGTGTAAAATGTTTGTCCAGATATGGACATGCCAATGATAAAGCTGATGATTGTCATCATCAGCATATTGGTGCCTATGCCTGTCTGGTAGGTATAGAAACTCGAAATCTTCTGGATGAAATCATCTTTTGTAAGCGCCAGATATCCTGCCGCCTTGACCTGCTGTTTGATGACAGCGACATCCTCCGGAGTTTTTGGCTCAACCAAAAGGTAGGAAATCGTAAAACGGGAATTAGGGATATACTGCAAGGCGCGGTTGTAGGTCGTATAGAGTGTCGGCACCCCAAACAAACCACTCGACGCGACATGGCCAATCCCGCGAATGACCCCGCGATGTTCATTTAGTTCGAATGTATCGCCGATTTTAGGATTTTTAAGTTTGTAGAACTCAGAATCCTTAATCGCAATGAAAGCGTTTTCAGCAAAGATATCCTGAATGTTACCAGAAGTAAGTTCCGGCCTCCCAAACAGACTGGTGTCGTCGAGGCCAATAACGTTGACCGATTGGTAAGTACCGTCAGTTAATTTTAGAAGTGCGCCGCCAGAATAGAGTGGCACAGCATATTTTACACCAGGTATGCTGCGCACCTCATCCAATACATAATCAGGTAGCGGGATCGTATTCGCAACCGTTTGGATCGCTGGATCCATGACCCAAACCGACGCCCCAATATTTATGACAGTGGCAGAAGCCCGCGCGAGTATTCCGGAGAAAAGAGATGTCATCTCAATCATCAGGAAAACGGAGAAGGTAATCCCAACTAGAAGCGCTGAAAACTTCGCCCGATCATTGACCAGCAATTTATAGGCGATCTTTAAAATACCGGACGATGCCAGAAGGCCAGAAGGCGCTTTCGCTGTCGTCGTTTGGGTAGGTTGTGACGCGGAAGGAAGCGGTGGATTTTCGGGCTTGCCAACATCATCCGGCGATGCCTTCTGATTTGTTGTCTCAGCAGGAATGGGGGATGGCTTTTCTTCTTCTTTTGTCACCGGCTCCGACGCGAATGGTGATTGAGGGTGTTGAGATGGATCATCGCTGTCAGAGTTCATCAAGGCCTCCCTACATGACGAGACTCCGCTCAAATCTGAGAAAGACTACAACGTCGATGCAACGGTAAATACTAAATCCTCACATCTTTGATTTGATGAATGTCAAAACAGTATTCAGAGATTACGTTAGACCATGCCGACGCCAGATAAACCCAACCAGGAGATTAATATGAAAACGCACCGATTTTTCGCGCTCGCAGCTACTTTTTTACTTATCGACTTGCTTGCTTTTGGCTCGCAGGCACATGCAGCTGATGCTGGCGTTAAAGTCGGCGTGTTAACATGTAATGTTGCAAAAGGCTGGGGCTTTGTTTTTGAAAGCACGCATGATCTTAAATGTTCTTATTCACCAAATTCAGGAAACCCTTCTCACTATACCGGGTTCATCGCCAAATACGGGGTCGACGTCGGCTATACCAAAGAAGGTCTTCTTGTTTGGGCGGTTCTTGCGCCCACCAGTGATTTAGCACCGGGAGCATTGGCTGGTGATTACGGCGGTGTTACAGGCGGAGCCAGCGTTGGCGTCGGAGCATCTGCCAATGTTTTAATTGGTGGCTCCAACAAAACAGTGTCGCTTCAACCTTTGAGCATTGAGGGTTTTGAAGGCCTTAATGTGGCCGCTGGTATCGCATCCATAACCCTGAAATATCAGCAGCAATAGAAATCAGAAGGATAAAGCCCAGGAAGAACTTCATCTGAGAATCCATTCAAAAGTGGTAAGCTGCAAAGTAAAATCAGCTTACCACTTTTTTATGCGCATTTTGCTCTGGTTACTCATTTGTTTTGTTCACCAGAAATTTTTGTATTGGTTCTTGTCGCCTTATCTAAGGTTTAGCCCCAAAATCAATAGCCAGCTTCTTCACCAAATCGTCCATAGCCTGCATATTGGCTTTATTAAAAGCGTTTATCAGCTCTTCCGTGCTTTTCGCCGATGTCGTTTGTTGATAATCACTATTTTCAGCCGACAAAAATTTACGCGTTAGTGGCGCGGTAACAACGGCTTCATAATGAACGCGTACGATAATGGATCCATCATGATTACGGACCGCATTAAAAGCACTGGCCGTTATGTGGATGATGCGATCTGCCTGTTCTCCATCCGTATCGCTACCGACAGATGTGCCCAGACCGCTTTGCTTTAAAGTCTGAATCCAGAGAAGCTGCAGCATACCTGGCAAGGGCTGCGCCCATCTGGAGTCTGCCATATAATTCATCTGAACATCATTATCGATGAATGCGATCCGTGTTGTATCAAGACCGGAACCAACATCGACCGGCATGACCTGTAGATGCAAGGGTAACGGCGGTAGGCTTGTTTGAGAATCAGGAACTGACAGCACATAGTTTTGTTGGATATTTGTGTCGGTAAAAGCAGAGCATCCCGTTACCGCAAGACACGCAAAAAACGCGGAAGTAATAAAGAGCGTATGCATCCTCATGGTAAATGTTCCTGTTTTTGTTGCTGCGGGAACAGAACTTGTGAGGGGTTTTCGTTCAGATTATGGGAAAGAGCGCGTATGTCCTGAGACGTTTTCTTGGCATCCAATACAAGATCGTCAAAGTTTTCAAAACTTGCCGCGGCCGCCGTATTGGTACTGGTGGTCAATTTGTTCAATTGGATTGACGTCGCATGCAACTCTTTGAGAGTACCGCTCATGTCAGCCGCATCGATTTGCGACATTACTTTGTCGGTGGTTTGAACAAGATGGTCTGTTGTCTTTATGATGGCATCCAACTGTATTGTTTCTTGTTCAAGATTCTTGGAAATATCATCCCAGCGTTGGAGGATAGCGTGGGTATGCGCCAGGGATTCATTGTCGAGTAAATGTTCGGTCTGTGTCGCGACAGAATATGCCTGATCGACAAGCTTGGGAATTTCTTTTTCTAGTGTGGCCAAATCGGAATATTTCGAAGCAATTTCTGGCAAGTTTCCTTTGTCAGTTTTACTGCCCTCGATTACACCCTGAATGACTTCACCACCTGAAAGATCGATATATCTTGTGCCAGTAATTCCCTGAATCTTTAGCATTGCGGTAGTGTCCTGCCTGACGGGGGCATCAGTTGAAATGCGAACGCGAGCTATGATGGTGTTGCCTTCGACGGGGTCAATTATCATCGAGACAACATTGCCGATATCGACACCACGATAAGTGACAGGACTTCCGTTGCTGAGGCCGTTCACGGATTCATGAAAACGAATTTGGTAATAAAGATAATCACGACTTCCTGTTGTACCGTTAAGCCATGCTCCAAAAGCGATCAGACCTAGAATGGTCAGTAAAACAAAAGAGCCAACCATGATATAATGTTCATTTTTCTCCATTGCGCACTCCTCGAAAGGCGATACGCGCGCGCGGCCCTTGAAAGTAGTTCTTAATCGCCGGATTATCATTGACAATGAGATGGGCGAGACTATCAACGATCATGCGGTGATCAACGATCATGGCAACGCGATTGCAAATGGTTGCAAGCGTATCAAGATCATGCGTGATGAT
>CAIQVS010000340.1 GCA_903875345.1 uncultured Pseudomonadota bacterium | reverse complement strand
CTTGACCGATTCTTTTCCCAAACGCCGTTGCACGGGAACCGTGATCTTCAACTCGCCGACCTGAAAGACGCCGCCGCAAGATTTTTGCTGGCGCCGGAGGAGCCTTTAGACAAGTGGCTCGCGTTTACCCTCGGCGGTTTCTATAGTCTCCGCGAAAAGCTTAATCGCAGCCTGTCGGCATGGAAAAGACCCCACGGGCTTTTCATCTGTTCTTTCGACCGGATTGAAAATAACACGCTTTACCCCAGACTGTCCGAAAAGAAGCCTATCGCCGTGACGGGTAAGCTGACCATTTTCGGAGAAGGCGAAAATCATAACCGTCCGCCCTATCTGGTCATCGGCCTGTTAAGCCTTCCCGATCAAAATGCAAAATCGGTCGAGCTTCTCAACGCCTACGCACATCCTTGCGTGGCTTGGAATAGGCTTACCCTCGTCGATAGCCAAAACGAACGCGATACCCTTGCCTTACTGATAAAATGCCGCGACTGGCTTGCCACCAACCACCATGTCACCTTCACAATCGAGAAACCCCTCTTTGATAAAGGTCCCAAAGAAACTGACGATCCGCGTGAAGTTTGCATCCCTGATTTTATCTTACGGCCGAAGGGTTCCGGCGTAATAAATCCGCTCATCGTTGTTGAAACCATGGGCTATGATACGGTCGATTACAGAACCCGCAAAGCACGCATGCGTTCTTTGTTCGAGCGTGTCGGACCTGGACCATTTCCCGTTCCCGTGGTCGAGCACGACAGGTTTCTTCCGAATGTTTCCGGACGCTTCGCCGATAGTCTTTTCCTGCGCAAGATTTTGAAAGCCATTCTTGGTGAGGTTTCTTTTTCGTTACCGGAATTCTAATAACACCAAGTTCCGGGCGTCCCCTTTCGGGACAGGCTGTCGTGCAAGAGCATCGAGCCGCATAAAGTGCGTCTCGCCCCCTTCGGGCTTCCATCCCTGACGCTTTTTCTCTACCGCTGTAAAGCCATGGTGGACACTCAATTAGACAAGAACAGGTTGGACAACGCACCTATATGTTCTGATATTTTGTTGTGACATATATTGATATCTATTGCCACTTGTGGTATGATGTCTTAACATAACTTAGTGGGGGAAACATGAGCAGCACCCTAAACGTCCAACTTACCAAGGAATTGCGCCGCTATATTGACGCGCGTGCAAGCGACGATGATATCTATTCTACGCCGAGCGAGTATATCCGTGATCTTGTACGCCGAGACATGGAGGATTGGGCCATTGTTTCAGGTGTGATGCAGGGATTGAAAGAAGTGAGAAATGGCGAATTTGTCAAGGAAACCATCCTTGATATTTTGCACGAGGATTAAACCTTTCTATGGCAGCCCTTTCCTACGTTCTCACGCCAACAGCGCGCCGACATTTGCGCGAAGCCAAGACGTGGTCACTTGCCCGTTGGGGTGCCAAACTTACGGAGCAGTATTTTCACGACTTGCATAAGGCCGCACAACATATTGCTGAGCAGCATCAACTTTATGCTGAACGCAAGTCCCTCACTGGAGAGAGCGGGCTGGGTCTTTTTCCAGTGAGGGAGCATTACATCGTCTATGAACCTTTGACACCGAAGAAAATAGTCATAGTCGATTTTATCCGACAAGGCCGTGATATACCTGCTTTGCTTAGTCGCTATGCGCCCATGTTCCGGCGGGAACTGGAAAAAATCAGAAAGAAGTGACGATTACATATAAGCCGGCTTGAAGTAATCATACTCGGACTTGGTTCTGAACGGCATCGAGGTCGCGTAAATCATCGTGCTTTCAATGAAGGCATGGCCGAGCTGGTTTTTGATCATAATCAGCGACGCGCCACGGTTCAAAAGATTTGTCGCCAGTGAATGCCGGAACAGATGCGGGAACACGCGCCGACCGATGTTGGCGCGTTTCGCCAGAATGCGGATCATTTTGCGCGTGTCGCACGTCGCCAGCTGATGATTGTGTTTAACGGTCGTAAAGAGATAGCTTTCCTGATCCCGCTTGTAGTGAGACAAATACTCGATCAGTATTTTTGTGCATTCGGAGGCGATATTGATGCGCCGGTCTTTGTTGTTTTTCCCGCCTTTGACGGTGATGTAATTATCACCAAGATTAATGTCCTGCAGCTTGAGGCTGCAAAGTTCGCTGTTACGAATGCCCGAATAGGCCAGCAGGCAGATGATCGCTCTTTCACGCACCCCTCTTGTTGCCTGAATTAGCCGTGACACTTCGGATTCCGTCAAAATATCTTGCACAACCCGCTTCGGCTTACGCGGACGACCAAGTTTAATGTCGATACCTTTGAAGCGCGCAAATTGCTCAATGGCCAGACTGGTGTTGACGATGTGACTGTAGCTGTATTCTTTTTCATGCATCCAGAGCATGTGCTTTTTCACATCATCATATTGCGGCACAAATTTACGCATCCGGCGCATGGCTATGCTCATGGCGCGACAATAACCGCCGACTGTTGTCTTCGATAATCCCTGATCGACGATCAGATATTCCTCGAATTTCTTGATCTGGTTAACCATTTTCGTCTTATCCATAATAAATTCTCCAAAAACAGATGGCGGTTTTTTTGTCACCCTAAACGGGCCGACCACCACGAAACGGCTCGTTTAGAGTGCTTTTTTCCTACCCATGGCCTCTAAAGAGTCACCAAAAATGCCTTGAGGCAGGGGCGATCTCCTGTAAACGGCGTGGTTTTGGTTACGTTTTGACCGCCTGCCCGAAGTCTCCCTCACGGCATTTGTTGCGGTTGGAATGGATGCGGTGCGTGTCGGTGAAAATGGAAACGTAAAAACAATCCCGACGTTGCCGCCGTATTGCTGGAGAGTTAGATCAACCTGTGCTGTATTTGTAGTGTTGACGCCTTGAAGAAGGGCATGACCAGAACCGGCAGTTAGATACACACCGGAGTTGTTCCCGTAATTTGCAGAGAAGATAGCTCCTGCAACAGTTAATGGTAAAAGTGGACTCGTCGTCCCAATCCCGACATAACCACTAAACACCGCTGACCCGATGCCGACGTTCGTCGTTCCGGCATAGGTGCCTACCGCGAGGCCTCCACCGTTCACGCTCAGAGCCGATGCGGGAGTTGCGGTTCCAATCCCGACATTCCCCTGCACCACCAAACCATTACTCGGCGCCGTCGTCACTCCGACATACCCCGCCCCTATCGCCGCTCCGCCGCTGATGTCCAAGGCGTTCGAGGGAACCGTCGTTCCGATTCCGACCGAGCCGCTTACCGTTAGCCCGTTGCTCGGTGCCGCCGTACTCGCCGCATACCCAATCGCCGCCGCCCCATTCACCTGCAACTTCGACCCCGGCGATGTCGTCCCTATTCCGACACTGCCGCTCACCGCCAATCCATTGCTCGGTGCCGCCGTCGCGGTGCCGCCATAGCTGCCCAGAGCCAAGCCTCCGTTCACCGCCAGACCCGCGTTCGTCCCCGCCACGCTCGTGCCGACGCCCACCGTCCCGCT
>CAIQVS010000339.1 GCA_903875345.1 uncultured Pseudomonadota bacterium | reverse complement strand
ATTAAAACCGCCACAAAAGCACGCAGCAAAAACCGTCAGAACGACTTGTGGTGCGAGGACGCCGAGGCCACTACATATTGGGTTGCAGGCTGGTCGCCAGTTCCAGGATTTCAGCCTGGATAAACTGGAAATCTGTCGTGTTGCCTTCGGTAGCAATCAGAAAACCATGGTCGCGCCAGACCGTATAAGGCGCACGATCACGACGCGCGCGGCGTAAAATATCTTCGGACGGACACCAGTGCCGCCAGATTACTTTGACCTTTTCGTCCGGTTTTTCAGGTGGGAACACCAATGCCAGCGAAGATAAATCATTGACCCGCGCCAGATCGAGACCGCCATAACAAGTGCGTCCAATCAAATCCTCTTCATCAAACTGTTCCGATCCATCCGTCCACACGCCCATATCAATCCAGCGTGTGGCCTGTTCCGTCCACTCGTTGAGCCGTAGCCGCCGAATGGCATTTTGCTGCGCGGGCATTTCGCGCGCCTCATCAACCTGGCGTTTCAGATCTTCGACCTTGACGGTGACACCAAGGCTGGGATTGGCCTTGATCCAGACGGCTGGGTTCGTCCAGTCATCGCTCGCATCGATGGTAGCGATATAGGCAAACCAGCTATCCGATGCCTCAGCAGGCACCGTGCTTTCCAAGACCTTGACCGAGAATTCATGATGCTGTCGGCAAATCGACTGGCGATCATGCCCAGCGGTCGTAATCTCGAAGATCAAAGGCTGGCGCCGTGCGCCGGTCGCCGTATTCAGTTTCTGAATAATCTCAGCGTTCGGATGTTCATGCACTTCGTCGACCGCTGCGAAATGCACGTTAAGACCGTCCATCTTCGAGGCGTCAGCCGAGAGAGGGCGAAACCAAGATGAGGTCGGTACCACCGCCAGATTGTTGACGGTGCGCGTGACTCGCGCGCGCAATGCCGGGCTGGCGTCGACCATCCGCTCGGCCTCGCCGAAGATAATGCGCGCCTGGTCACGGGTTGTGGCGGCAGCATAAACATGACTGCCAAGTTCACCATCCGCTACTAGCGCATAGAGAGCGGTACCGGCCAGCATCACCGACTTACCGTTTTTACGCGCCACTTCGACATAGGCCGTGCGAAAGCGGCGCAGGCCGTCGACACGCTTCCATCCATAGAGCGAACCGATGACAAAAGCTTGCCATGGTTGCAGTTGAAACGGCTGGTTTGCCCATTCACCCGTCGAATGACGGAGGTGGCTAAAAAAAGCAATCGCATGCCGCGCCGCGTCGGCATCCCAGATCAGGCCACGGGCTTTGCCATTGACCAGATCGTTGAGATGCCGTTGGCAGGCGAGTTTAACCAGTTTTCCGGCAATGACCTTACCGTCAACCACGGCGCGTGCGTAAGCCTCGACCAGACAGGTCTTGGACTTACGTTTCTTTGCCACGATTGAGATACTCCTCGAATGGATCAATGGTGTCGGACGGCACCTCCATTCGAATGCGGGAGCGCGACGATGGTGTCAGACCAAATTCACTTTCGATCTGCGCCATCTGCAGCAGGCATTTATTCGCCACCGCTAGAAAAGGGTTCTGGATGATGTTGTCACCAGTTGTTTTGACCACAGGGCCACGCTTTTTGATCTCGGCTTCGGCATCAACCCATCGGCACCACACCACGGCGTAACGAGCGATTGCTCCAGCATCAAGTTCAGTCATCACACCATGTCGCGCCAGCATCCTGGCCAGCTCAGTGAACTTCGCTTTTGCCCTCTCGTCGAGATGATCCGGAGGCTTTGGTACGACCAAAGGCGGCTTCGGTTCCTTCTTGTTCAGACGATGCGGTCGGGCTGTTCCCTTGACCAGTTTGAGATGCGTGGGCAGCGGTTTGCGTCCCGCCATGATTGATAACCGTATTTCATGATTGTTGATCTATAGAGCCAGCT
>CAIQVS010000338.1 GCA_903875345.1 uncultured Pseudomonadota bacterium | reverse complement strand
CGCTTTGCAGCAGCGGCACCGCCTGACGTTGCATGTTCGAGCCCATGAGGGCGCGGTTCGCGTCGTCGTTTTCCAAGAACGGAATCAGAGCGGCGGCGACCGAGACGATCTGCTTCGGCGACACATCGATGAAATCGACGCTCTCCGGTGGCACGAAAATATTTTCACCGGCCTTGCGGACGATCACGAGTTCGTTCAGGAGCTTGCCGCCCTTGTCGATCTCGGCATTGGCTTGCGCGATCGTGTACTGGCCTTCTTCCATCGCCGACAGATAGACGACTTCCGCCGTCACCTTGCCGCCCTTGACGCGGCGATAGGGGCTTTCGATAAAGCCGTATTGATTGACGCGGGCATATGTGGCCAGCGAGCTGATCAGGCCGATATTCGGACCTTCCGGAGTTTCAATCGGGCAGATGCGGCCATAATGCGTCGGATGCACGTCGCGCACTTCGAAACCGGCGCGTTCGCGCGTCAGACCGCCCGGCCCAAGAGCCGAGACGCGACGTTTGTGCGTGATTTCCGAGAGCGGGTTGGTTTGATCCATAAACTGCGACAACTGCGACGAACCGAAAAATTCGCGCACGGCAGCGGCGGCAGGCTTGGCGTTGATGAGATCGTGCGGCATGACCGTGTCGATTTCAATCGAGCTCATGCGTTCGCGGATCGCGCGTTCCATGCGCAACAAGCCGAGGCGATATTGATTTTCCATCAATTCGCCGACCGAGCGCACGCGACGGTTGCCGAGATGATCGATGTCGTCGGTTTCGCCGCGACCGTCCTTGAGATCGCAGAGAATCCGGACGATTTTCAGGATGTCTTCCTTGCGCAGCACGCGCACCTGATCGTCGGTCTTGAAGCCGAGGCGCGAATTCATCTTGACGCGGCCAACCGGCGACAAATCATAGCGATCGAGCTCGAAGAACAGGCCGTGGAACAAGGCTTCGGCGGATTCCAGCGTCGGCGGCTCGCCCGGACGCATGACGCGATAGATGTCGATCAAGGCTTCTTCACGCGAAGAGTTCTTGTCGGCCATCATGGTGTTGCGGATATAGGGACCGATATTGACGTGGTCGATGCCGAGCATAGGCAAATCCTTGACGCCTTGCTCTTCCAGCGTTTCCAGCGCCTCGGCGGTCAGTTCGTCGCCCGCTTCGAACAGCACCTGTCCGGTCTTTTCGTCGATCAGGTCGGCGGCGATGTATTGCCCGACCAATTCTTCGGTCTGAACAACGATTTCCTTCACGCCCTGCTCGACCAGCTTGGCCGCCAGACGCGCCGTCACCTTCGTTCCGGCTTCGGCGACGGATTTGCCCGTGCGCGCGTCGATCAGATCGACCAGAAGCTTCTGACCCTTCATGCGCTCGGCGTTGAACGCCGTCGTCCAGCCGTTCTTGCTGCGCTTGTAGTTCACGGTTTCGTAGAACGCGTTCAGAATTTCTTCCTTCGACATTCCCTGAAGCTCATGCACCTGAATCGGCTTGCCTTCCTTCTGGCGCTTGGCGCGGAGCTTCTCCGTCGCGTCGCTGTCGAGCGCGTAGAGCAGCGAGGTCACCGGCAATTTGCGGCGGCGATCGATGCGAACGTAAACGAGATCCTTGGCGTCGAATTCGAAATCGAGCCACGAGCCGCGATACGGAATGACGCGCGCGGCGAACAAATACTTGCCCGACGAATGGGTCTTGCCCTTGTCGTGGTCGAAGAACACGCCGGGGCTGCGATGCATCTGGCTGACGATGACGCGCTCGGTGCCGTTGACGATGAAGGTGCCGTTGGCGGTCATCAGGGGCATGTCGCCCATGTAAACGTCTTGTTCCTTGATGTCGCGGATCGACTTGACGCCGGTGTTTTCCTCGACGTCGAACACGGTCAGGCGCAGAGTCACCTTGAGCGGCGCGGCGTAGGTCAGGCCGCGCTGCTGGCATTCCTCGACGTCGTATTTCGGTTGTTCGAGTTCATAGGACAGGAAATTCAAAACGGCGCGTTCCGAAAAATCGGAAATCGGGAATGACGACATCAGGACTTCTTGCAGGCCCCTGCGTTCCCGCTTTTCAGCAGGGATATCCATTTGCAGGAATTCGTCGTAGCTGCGGCGCTGCACCTCGATCAGGTTCGGCATCTCGGCCACTTCGGGTATACGCCCGAAGCTCTTGCGGATTTTTTTACGGCCAGTGAAGCTCTTGCTCCAGTTTACGTTGATCGCTGCGTTGGTGTTCGCCATGCTTGCCCCTCATAAGGTCGCTGCCCCGCGCTAGAGCCGCAGGGCGATCATCATCAAAAGAGTTTGCGGTGCGCTGTCTCGGAGCCTCTATTGCCCCCTTGACGCCCGCCAAACCATCCAGAAAAATAAACAGCACCACACGACGATACGAGCTATTCTCCCGTTCGCTGCGCGGAGCTGTCCTGTTTCCAGCAATTTCGGGAACTATGGCGAGGAAATCCGGGGAATGCAAGGGGGAAATTGTCCACCTTTATCAAGAGGATGCCAAGTGCAACTATTGACTTAGCTTGATTTGACCGTTATTTCCGAAATTCGTTTGAACAGAAATATGAAATATACTGCGGAAACATTTTAAGGATTTCCATATTCTTGCGGGGAAAAATTCAGATGTCAAAAATATCTTCTACCGGCACTTTACCAATCATCATCGCCGACGAAACCTTTACCATCATCGGCACATGTAACGACGTGACCAGAGACTTGTTGCGTCTGGAAAGACAGAGGGCGCGGGACGATCTCGGTCAAACTTATGTGCCCGTCGCCGTTGCCTACGAGAATCCCTTTCCGGAGTGCGACGACATATACCCGGAGAAATATGTAGATCCGGAGCAATTGCTTATAACTCGCGAAGGGGCAACGCTTGTTTTCACCGTCACAGGGGAAGTTCTCATTCAAGATTCTGAGAACCCATGTCGATATAAGTCAAACGGCGACGTCCTGCCCCTCGCTGAATCGCGTATTTCCATTGCCCCGTTATTGAGCATCGCGAGGGCATACCTTGAGCATAAAGGGGCGAGCCACGCGATTCTTCAGGAATATGAGGCGACAGGAAATTCCCTCGGCAAAGTGAAGCTGGATAAGGGAAGGGAGCTTTTGCACCACGATCTTGCCGTCAACATCAGCGGCCTGCTCGAAAACCAACCGGTAAGAATTGCCGCACCTATTTACTGCACCGGAGATCATTTTGCGCCGTGGCGTTACCTGTCGACAGCCATAATTTCGCATATCCTACCGGCAAAATCCTTTGAGCATGAAGTCTTCTTGACCGAAAGCGTCCGCCCTAGATTCGACTCACGTTTTACAAAGCGCCGCCCCGATTTTCGGTTTGGTGACAGCTGAAACCGTTTCTTACAATCTATCCCCACAACATATCTTCAGGAGTACAAAAGGGCGAAAACGAAATCGAGGATGACCGGTTGCGTCCGATTTACGCATCAACTAGGATGGCGTTCCGTCCTTAGAGCGTAGAGCTTCAATATGCCCCCAGACGAATATCCGGCGCATTCCTGTCCTGTTTGCGAGGGTCATACGTGGCAGCCTCTGCACCGGAAAAACGGGTTTCGCTATTTCCGTTGCACGTCTTGTCGGCTCGAAATCACATGGCCTTTGCCGACCGAAGCCCAAATCGCGGATTACTACAAGAGCCAAACTGAAAAAGCCTCTTATGCCGTGCGGGTCAATTATCCGCGCGAGGATAGCGTACACAGAAAAATCGCTGAGTGGGTCATCTCCCTTAACGGCGGCAAGGCGCCACAAACCATACTGGACGTTGGCTGCCTCGACGGCAGACTGCTCGATATCTTTAAGGAAAAAGGCGCGACCACCTATGGGATCGAGATTCAGTCCGACGCCGCCGCCATCGCGGGAAAGAAACACGATGGCCGTATTTCCAACGGCACGATCGAACAGTTCGCGGAAAAGAACGAAGGACAAAGATTCGACGTCGTGACCGCGATCGGCGTGATCGAACATGTCCCCGACCCGGTTTCATTTCTGAAGACCATACGGCGTCTGATAAGCAGCGACGGGCTTCTGGTGTTACAAACGCCGAATACGTCTTCGAGCCTGCACAGCATCATGGGCAGCCATTGGCCGCCCTATGTTCCGATTGAGCATATCTACCTGTTTTCGGCAAGAAATCTGGCGATGCTTCTCGACAAGTGCGGCTTCGAAATGACGGAGTGTAAAAACCACTGGAAATGGCTGCAAATAGAATTCTTTTATTTGATGACGGAACTGTTCATGCCTTTCGCCTACAAACTCCTGCGTCCCATCGTTCCACGCCTGCCGGAAGCCGTCAAAACAATGTCCGTGCCGCTCTATTCGGGGGAAATGCTGGCGACCGCCAACCCCGTTTCAGGCTACAAGCGCACCCTCGATAGCAAGGGCAAGTATTGGCTGTATACGTAGCCCGCTTTGTCGATGCTCCACCTCTCAATCCTGCAAATCGTCCTGCTAACCGTCGCCAGTTTTGCGGCCGGGATCACCAATGCCATAGCGGGCGGCGGATCGTTTCTGATGCTGACGGCCTTGCTGCTGACGGGGCTTGATCCACGTGCCGCGAACATGACCTCGACGATCGCGCTGTTCCCGACACAGGTCGCGACGGGATTTGTGGGGCGCAAAATGGCGGGCGGCACGCCGAAACTTTCGCTCCGCGCCCTGTTCGTCATCAGCCTGCTTGGCGGAGCCGTCGGCGCGGCGCTCTTGCTGCAAACGCCTCCAGCTTTTTTTGCACGACTCGTTCCGTGGCTGATCCTGATAGCCACCGGACTGTTCGCCTATGGCAGCTTTCGCAAGAAACCCGACGGACAATCCAGCCAACATCATATGGGGCGTTGGGGTTCTATCCTGTCGCAAATCGGGATCAGTATTTACGGCGGCTATTTCGGCGGCGGCATCGGCTTTTTAATGCTGGCCGCGCTGACGCTGGCCGGAACGACGATCCGAGCAGCTAACGCAACGAAAAATATCCTCGCCGGAGTCATGAACACCGCCGCCGTACTTGTTTTCGTTTTTTCGCCGGATATAGGCTGGACACAAGCCCTTGTCGGCGCCGTCGCCTCAAGCCTCGGCGGGCAAGTCGGCGTGCGCCTGATTTACAAAGTGAACGAACGCATCCTGCGCATGATCGTCATCACGATCGGTACATTGCTGACGATTGCGCTGTTCGCGCGGCAGTGATTACGCGCTCTTGGCTTCGGTCTTCTTTGCCGCCACCGTTTCGTAATCCGTGCGTTCCGTAATGCGAGCCGCCTTGCCGCGTAGCGCGCGGAGATAGTACAGCTTCGACCGGCGAACATTGCCGCGACGGACGAGTTCGATCGACTCGACGCGCGGGCTGTAAAGCGGGAACACGCGTTCGACGCCTTCGCCATAGCTAATCTTGCGCACGGTAAAGGACGAATTGACGCCCGCGTTCTTGCGCGCGATGCAAAGCCCCTGATAGGCCTGCACGCGTTCGCGCGAGCCTTCGACGACCTTGACGTTCACAGTCACGGTATCGCCGATGCCGAATTCGGCGACCTTGGCGACGGTTTTCAGCTTATCAAGCTGCTGCTGTTCGATTTTCTGTAGGAGATTCATTGCCATATTTCCTTATTTCTTTTCGCCTGTTTAGCTAATCAAGCCGTTAATTGCAAGCTTCAAAATACGTATTTCCCGAACATCTAACTCTTCCACTTTGTCGCGCAGCCTTTCGGCCAAAGCCGGTGGAGCAAACCGTCCCGTTAATGCCGGAGGCTCAGTTAACACTACACGAGGCCGTCGGCCTTTTGCGCGATGACAGGTGTCGATCCACTCTATCGCTTTCCTGAAATTTAACTTTAAAAATTGAATATCCTTGTATGTATATCCTCTGTCGGTCAGTTCACGCGCAGCGTCTTCATATAATCCCAATGGACGGCGTTTCTGATTGCCGCTGTAGGGTTCAAGGGCATTCATAACCCTTCTGGAAATTTCACTGTCCTGCTGGACGTCACCTCGTTGGATCGCCCACGACATATACGCATGCAAAAAACGTTTGGAGGCGGCAGTTTTAGGTTCTTTTATCGTTTGTTCGGGCAGCAGCCAATTATTGACCGAAGCCGGGCTCACTGTTTTAACCCCGCCATTTGCAAGCTCGCCTCTAAATCTGAGAAGCTCATTTAAAAAGGCTTGACGATCTTGGGTGCGGATCGGATCATAGGAGCGTCCATAACGCGCCAAATAAATATCGTGTAATATCATCTGCGCTTGTCCCACAATAAACCTCCATAAAATACTTTTATCTTCACAGACAAAATCTATTCTTTATTCAATCCGTCGTTTTCAATACATTTTTTGCAGCGACGACCACAAATCCGGCCTACGTTGGCGTGTTATAGCCTCCGATTGAGCCTTTCGCCAAGCCTTAATTTGCGCGTGGTTGCCGGAGAGCAGGACATCCGGCACCGCCCTGCCCTGCCATTCCGCAGGCCGCGTATAATGCGGATATTCCAGCAATCCGGCCTCGAAGCTCTCCTCGTCCATCGTCGCGGCGTTGCCGACCACCCCCGGCAGCAACCGAACGCACGCCTCGATCAAGGCCATCGCCGCAACCTCGCCACCCGCGAGAACGAAGTCGCCGAGGCTGATTTCCTCCATATTCTGAGCGTCCAGAACGCGCTGATCGACGCCTTCGTAACGCCCGCAGAGCAGCAGCAAAGACGGCTCCGCCGCCAGCTCCTTAACCAAAGCCTGATCCAGCACCCGGCCTCGCGGCGACAGGTAAATTTTCCGCGACGGAGCGCCGAACCGCGCTTCCGCTCCGCGAATGGCGGCGTCGATCACGTCCGCGCGCATCACCATTCCGGCTCCGCCGCCATAGGGCGTATCATCGACAGTCGCATGCTTGTCGGTTGCGAAAGAGCGGATGTCCAAAGCCTCAAGCCGCCACAGACCGTCTTTCAACGCCTTGCCGGGCAGGCTCGCGCCCAGCACCCCCGGAAACACTTCCGGAAACAAGGTGAGGACGGTGATGTGGAGGGGATGGGAGTCAGGCATGATGATCCTTCACGCGAAAATCCAAGGAGGATTCGTCATTCCGGACGGCGATGCTTTTTCCCTAGTGGCCCGTGCCAGCTTAATCGTAGAGAATAAACTTTGAAGCAAGAGCGGAGGAGCCCCTCTCCCGCTTGCGGGAGAGGTTGGGTGAGG
>CAIQVS010000337.1 GCA_903875345.1 uncultured Pseudomonadota bacterium | reverse complement strand
TCGCTGTTAAATCCTGCTCAACGCACTTCGCCAAATGCTCAACCGTTCCCACCAACGCCTCCTTCAAAAATTGAAAGAAGCCTTTGAATCAATAACTTGTGAACGATTCGTTAGCACCACTGAAAATCATGGGGTGGTAAGTCATTGATAGCAACTTTGTTGCTATTTGTACTAATTCGGACTATAGTGGTGGCACCTAGTTCTCACAATCCGAACCGGCCCCGGATGGGGTGCTTTCTCGGTAATCATCGAGATAGGATGTGAGAACGCCCTTCGGGTTTTAACGTATCTCCTGTAAATCTAGAATTTTTGACGACAGCATTTCGTACCAGCGAGCATTGTCCTTTTTGTTACTGTATCGCCGAGCAATCGCTCCCGTTACCATGTCCGCCAACTGAATCAGGTGATCGTTTTTTGACGCCTTGAATTTGACGCTTTTAATGGAAGCGTGGGTCGTGTTGCTGCGCAAGTAAGCAACAAATTCTTTTTTGAATTCCTTATCGCCGCTTTCGTCGATTTTTATATGTGCGTTGGCTAACAAAGATTGGTGAGACGACAGGAGTTGCCGCACAAAGTAACTGTAGAATTTATCGCAATCCAATCTCAATGCATGATCATAAATGTCACGCTTAACGACGACCAGCGGATAGATCGAAAAGTTAAATTCTTGTACGCAGGCGAAGAATTTATCTCTGACCTCTGCTCTACAACTGCTGAATTTGAACTCAGGGAAAACATGCAGCCTTTTTTGCAAGGCCTGTATTGCCGCGCTGCACGCTTCGGCTTCTGTCCTATCGGTAAAAACCACCATAGAAACGACAAAGTGTGACGATGATCCTTTCTTAAACTTAAATCCGGGATCACCGCTTTCATCGATCAAAACAAGCATATCAAAAAGTCTAATTCCTCAACGGTTTCCCCGTCTTTAACATGTGTTCTATCCGCGCTTGCGTTTCAGGCGTTTGCACCAGCTTCATGAATTCGCTGTGTTCCAGTTCCAGAATCTGCTTCTCCGTCACAGGCGCGGTCAGGTCGCAATCGCCGCCGCTGAGGATCGTCGCCAGCCCTTTCGACACCGTCACGTCATGCGGCAAGGCCTTGCCCATCAGCTTGAAGCCTTCGATGGCGAGATTGAGCGCGGCGCGTCCGGTGGGTCCCGGCAAATTATAGGTCCACGGCTCCGGCGGATGGTAATCCTTGGCGAGATCGAGAACGCGCTGCTTGGCGTCATACAGCAACCGGTCGCGGTTCATCGTGATGCCGTCGGTCGGTCGCAGATAGCCGAGGTCTTGCGCGTCGAACGCCGACTTCGCCATTTTGGCCATGCTGATCGTCTCGAACACCTGACTGATCGGCGGAATCGGGCCACCGAAACGTTTCTTGACGGCAAAGGCGCGACCCAGCATCTGCGCGCATCCGCCCCAGCCGGGGATCAACCCGACGCCGACTTCGACCAACCCGATATAGGTTTCGGAAAACGCCTGCGTCGCCGAGCAATTCAGCGTGATCTCGCACCCGCCCCCGAGCGTTAGCCCCGCCGGAGCCGCAACCGAAGGAAACGGCGCGAAGCGCAGGCTTTGATAGGCGTCCTGCCCCTGCCTCACCAGATCGTCGATTGCCGGATACATGGCGATGTTGAGCGCAAACAGCGCCATGCCGAGATTGGCTCCGGCAGAGAAATTATCGGCTTCGTTGTAGACAACGAGACCTTTCCATTTGCCCTTGCTTTCCGTAATCGTGGCAACGGATTTCTTGACCATCGCCAGTGTGTCGGGATCGATCGCGTTCATCTTGGTGTGGAATTCGAGGCACAGAACGCCGTCGCCGATGTCCCAAAGACTTGCCGAACCATTCTTCTCCACGGGAGTCGCGCCGCGTTTGATGTCCGACAGCAGCAGAACGCCAATCGGACGTTCGACCGGGTGATAATTGCCGTCGGTGCCGAGAAAGCTAAGGCGTCCGTCGTTGACGCGATAGAAGGAACGTCCCACCGCTTTCTGCAAAAATTCGGGCACCGGCCTGCCTTCGGATTTCAGGCGATCCGCCAACCAATCGGTGCCGAGCTTATCGATCAGCTCAAACGGTCCCCATTGCCAGTTGAAGCCGAGCCGCATCCCCGCATCGACGGCGACGACATCGTCGGCGATTTGCGGCACGAGCGAGGCGGCATAGCTGAGCGTTTGCGACAACACCGTCCACGCGAATACGCCGATTTTGTCCGGAGCTTCGCAAAGCGCGCGCAGATTCTTTCCGGCCGCTTCAATCGCGGCGGGTTTGGCGTCCCGCGACGGGGCGTAATTTCCGGTCTTGAGATCAATGCTTTCCTTCACCTTGCCGGATTCGGTCTTCGTCATCCGGTAAAATCCGCCCTTGCCCTTGCGTCCCGTATAACCGTCCGCGATCATCTTGGCGACCAGCGGATGTTCGACATAAATCGAGCGATACACGTCGTCCGGCGGCAACGTCGCGAAGAAGCTCTTGGCGATCAACGGCATCAGATCGATGCCGATGAGATCGAGGAGGCCGAACACGCCTGTCTTCGGCATGCCCGCAGGCTTGCTGAAGACCGCGTCGGCTTCTTCGACCGTCAGTCCGAGCTTGAAGGCGGCGTTGACGGCGGCTTGCAGGAGAAAAATGCCAAGACGGTTGGCGATAAAGCCGGGCGAGTCCTTGCACGGGACGACGCCTTTGCCGAGATTGCGGTCGCAGAAATCGCGAATGATGTCGGCCGCTCCGGGGCGCGTCTTCGGACCCGTCACCAGCTCCAGCAAGCGCATATAGCGCGGCGGGTTGAAAAAGTGGGAGATGAGAAAATCGCCGGCGAACCGTTCCGACTGGCCGCCGATCAGCACATGCAGGGGGATGGTCGAAGTGTTCGACGAGACGATAGAACCGGGCTTCCGCACCGCGTCGATTTTTTTGTAAAGATCGGTTTTGATTTGCAGATTTTCCACGATGGATTCGATGATCCAATCGACATCCGCCAGCTTGCCGAGATCGTCTTCGAGATTTCCGGGCGTAATCAATTTCGCATTTTTGGGATGCATGAAAGGCGCGGGTTCGGTCTTCTGCAATTTCTCCAAAGCGCCCTTGGCGACGGCGTTGCGATCGGAGCCGTCCTTCGGAACAATGTCCAACAGCAACACGGGAATGCCCGCGTTCGTGACATGCGCGGCGATGGCGCTGCCCATGACTCCGGAACCGATGACGGCGACTTTTTTGATGCTAGACATGGCGATAGCCTTTCTCAGGCGGGCAGGAATGATTGTTGATTGAACGCGATTGGCTTGCAGGTCACGACGGCATAGATAACATCTGAATCCAGATCGGCTCCGCTCGGCCAGCAAACGACTCCGAGATCCGGATTGACGGTAACTTTGGCAAATTCCTCGGGCATTTCAAGCGTGGCAAAAACGCCCCTGAATTTCACGTTCGCGCCGACATCGTAGACGCCGCTGATGCCGTCCTCAAACCGCACCCACAGCTTGCGGTCGGGCAGAGGTTTAACCTCGACGATGTCCTTGAGCATGACTACTCCAGTGGCTCGATCTTATGCAAGTCTGCTTCTACGCGCGCCAACCGCCAGTTTTCGCGCAATTCGTCCTGATGCTGCGACGCCCATTCTATCACAAGACCATGAACGCGCGGCGATAATTTTCCTTCCAATATCGTCAGGGCATCAATTCCAATGATCGCTTTTTGGCCACTATAACGAACATGAAAATGCGGAGGCGCGTGTTCGTTGTAAAACATGGCTATGATAATGCCAAAAAATCGGCATATTTCAGGCATTACCCAACCGCTTCCAAAATTGTTGCAATTCCCTGCCCTCCGCCGATGCACTGCGAGACGAGGGCATATGTCTTACCTTCCCGTTTTAGCAGCGCCGCCGCTTTGCCGACAATGCGCGCTCCGGTAGCGCCCAGAGGATGCCCGAGCGCAAGCGCGCCGCCATCGAGATTGATCTTCGCCGGATCGAGGGCAAGCTCGCGGATGCACGCCAAGGACTGGCTGGAGAAAGCTTCGTTGAGTTCGATAATATCGATGTCTTTTATCGTCAGACCGGCGCGTTGCAGCACTTTTTGCGACGCGGGAACCGGCCCCATGCCCATGATCTCCGGCGCGCAGCCCGCGACGGCAATCGCCTTGATCCGCGCGAGAATGGGCAAGTTGTGGGCGCGCGCGTAATCCTCGCTCGCCAGCAACACGGCGGCGGCTCCGTCCGTCAGAGGCGCCGAAGTCCCCGCCGTCACGGTGCCTTTTGCGTCAAAGGCGGGTTTCAGTTCCGCAAGCTTCGGCCCCGTGGTTTCGGGGCGGATGCAGCCGTCCTGATCGACGGCGCCGTTTGGCGTCGCGATGGGCACGATTTCGTCGATGAATTTTCCGGCCTTCTGCGCCGCCGAAGTTTTGGCGTGCGACAAGACCGCGAAATTCTCCTGCTCGCGCCGCGCGAGGCCATATTTAACCGCGACGTTTTCCGCCGTCATGCCCATGCTGATATAGGCTTGGGAGTTTTCCGCCAAGGTTGGGTTCGGCAATGGGTTAAAGCCGCCGATCGGAACGCGCGACATCGATTCGACTCCGGCGCAAATGAAAACGTCGCCAGCGCCCATCGCAATCGCGCCCGCCGCGCTGTGAACCGCCTGCATCGACGAGCCGCAGAAGCGGTTGATCGTTGTGCCCGCGACCGAGATCGGCAGCTTGGCCAGCAGCACGACCAATCGCGCGGTGTTCAGCCCCTGCTCGCCTTCGGGAAAGGCGCAGCCGAGCAGTAAATCCTCAATGTCGTCGGGGTTGACCTTGGCGCGTTCGACCAGCGCCCGCACCACCGCCGCCGTCAGATCGTCGGGGCGTATCTTCGCCAATTCCCCCTTGTTTCCGAAACAGAACGGGGAACGCGCATAACCGGCAATGACGATGGATTTCATGGGGGCTCCGGGGGCTGGAGACTTGAGGCTTGAGTTTAGTGATCAGAGGTTAGAGATAAACAGCCTGAATATCAACCATCGTTCCCAACCTCTAGCCTCTTACCCCCGACCGCTTACACATGCGTAATTTCTTTTTCCTTCGCCGCCAGAATCTCATCGACTTTCTTGATGAATTCGTCGGTGAGTTTCTGCACCTTGTCGTTTTGGGTCTTGTGTTCGTCCTCGGAAATCTTGCCGTCTTTCTGTTCCTTCTTCAGCGCGTCCATCGCGTCGCGGCGGACGTTGCGCACGGCGACGCGGCCAGATTCGGCAAACTTGCCCGCCACCTTGGCCAGCTCTTGCCGCCGTTCCTGACTGAGTTCCGGCAAAGGCACGCGCACCAGCTGACCGTCCGGCTGCGGATTGAGGCCGAGGCCGGAATCGCGGATCGCCTTCTCAACCGATTTCACCAACCCCTTGTCCCACACCTGAACCGTCAATAAGCGCGGCTCCGGCACGCCCACCGTACCGACCTGATTAAGCGGCATGGCGCTGCCATAGGCATCGACGTGGATATGATCGAGCAGGCTGGTTGAAGCCCGCCCCGTGCGGAGACCGCCGAATTCCTTGCGCAGCGCATCCAGCGCACCTTCCATGCGTTGCTTGGTTTGATCGAGATTCATGGTTTTGACCCTTGGTTAATGTCGCCTGAAGCTACCATAAGTCCCTGATCGATCAAGGGGCGGTTGGATGCAAGTAAAAAAGACCTTGCGCTCCAGCCTTGTTTTTCCGTTAATATCGGCCATCGTTTCACTTATTTTCAGGAAAACATAATGCAGCTGCCCCATCATTTCTCAAGCGCCGCCATTGCTTGCTGCCTCACTTTCGCTGGCTGTGCATCCTCGTCTTTAAGGCCGACTTTAAGCGCGCCGGGAGAACAGCCTTCGGCTGTAAAAGAAATGCCGTCGTCTGCCGCCGCTGCTAAATATGCGGTAATAATGATGGACGCCGTTGTGCAGGGCGGAATAGT
>CAIQVS010000336.1 GCA_903875345.1 uncultured Pseudomonadota bacterium | reverse complement strand
CGCCCTGTTCCACATGAAAATTCTGGCGGAAATGCGCGGCGAAATGCAGGCTGCCGGTTTTAACCATCAGCAAACCGTATTTTTCCCACAATGAATTTGTTCGTCAGCGCCGCGAACAGCGTCGCCTCGTCGGGCAACGTCGATGCCTATGCCCAGTCAGCGACGTTTGCGTCCAACCCTACGGCAGCGAATGCCATTGACATTGGTACGCTCATTCAAAATCAGTCCCAGCTGTCAGCCACAAGCAAGCTGGCGACGACCAATTCAACGGAATATTACAGTTTTAATTTTCAGCAGGGCAGCGCCATCAAATTGGCGTTTAATAACACGACGCAATATCCCAACGCCAACGCTGTGCGGGTGCAGCTTTATAACAGCAGCGGCTCGGTTCTTGCGGATAATTATGGCACGAGCGCGCAGCAGCAGGCCTATATTGAGTTGACGTCAGGCGTGGGGCTCGGCGCCGCAAACGGCAATTATACCGTCAAAGTGTCGGTGCCGCCGAAACAGGCGTTGACGGCCACGCAATCCTATAATTTGCAGCTTTATTCCGGCACTTCCTATGCTCAGAGTTATCAAACCACGGCGAAATTGCCGAGTGCGTCATCCAACAGTTCCAACGCAAATAGTTATGGCAGCAACCTTAATGTCTATGAGGCGGCCAATGCTCAGTCCTTCTCGCGGTCGGCCTACAACAGCATTAACCAGAACGCCCTTTCGGCTACGAATATCGGCTGGCTGTCCGAAAACAAAACGTCGTTGTCGGTTCTCAGCCAGCTGACGACGGCTGACTCCGCCGATTATTACAGCTTTACGTTTCAGCAAGGCTCTTCAGCCAAGTTCAAATTTACAAACTCAACCAATACTTCGGATCTGCGCGTGCAGCTTTATGACGTGTCGGGGCTTCATGTTATCGCCGACAACTATGGAACCGCTGCCCAGCAAACGGCGTTTAATGATCTAACGTCTTCGACCGGCCTAAACCTGAAGAATGAACAGTATACTGTCAAAGTTTCCTATGCGCCTAACGCAGATAGAGGAAACACCCAAACCTATAACTTCGCCCTCTATTCCGGTCTAAGCTATACGCAGCAAGATCATACAACCGCATCGGCGCAAACGTATCAAAACGCGATCTTGAACGGAACGGTAGGATCAGGAAGTTACAACGCCGGTACCGCAGCGGCTTCTTACCTAAACGATCTTTCGAACGGTTCCACGCCCGATGTCATGTCGGCATTGACAGCATTCGTTTAAGGACAGGCCTGAACATTCAGGTCTTTTTCTTTTTATCGCCGGACAAATCGTCAATCAGCCAGCCTTGGAACAAGCGTATACCTAGGCTTTGCCCAATTCTTAGCGCCGCTTCATTGTCGCAACGGAAAAAGATGATTTTTTCGAGCGGGATTTGCATAAGGGCTTTGCGAACGTTTGAATCCGAAAGTTGGGCTGTTCGTTCACGGGCGACATTCAGTTTGATATAATCGAAACGCAGGTTGTTAAAATTGAGATAGGGCATCATATCCGGAGTGATGCTGTCGAACGCCACCTGAAATCCTTGCTCTTTCAGCGTGTCGATTGCGCCTAGCGTGCGCGTAAAATCAACCAGAAGATCGCCACGGTGCAATTCGAACACAATCGAAGATCTTTGCGCGGCGGGGATCGTGCGCACAAAACGCGGAAAGCTTGCTCCGACAATCGCTTCGACCGAGATGTTAAGATTAACGGGATGTCCCAGAATGGCGCTCGGCTTTGCGCTAAGTTCAACAAGAAGTTTCTGGTCGATGATTTCACAGAGCGCCAGAAACAAACGCTCCGGCGTGATGACGTCAATTTTTGGAAACCGTTGCCGCTTCAAGTCGTTAAAACTGACGTAATACTCCGTGCGGATAGACTGCCATGTATTGTTTTCCTCGTATTTATATATGGGCTGTGCCCGCAGATAGGGCTGAAGATCGATTTCGTTGATCAGGCGCCCAATTTGATCGACGCTCCACGCCGTCAAGGGACCGCGCGCGGCTTCGCTAAGCAGGGCTTCCGATGGACCAGGAGTATACACTGGGGAAGTCTGCGCCGCCTGTATCATTTCCACATATTCATTGGCGCGTTCGCGCAACTTCATGTAGTCGGTCGGCACATTGTATGTAATCAGATAGTTGCCTTGACGATCAGCGCCTGAGCTGGCGGGCTTGATAACATCGGCAAGCCGCTGAAGCAGCGCGGCAGAGTTGGACGTTTCTTCCCATATTATGAAGGCGTCGCCGTTTGACATTTCGGCATAGGTTCCGCCGGTGATTTTGACCAACTCTTTCAGGCCGGCTTCGACGGCCTCCAGCGCCCCTTTATTTCTGGCCAACGAATCGATGGCGCTTAAAACAAGATTAACGACGAAATGAGGGGTTCCAAGCCGCTGCAACCGTCGCAAACGCAGAATAAAATCCTGTTCACGAACCAAGTCGAACGGCATAGCCTTATTGTCGGAAAATTCCCATGTGCGTGTCATGGTTCACTCTAACACTATGAATGCTAATCGCTTATTAATGATGGGGCTTGCGACTTTCATGCAACATTTTGCCCAAGAGAACGTCTTGAAACTAAATCAATAATTCCAATAAGTTGAATTTTGTGCAATATGGTGCGGATGAAAGCAGTTTTCGTTTGGTGTCAAAGATGCCCGACTGCAGATCAGTGTAAGATAAAGACCTTGCGCCTGAATAATTCCGCGCTCGTTTTTTCTTATTCATCAATGATGATAGGAGATAAATAACCCATGTCACTAGCCGGTAAGAACGTCATTATTTTGGTTGCCAATGGTTTTGATGAAAATCAAATGACAGAAATTCAAAGGGCTCTCACAAAGGTCAAGGCGAATATCAAGACCGTCGCCCCGGAACAGGGATTGGTCAATGGTTGGCAGGGGAATGGCTGGGGGCATTATTTCCCGAACGATATTCAGATCAACGCAGCGCTTGGATCGGATTTTGATATTCTCGTTTTGCCGGGCGGCGAGCGCAGTATCGCCAAGCTTAAAACTAATCTCCATACCCGCCGGATCGTCAGCCATTTCATCGATGCAGGAAAGCCCATTGCCGCAATCGGGGCAGGTGCCGCATTGTTGGCCTTAACCGGCAAAACATCCGGTCGCAGAGTCGCGGCTTCCGCCGATGTTCATGTGGAACTTAAGGCTGCGGGTATCGTGGTCAGCGATGACGCGCAAGAAACAGATGAAAATCTCCTGACATCTTCCGGTGAAAATATCGGGGAGTGGGTTGCCGAGGCGCTCGTGTTCTTTGATCAGGTCGAGCCGCTGATCATGCAGGCCGCCTAATCAGCCAGAGCGTGCGCCTGCAGGTTATCTTGACGTCCTTGTGACGAAATGCAGCGCGGTGTCGCCGTAGGTACGCGTAAAGCAAATGTCGTATCCGGACGGTAACTCAAGCGTTTCTTTTTTAGCCGTTTCGGCGACAATGAGTGCGTGTGGCATAATCCATCCGGCCTTGTCCAGCGCTTGCAGGGCGGGTGGGATGAGGTTCTTGCGATAAGGCGGCGCGAGAAAAACCAGTTTGCAGGATACGGTTGCGGCAGGTGGTTGGAGCGTGTTAGCAGCAAGAATTGCGCAGGACTTTTTAACGCCCAGCGTTTCGGCGTTTTTACCCGCGATTGTCAGTGCCTCACGATCTTTATCGAACAAGGTCGCGTGCGCCGCGCCGCGCGACAGGGATTCAAAGGCTAACGCCCCCGTGCCGCAAAAAGCATCCAGAACATGCGTCGTATGCAGGACGTCGCCTATGTCGTTACCCCAATCGTGGTGTTCCAGAATATTGAACAGAGCCTGACGAATACGATCCATCATGGGCCGCGTCGTGAGGCTCAGGGGG
Organism: uncultured Pseudomonadota bacterium; assembly: GCA_903875345.1. GTDB lineage: Bacteria > Pseudomonadota > Alphaproteobacteria > UBA9219 > UBA9219 > CAIQVS01. The sequence goes on along the minus strand of CAIQVS010000336.1, from coordinate 4,196 downwards.
GGCTCGATTTTGCGTCCCGATAAAGTTCCACCGACAATCCGCATCTTGAATCTCTTATTTCTTGATCTCTTCGAGAAATTTTCCAAGCGCATCGCGCAGAACCCGGCGCGGCACTTCTTCAACGGCTCCGCGCGGCAGCTTGCCAAGCTGGAACGTACCATAGGCGACGCGGATCAGCCGCGTGACCTGAAGGTTCAAATGCTCCATGACTTTACGCACTTCGCGGTTCTTGCCTTCGCGGATGCTGACATTCAGCCAGACGTTTTTGGGAACGTCCGCGCCTTCTTTCTTCGCCGATCCATCGATTTCAGCCTTGATGGATTCATAATGAACGCCGGATAACGTGATACCTTTCTCAAGCGCCACAAGCTTGGCCGGATCGACCGCGCCATAAACGCGAACGCGGTAATGGCGAATCCATGCGTTCTTCGGCAATTCCATATGCCGCGCCAGATCGCCGTCGTTGGTAAGCAGCAACAAGCCTTCGGTGTTGAAATCCAGACGGCCAATGCTGATAACGCGTGGCATTTCAGGCGGCAGTTTCTGAAAGACGGTTGGCCGTCCCTGCGGATCGCGCGTTGTCGTAATGACGCCGGTCGGCTTGTGATAACGCCACAAGCGCGGTTCGTCAGCCTTGGGCAATGGCTTGCCGTTAACAGTAATGACGCTGTCCTCCGTGACGTTCAACGCAGGCGATTTCAGCGCCTCGCCGTTAACGGTTACAAGGCCTTCCTCAATCAATCGCTCGGCGTCTCTGCGCGAACAAAGTCCGGATCTTGCTATGCGTTTGGCGATACGCTCGCCTTTTTCAGATTTGTCAGTCATAAATGGGAATGTAGGGGATTAAACGGAGCAGGTCGAGCCTTATGCCTGATTTCATGAACATGGCGCTACGGGAAGCCGAGCAGGCGTCGGCGCGCGGAGAAGTACCCGTTGGCGCTGTCCTTGTCGCTGCAGGGAACCGCGTTATTGCGCAAGTGGGCAATCGCGTCGAGGAATGGCGCGACCCGACGGCGCACGCCGAAATGCTGGCGATCCGCGAAGGAGCCAAGGCAACCGGCTTGGGGCGATTAACCGATTGTGACCTGTATGTGACGCTTGAGCCTTGCGCTATGTGCGCGGCGGCTATCAGTTTTGCCCGTTTGCGGCGGGTCTATTACGCCGCCTATGACCCCAAAGGCGGAGGCGTCGATCATGGCGCGCGTTTCTTTACGCAGCCGACCTGTCACCACGCACCCGAAGTTGTCAGTGGAATGGAAGAACATAAAGCGGCGCAATTATTAAAGGAATTTTTTTCGGCGCGCAGATAACGCCATCCTTGTTTCAAAACTGGTGCGGCCAAGAAGACTCGAACTTCCAAGAGGTTTCCCCCACTAGCACCTCAAGCTAGCGCGTCTACCAATTCCGCCATGGCCGCACCGTGACAGAAGGGCTAGGGCATAGCAGACGACGGCCTGAATAATCAAGAGGCGTCTCAGGCAGTAACGAAAAGAGCTTCCGCCGACAAGATACCCTAGTTGGCTGGAGGCGGTGTCGGTCTTGCCGTTCCCCCGTCGGGAGAGCATCTTTCCTGTGATTCCTGCAGTGCGCTTTGCATGCTGGAGATGATGGATTGCTGTTCTCTGGCTTCGTTGGCCAGATACATGGCGCAATCGCCGTAATGGTTGTTTATATCTCTGCTCAGGGCAGCCGTTGTGCTTCCCTCGTGGGCGCGGAGCTCAATGTAGCTTGGGGCTTGCGATCCTGATCCTGTTGATGGCGCGCTGGTCCCAATCGTCGTGGTGGCTGTCCCCATCTGACCGTGGCGGCAGGCGATGTCCTTCTGCATCTGCAGCCAGCTGCGACCGTTCTGGGTGCATTCGGTATAATCCGCCTGCGAGATGTCGCCGTGGTTCGCCATCGCGATGCAGGCGTTTTGCTCGGCGGCAAAGGCGAGGCAAATCACGCTGGGAGTGCTGCTGCCTGAGGTACTGCAGCTGGCGGCGCTTGCCAAGGCACTGGATATCCTAACGCGTTTGGCGATTTCCAAAATGCATTGGTCGTTGACCCCATTTGACGAGGCAGAATCATTGAGGCGCGCCTCGATGGCGTCGGCGGAATTGGCCGTGGGGGTGGCATTGGTGACGGGCAGCGCGCTGCGCGGGCGAAAGCGTTTGCAGGCATAGACGGCGGCGACGAAGTTCATTTCATCGGTATTGACCACGGCGCTTGGGGTGGGCAGAACCAACATCGGCACATTGCCCGAAGATACTTTTGTTGCCTTCGGGATGGAATACTGACGGCTTGCGAAAATGGTGCGCGCCTGAAGATCAGCGTTAACATAATTGCCGAAACTTTGGGTGGAGGTCACCCCGCTACAAACACCGTGAATAGCCGGATCGTTGGTGTCACGAAAACCCCACCGGCATTCGTCGAGCAAATCGGCTTGTGCGGCATTGCCCCGCATATCCGCGCCTGATTTGGCGGGCTGGGTCAGGTTTTGCAGTGCCGCCGCGAGTGCGAGCATGGATTCGCCGACATTGGCCGTCTGCGCGACGCTGTTGCTGGAGTTGCAGTGATTGTTGCCGTAAGTAATGGTGGCCGACCCCCCTGACGGAGCCGCGAAAGAGCTGCTGCCGATGTCCATCGTGCCGCCGGTGGGCGTTGTCGTTGGCACCATCGTATAGGTTTCCATCGTCTGCGGCGTCAGTACCCGCCGATTCGATTCAAGCTGGTTTGAGTCGGCATTCGCCTGCATCTTAAGATACTTCATTGCATTATCGAGTTGTTCCAATACCATGCTGAGCGCTTTTTGAACCGATGTCTCAGCGAGGTGGATCAGCTCCTCAACTTGGTCCCATACAAATTCAGCGGCGCTTAAAAGCGCCGTGCCGACAATTGCAATATCAGTCGGGGGAGACAAAACATCAGCCACACCAGCCTGTGATTGCGCTGGCACCGTCAGAAGAAGCGACAAAAGCCCCATAAATGAAAATATCATTCTGGTTTTCAAAAACGCGCGGCGCATCAAACCAACCATGTTTATCCCGTCGTTTTTCCCAAGCAAACTTTTATCGCCAATCATCATGGTGCTGATGTCTGAGGCGCGCCGAAGTTGCGGTAATTGTAAGGGGTCATTCCAAGCGGATTTATTCCAAGGAGATTCCCAAGCGAAACTCCATGACATGGCTTGGCGGACAGGTGTAAGGCGTTTATTCCAAGCCCTAAATGGGGAATAGGAATGCAAATACTGTTCATGATAGACATAACGATCGCGTGAAGATCCGCAATAATAGCCATACATTCAGTCAGGATCATTTGCACGATCATTTTGGTGACCATGCCCAGAACCATTCCCATGATCCAGTCGAAGGGATTTCCGCTAATTCCGGTGATCATGCTTTGGATTTGCTGAAAAGCCGTTTGGATCAGGTTAAAGCAATAATTCGCAGCGGCGTCTATGGTGCCGAAGGACGATAAGATCGCCTGTGCCGCAGCGCTTTTAACGTTGCCGGAGTTTGCGAGCGCCATCGCTATGTGGCCGTTTACTGAGCCATAAGCGCCACCTGAGAGACAGGGATCGCCAACCGAACCGGGGGGGGCGGTGTTGGTCAAAACTGCGGGTTGCGCCAATGCGCTATGGGCGCCGAAGCTCACCAACGCAATTATCAAAAAAGTGAAAAAAGCGGGAAATGCTCTTATGGAGCAAGAGAAAATTTTATTAATGTTTGGCATGCGAGCGTCCCTCGAGACTTCAAATCTAAGCATCTTTTTGCACATCCAACCCTCTGTCACCAACCGCCAGACCCCCGACCGTCAGTCTTTCCTAAAAAGATTATCGACAGGTTAATTAAAATACCGCCGAATGCAAGAACGTCCTTACTTTTCCTTGTCTCCCCCTAATTGGCAGGTGGCGTCGCCGCCCCATATCCGCCTCTTCCCGCAAGTCTGCACTGACCATTATCCTGCGCTCTCTGGACAGATCTCTGCATGCTGGAGACGACGGCTTGCTGCTCCCTGGCTTCGTTGGCCAGATACATGGCGCAATTGCCGTAATGGTCGTTTACATCTTCGGTCAGGTCCGCCGTCGTGCTTCCCTCGTGGGCGCGGAGCTCAATGTAGCTTGGGGCTTGCGATCCTGATCCTGTTGATGGCGCGCTGGTCCCAATCGTCGTGGTGGCTGTCCCCATCTGACCGTGGCGGCAGGCGATGTCCTT
>CAIQVS010000335.1 GCA_903875345.1 uncultured Pseudomonadota bacterium | reverse complement strand
CGCGGTGATCGCGCGGATTGCCCTTGGGATAAACTTCGATCAAGGCGCGCCCATCCGTCGTGATCCAGTCGCGGCGCAAATCGTCCGTGATGGTGTCGACCGTTACGGGCTTGGCTTCCAGCATTTCGCGCATCGCGCCGATTTGTTTTTGCATGACCCCAATCAAATTGTTCTGCAAGCGATGAAGCGTACCCGCATCGTGTCGCTGAACGACCAACTCGAGCGCCGCCGCTAGTGCGCGCGCGGAGTCGTGCGCCGCGCCAATATCTTGCAGAACAGGGATAACTTTGTTCGTGCTGTCATAGACCTCGCTTTCGCTCGGAGCCGGCAGATGCGGTAGGCTAAAGGTGGGTTCAAGCAAGGTTTTTGTATCATGTATGAGGGCAAGTTTGGCTTCCTGATCGTCCGGCACAAAGCTGGCCAAGGTCATGACATGATCGACCTCCGGCAACGAGCCGAGCTGGGAGACGAGGCTGGAGGCGTCGCCCAGCGACGGCCTTAGGATATCGATGGTATAGGGGCTGGCATCCGGATCGCCCATCATGTCGAACAGCGTCGAAACCGATTCGGTATGCGGATCCTTGAGATCAAGCGGATCGAAATCAAACCTGAGTTGCGTCATAATGATGCCGCCAACCAAAATCAGCGTTGCGGCTATTGCCAACATCGTTCGCCGCCGCGTAACGAGAAACCGGTCAAGCGGCGCAATCCAAGTATAGCCGACCGATTCCGGCTCAGCGGGCGGGCGTGTCACCGTGAGCAAGGCGGGCAGAAGCGTGATATTAAGCGTGAAGGCGATCAGCATGCCCGCGCCTGCGATCAGGCCAAGTTCCGACACGCCACGATATTCGGTTGGAATAAACGTAAGAAACCCAAGCGCCGTCGATCCAGCGGCCATCGCCAAGGGCAAGGCGATGATCCGCGCCGTGTTTGTCAGCGCCGTTGCGTGATCGGGATAGAGATGATGCTGATCGCGATATCGCACGCCGAACTGGATGCCGAAATCGACCGCGATACCTATGAACATGACGGCAAACGCCACCGAAATCAGGTTCAGTGACCCCACGGCCAAAAGGGCAAAAGCCGTTGTCGTTACAAGGCCGACGATCAACGTCAACAGAATGGGAAAAACGATCCGCAACGACCTCAGCGCAATAAGCAACAGACCAAAAACCAAGACGCCAGACAGCGCCGTCGCCAACCCCGTACCTTGGGCGATGCTGGCAAACTCTTCATCGTCCAGAGCCACGGATCCCGTCAGCCGCACACGCACGCCATGTTCAGGGGTCAGCTGCAGGTCATGAACCGTCTGGCGAACGAGATCCGTCGCCGCTTGTCCGGGAGAAAGAGCGCTGTAATCCAGTCGTGGTTGGGTAAGAATAAATTTGCGCAAATCACGCGGTGAAGAATCCGCGCTTGTCGCGCCAGTTAGTTGATCAAGCTGCAGCGGAGCATCCTGTCCGGCCAGCGCAGCGTTAATTGTCGCGGCAAGCGCGGCGAAAGGACGATCAAGGCGCGCATAGTCGGTCTGCCCGAATTTGAATCCCTGCGCCATCAAGCCGATCGTCGTCATCAGTCCACGCAGGGAGGGGTCGCTGCTCAGCATGCCGATCATGGGCTGAGCCTCGGTTAATTGCTCCAGCGTTTCATCGAGTTTATCCTTGGGCAAAAAGAGCAGGCCGTTCTTGCGGAAAAAGGGGATAGCGTCGGGGCGCGTGACGCTGCGGAACTGGCCGGGCATGGCGGCCAGCTTTTCCGCCAGCTTCCCCGCCGCATCGTCGGCTTGTTCCGGTGTTGATCCGTCGACAACGATGACCAGCCGGTCGGCCTTTTGCGGAAAGGCGCGATCAAACAATTTTTCCTGTTGCCGCCACGGCAGATCGGCAGCCAAAAGCTGATTAACGTCCGTGTTCAGGGAAAAATGCGTTGCCGCAAACCAACCGCACGCAAGAGCCAGAAACAAGGCCAAGCACACAACCGGCCATTTCCAGCGCCGACTGAAATCGACCAGATACACGACAATATTCGCTAACAAGGCGGCCTCTCCCGATGAAGGAGTCAGGTATCAGAATTTACGCGCGAACAAAAGATGAATTACTCATCCTGTGGCATAGCCGCATTTTTCTCATCAATCGGAACCCCGGGATCAAATTTGGTGCGCTGCATGGCCGGTGCGGATTTTACATGAGCGACGTTGGGGGCTGCCGCCAACTGATGCGTCAGGAAGTTCTGGAACGACTCCCAACTTTCCGCGACGATCCTGATAATGAAATCGGCGTCTCCCGTCATCATGTAACATTCCCGCACTTGTGGCCAGCTGGCGGCTAACCGCGCGAATTCCATCAAATCGCTTTCGGCATGGTTAGTCAGCGACACGAGCGTGAAAACGGTCAATCCCCACCCCAGTTTTTCTCCGGCTATGTCCGCATGATAACCCTGAATAAAGCCGGACTCCTCAAGCGCGCGAACCCGCCTGAGACACGGGGGCGCTGAGATACCGACACGGGTCGCCAACTCGACATTGGTCATGCGCCCGTCTTTCTGCAATTCACGCAGGATACGCAAGTCAATTCGATCCAGTTTGACGCGCTTCATGCTGACCTCTAAGAGTGGAAACAAGAGAAACCAAACGCTACCATAGACTGATCTTGACTTAAACCCCGGCGTTTGCTCTCTGACAAAACAGGCAAAGCACCCATGTCACTTGATAAAAAAATAACATGTTGGGTCGTTACCGACGGCAAGGCGGGCATGGAAAACCAATGCCTCGGCCTCGCCGAGGCGCTTGGTTTAGCGCCTCAGATCAAACGGGTCAAATTACGTTCCCCATGGCGCGAGCTTAGCCCCTTTTTGCGACACGGCCTCCGCTACGCCTTTGGTCGGCAGGGCGATCCGATCACGCCGCCTTGGCCGGATTTGCTGATCGCAACAGGCCGCGCCAGCGTTCCGGCGGCTTTGTATGTCCGGCGCGCATCCCGCAATAAAGGCGGGAACGGAACCTTCACCGTGCAGGTGCAGAACCCCGTTATCCATCCGTCACGCTTTGATTTGGTTGTCGTGCCGCGCCATGACGGGCTGACAGGCGCAAATGTCATGACCACACGCGGCAGCCTTCACCGGGTTACACCGGAACTTCTGAAGCGCGAAGCCGAAAAACTCCTGCCGAGCGTTCGGCATTTACCGTCGCCGCGCATCGCCGTTCTGCTTGGCGGAAGCAATTCCTCCTACCAGTTCGCGCCGCGCGAAGCGGGGCAGCTCACCATCCAACTTGCTGCGATGATCAAGTCAACCGGCGGCAGCCTGATGATTACGCCGTCGCGCCGCACGGGCGAGCCCAATCTCCTTATCATGAAGGCGGGGCTGCACGACGTTCCCTGCACGATATGGGATGGTCAGGGCGACAATCCATATTACGGCATGTTGGGATTAGCCGACACGATTCTCGTGACCTGCGATAGCGTCAATATGGTTTCCGAAGCATGTACGACCGGCAAGCCGGTTCATGTCATCGACCTGCCGGGAGGCGCCGATAAATTTCGCCGGTTCCATCAATCTCTCCGTGATGACGGATTAACACGCCCCTTCAGCGGTCAGATTGAATCGTGGACATACACGCCTCTGACCGATGTGCAAATGGTTGCCGCTAGAATCAAAGTGATGCTGGCAGCACGATAACGCGGGGCTGGTTTCGGCACGCGATAAACGCCGCAGCCATGAGGCACAGCAGCGCCAGCCCGAAACCTGATAATGCCATGTATGGCCAAGCCAGAACGCCAAGCCGATCCATAACAAGATTGAATTGACCCGCGCAAGCGAACAGGTCTTGCGGCGCAATCCAATAAACCAGATCGCCTCTGGCCTTGGGAACGGCGCACGCCGAAAATACGGCCATATGCGCCCAGACAATGATAAAATTAAGACCAATAATCACGGCGGAAAGGCAAAAGAAAATTGGTTTTAGCCAAGCTCTCGATGTCAATAGGTGGAGTCCCAGACCGTAAATCAGCATAAATGCTGGCGCCAAAGCGTGGAGATACCAGCCGGGAGTAAAAGTGCCGCCGGAAACATGCGCCACGATAATATGGGCGAACAGCCCACACAGAACCGGACCCATGACCCAAAACGGCAAGCACAGAAAAGATCGGCGATCACGCACCAGCGCCAGAAGGTACGACGCCAGAACGACAAGCGAGAAACCATACAGAAATTTATGCATCGGCAGATCGACGACAAGGGCTGATCCGGTAGCGGACATCCAGACTAAAATATAAAATATTTGCTCAAGTCCGGGACGGATGTACTGCCATGTCAGATGTTCGCGCATAATCGAAAGCGCGTCGGGCTGTTGGAGCGCATAGGTGAATTCATTTGCGCCGACGGTGCCGTGGGATAGGTACCGGATGACATAGACCGGCATGACCATCAGCAGGAACAGAGCTGTGGCTTTAATAAACGATGGCCAGACTCCGGGATGTTGGGGCTTTTTTGAGAACGAGGCGCGAAGCCCTTCGAAAAACAAAAACCCTAAAATCCCAAAGGCGACCGGCATCATCAAGGCCTTGGCAAAACAGGAAAAACCAAGGCCGAGGCCAAGAAAGAGCCACGCGTCGCTGCGTGGATCGCGCATCAGCCACAAGGTCATGAACCAGATAATGCCGAAGAGAAACAGGCACAGGCTGTCGTTGCCGAGGCGAGCAAATTCCCACGCGTACTCAGGCATCAGGAACGGATAAAGCAAACCGAGCGTAAGGATTATCGCATAATTAGGCCACCCGATCTTTTGTCCGTGAATCCATGTACCCCAAAGCCCGATACAGAATCCGGAAAAGGCCAGCACAAAAGAAAACAGCCGCAAAACCGTGAGCGTAGTCACGAGCGACGCATGCCCAGCCAGAAGCTTCATGACTTTTGACAGAAGCAGGTAATAAAAGCCCGGATGCTGTCCCTCCCAATTTGGTTCGGGACCGGGAACATATGCGGCAGCCAACGGCGTTTGGCGGTAAGACTTGGCATAACCGTCCATCAGGGGCTGGTTTTTGAAGAATTCGTCATAGGTGTAGAAAATCCTAACGGGGTCATGCTCATGCATCGGCGGAAAATGGATCCATCCATAGGGCATCGGGCCGTGACGATAATAATCCAGCACGTCGGTCGAGATAGAAAACGCGGCACTGTTATCGCGGGGACTTTGCGCGGTTGCCAAGCTCGTTTGCGGGAAAAAAGCTTCCGATTGAAGTCGTGAAAAATGAGCCGTTTCATCGGTGCCTTCAAAAGGAGGCAGCATGAAAACAATACCCAGCCCCAGAAGAAACTGGGCAGCCAGAAGCAAACAAACAATCTTTCTCAATTTCAGCGACACGGGTTTCATCCAGAACACCGAGGCTCCATGCGGGAACATGCGCACGTTGGAAACAAGCTCACGAATAGCGGCGCATTAGGGTTTTCAGGCACCACGACAAGGCAGAATCTTTTTAAGCCGCTTTAGCTTTTTTCGATGAAAGGCTCGGCAGTTCCGCCAGCGCCTGTTCAATTAACCGCTCCGCTGCGGACGCATCAACCCCAGTGCGCAGGGTTTCCTCCGCCATCCGCACGGCGGCGTCGATCATGGCAACCCGAATAGCCTCCACGGCTTCGGCTTCAGCGATGGCGATACGTTCGACTATTTGGCGTTCTTGCAGCGCCATACGTTGTTTGACATCGGCTTCAGCTTGCAACCGCATACGTTGAGCTTCGCTTTTAGCGTGTTCGACGATCTTTTCAGCTTCGGCCAACGCTTCCAGTTGCTTGATTTTGCCTGCGGCGAGCATCTCATCGGCTTCGCGGCGCAACTGATGCGCTTGTTCCAGCTCCTGACTGATGGCCAGAATTTGCTTGTCCAGCCATGTGAGCAGATGTTTGCGCCCTTTCCACCAGAACAAGGCAACAAAGATGGTAAGCGTGACGGCGTAGATGAACATCGTGTCTTGCAGTAAAGCGTTCATGACTTGGCCACCTTGATGCCCGATAAACGCTCAACAATTATTGCGGACAAATCCGTGGCCATGCCCTGAATTTCTCCCAACGCCGCCGTGCGCGCCGTAACGATGCCGATTTCCGCGTCATGCAGCTGGCGCAAAAGAACCCTCTGCTGCCGGTCAAGCGCCTGAACGCGATTGTTCTCGGTTTCCAGATGGATCGCTTCAATCACCGCTCGCGCCTTTGCGCGGGCATCGGCGAGCGCCTTTTCATACTGCGCCATGACGGATCGGGCTTCGTGGTTCTCGACCTGCGCCGCCGCAAGTTCGGCGGCAATGGTTTTCTTGCGCTTGTCCTGAGCATTTTGAACCCGTGGCAACGCGACATACCGCATCAGCAGATAAAGCAAACCGAAGCAGACCGCTAACCAGAAAAGCTGCCCCGGAAAGAGCGTCATATTCAGCTGCGGCAAATCTTCGCTTCCGCCAGCCTCGGCAGCCCTAACGCCCGATGAACCAACAACCACCGCTCCTGTCAATAGCAGAGACAGGATGCGGTGCCGGGCAAAACGAGGGAAGGCCACAGGCATCAGCTTGCGGATTTCAGCAGGAAGGCCATGACGAATCCCATCAGCAGCACGAGCTCGGTCGCGGCAAAACCGATCATGCCGATAGCGAAGTATTTCTTTTCGCCAGCCGGATTGCGCGCCAGCGCAGAAATCCATGCCGAGAAAATCAGACCAAGGCCGATACCCGCGCCCAATGTGCCGATCATTGCGATGCCTGCGCCGAGGTATTTAAGGGTCGTTCCGTCCATAAAAAGCTCCTGATTTGGGTTGAGGTTCGTTAATGCCTTTCCAAGGCGTCACGCAGATAGACCGACGACAAAATGGCGTAGATATAAGCCTGCAGGAACGCGACGAAAAACTCGAAACCGGTCATAGCAATGTTGAAGGCCAGAGGCAAGATGCCAACCAGCTTCAATCCCCAACCGGCAGCCAACAATGCGCCAGTCATGCCGGCGAAAACCGCGAGCAGCATGTGGCCGGCCAGCATGTTTGCGAACAAACGCAAGGAGAGGCTGAAAGGACGCACAAGAAACGACACGATTTCAATCGGCACGATAAATAAGGCCAAATACCAAGGCAAGCCGTGCGGGACGAAGACGTTTAGAAAGCCGATCCCCTGTCGGACAAAACCGGCGATGATGATGATCGAGAAAAGGGTCAGCGCAATCCCGAGATTGACGATGATGTGGCTCGTGACCGTCAATGTCCAAGGCAACATTCCGAGTAAGTTGCAAAACAGGATAAAGATAAAAATCGAAAAAATGAAAGGGAAGAATGGCCGGGATTTATCGCCCGCCGTGCTTTCAACCATATTTGCGATGCCGTTATAAAGGGCTTCCACCAGCATCTGCCAGCGTCCGGGGATGATCGCCTGAGGTCGCATCGCCAGAACGATCAAGGCTGTGCCGAGGGTAATGGCGCAAAGCATGACGAACGTTGAATTTGTAAAAGCCACAGGCTGCCCGCCGAGCGAAAAAAGCGGCTGGGTCAGGGGGTGAATTTCAAACTCTTCAAGCAGCGAGGCCATGTGTGTCTCGTCCGTTACGATCCGGTCTTTTTCATCTCAAGAGCTCGCCAAACAGCATAGATTCCCGCGATAAAGCCCAGAACAAGCATTCCAATCAATCCCCACGGAGCAATCTTTGGAAAAGTTGTATCGAGCGCCAATCCCAAAAACACGCCGCCAAGAACTGCACCTATAAATTCATAGCCGACCCGACGATCCCCTGCGTCACCAGAATCTTCTGGCGATGGGAAATGAGGCGTTCCAGCCCGCCGAATGCGAGCTTCCAGTTCATCGAGCTTTGCGTTCTCAGTGTCGCCGATCATGCCAACGCTCGTAATTCGGAAGCCGCGCGCAAGTTAGGGTGACGACAGGGGAAGAGTCAAGCAACTTTCCGTTCAAGACTTACCACTCCATGATTTTTAGCGGCTAGGATTTTTTGAGGGATTGGGCGCAGGCGGCGAGATAACGGAGGCCTTGTTTACAAAGAGAAAGAGACGATCTGGATCGCGTCCGCTCTTTCTTACTGTGCTGACGTAAGTTCTCAGGCCATGTTCTATGCTGATAATCCGGATATTGATTATAATAAAACCCCTGAAAATTCATGCCTGACATTTATCCCAAGCCCCGAAGGAAAGGCGTGGGTGCTGCTTGTCGGGAAATACAAACTGCAATCAACTTTTGACCAAAACATCGTCAAAAACGGCTATTCACTGGTACACTTGAAAGAGTCCTCCATCATTCATGGAGCGCGTTGCCCTGAGGGTCAATAGCCAGAGCCAACCACATGTGATTCGTATTTGATCTTGGCGGCAGGTTTTTTTTTCGCTATATCAGGGTGTTGTCATTCCTTGAAACGATCCTCGACATGAAATTCACCCTTGAACGCGCCGCCCTTCTCAAAAGCCTTGGCCATGTGCAAAGCGTGGTTGAGCGTCGCAACACCATACCCATTCTTGCCAATGTCCTGATCCGCGCTTCCGGCAACGACATATCCTTTGCCGCGACGGACATGGAGATCGAGATCAATGAGACTGTCGCCGGTCAGGTTGCCAAGTCCGGCGCGGTGACGGCTCCGGCGCACACGCTTTATGAAATCGTGCGTAAATTGCCGGAAGGCGCTCAGGTCGATGTGTCGGCGGCGGCCAGCAATCAGCTGACGCTGTCTTCGGGACGTTCGCACTTCAAGCTCGGTTGTTTACCCGTCGATGATTTCCCCAAAATGCCCGAAGGCGATCTGAAGCAAAAATTCAACCTCTCCGCCGCCGATTTGCGCGCCTTGATTGACCGCACGCGTTTTGCGATTTCAACCGAGGAGACGCGTTATTATCTGAACGGCATCTACCTGCATACGGCGAAGCAGAAGAGCGTCGAGATGCTGCGCGCCGTCGCGACGGACGGTCATCGTCTGGCGCGCGTCGAAATGGTCGCGCCCGCAGGATCCACAGGCATGCCCGGCATTATCGTGCCCCGTAAGACGGTCAACGAAGTTCGCAAGTTGATCGATGAAATTTCCGGCGATGTCGAAATCGCGCTGTCCGAAGCCAAAGTGCGTTTTACGATGGACGGCGTCGTCATCACGTCCAAACTGATCGACGGCACCTTCCCTGATTATGAGCGTGTGATCCCTGTCGGCAACGACAAGGTCATGGAAGTCCGGACGCAGGACTTCGCCGCCGCGACCGACCGCGTTGCTACGATTTCCTCGGAGAAGTCACGCGCGGTGAAGATCAGCTTGACGCCGGGACATCTGATCCTGTCGGCAACCTCTCCCGAAGCCGGAAGCGCCACCGAAGAGCTGGAAGTCAAATATGACGGTTCGCTTCTGGACGTTGGTTTTAACGCGCGCTATCTGCTCGACATCATGCAACAGATGGAAGGCGAAGGCGCGCGCTTCACGCTCGCCGACGCGACGGCGCCCGCCATTATTCAGGACGTTGCCGACGCCAGCGCGCTTTACGTCCTGATGCCGATGCGGGTTTAGGCCTAACCCAGCAGCTCTTTAACCCGTGCTATCATCGCCTCGCATTCCCTTTGGGTAACGATGGCAATGCCGTCTATGTTCTCTTCCATATCGAGCGCTAGGGTTTTGATTTCGTACGACGTTGCCAACCGCGCTTGTTTCGCCTGTGCGGCGGGATCATCGGCATCACCGGGATAAAGATCGTAATAGCCCGCCGTATGCCCATCAACATAAAGCCCGCCCTTGACCGTGACTCGGTGAGTCGAAGGAATGGCTTCGGCTTCCGTCAATAGAACGTGAATGATGTGTTCCTGATGCGTGCCGGGCTGCTCGATCAAATCCAGCATGTCGCTGTGGTTGTCTTCGGCGATCATGATGGAGCCGTTGGTGCCAACGACGAAGGGCATCTCGATCACTTCGGAAACCTCGCCGATTTTTCCGTCTCTCAAATGCTGGACAACCATGGCGTCCAGCAGCGCATTTTCACCCTGAACAATCACGTCGGCAACAATGGCCGGCGGCATCGCTATGAATCTATGGCCGATATGGGATGGCCGCACGACCTGTTCCTCAAGAAAGTTCCACAAATCTGGCGACTCGGCGGGTTTGACGTCGATTCCGATACTTTTAAGGTAATTCAATGAATCCGTGTGCATGGAATTTCTCCGGGAGGGATGCGATGGAACACACTTTATCCCTTTTGATTTAAGGCGGGTTTAATGACGCGTAAAAATTGAGATAATTTTCCTGTCAGACCGGCGGAAAAGTTTAACCTTTCTTTTCCTTTGTTAAATTCCAGATAATTTCTGTCGTCATAGCCGTGGTTTTGCCGCTGACTTTGATCTGCAAGCTGCGCCGAGGGGCTCCGGATCCGCAGTAAACGCTTGGCTCAAGGCTTAGGTCGCGGCCTTCAATCCGCAACCGCCAACCGTTGCCGGATGGCGTGCGCAGCAAAGCTGTTTGTCCGCTATGCGCAATTGAAGCCTGCAAGGACGGATGCAAGTGCCAGCGCACAGCATAGCCGCACCCCACGGCTCCGGATACAGTATCGACGCCCTGCAGCTCGTCGCCATCGGCGCTCAAACACAACCGTCTTTGGCAGACGATGCCGAATTGCGGGCGGTAAGCGTCATGCGTCATCTCAAGGCAATGGGCGCCGTTTTGTTCGAAGCGATGCGCCGTGACATGCGCCGCCGAGCCAAGGCCTCCCGTCTCCAGAATCTCGCAAGCATTGGTGTCCTCGATCGTTATCGTCGAATGCGCCGCCGTCGCCGCGCACGCCTTGCGCCATTCGTCCGTTGCGACCGCGATCGCGCCGCAATTAACGATCAGACGCTCACGCCCCTGCCCAAATTCAAAACCCAGCAACCCGGCATGACCTTTCGCGTCGTGATCGCGCGGCGGCGGCGCGCCACAATCGGCGATCAACAAACTGCGCCCCGCCGCGAATCGCTCGTAGCCCATATTCGGCATGCGGCGGATGACGCGGCCTTTGGCGGCAAATTGCGTGATGACCGCGTCGATCAGAAGCGGCGATTCCTCATGGCTGCCATGAAACAGGGCGAGGCCGCCATCGCCGTGCCGGAGCATTTTCAACGCCGGAATCATGGCATGGATCGACGTGTTGAGCACGACCGGAACTTCGATTCCCGCCGCCTTAAAGATTGAGCGCAAATCGATCATATGCCGCGCCATGTGCAACTGTGCCGAAGGCGAACGCGACCTGACGCCGCCGTCCGGCAAGATTTCGGCGGCAAGCTGGCGATGGATCAGCTCGGCGGCGAGCCCCAGCGCCTTGTCCCCTTCGTCAAAATTAAGCGCGCAAAGAACAAGTCCCTTGATGGCGCGCAGCCCTTCCACGCCGGAAATTCCCGGCGATACAGTGCGCACAAGATGCTTGTATTGACGATGCAAGCTTATCGTCAGGCGCTGAATAAATTCCGGCGCGGCGTTGGACGCAAAGAATTCATAACTGCCAATCCATGCGCCGATGCGCTCGCCCATGACGTCTGGCGCCCACTCGACATCGTTCCAGTGATCATAGCGTTGCAGCCAGTGTTCAATCAAAGCGCGCGCGCGTTGCCGCGCCGCATCCGATCCGACGGCGCGGAGATTCCGCAACGCCACAGCATGCCGCTGCGGCAATGACAGGTCAAAAAGAGCGCCTTGGCCGCTGATCAACGCGCGCCCAGCCTCGGCATCGCCCGGCCAGACGTCCAGCAGCGTGAAGCGCAAACGGTCGGGAATATTTTCCCCGGAGGAAATAATCCTTTGGTAAAGCGGATTGCCATAGGCAACCGTCTTGACGCCACGCCGAACCTTATCGATCAGTTTGGTCGGCAGAGTTTTCGACGCCGGTTTCACGTCCGCCCCTTACCCCCGCAGGGCGTTGAGATTGGCGGCGTAATGCGCCGCCCCGTTTTTGAAACTCGCCGTTCCGGCGACCAGCACATCCGCGCCCGCCGCGACGACTTCGCGCGCCGTGTCGACCGCAATTCCTCCGTCGACTTCAAGATCAATGGGTTTACCGAGAGCATCGATCATGCCGCGCACCGCGCGGATTTTCTCAAGCTGGGACACGATGAACGCCTGCCCGCCGAAGCCCGGATTGACGGTCATGATCAGAACAAGGTCAAGATCGCCGAGCAAAGGCTCAAGGGCGGCAATGGGGGTGGCGGGATTCAACGCAAGCCCGGCCTTCTTGCCGTGGGCTTTAATAAGATGAATCGTACGATGCAAATGTGGTCCGGCTTCAGGATGCACCGTAATGATGTCGGCACCCGCCTCGGCAAAATCCTTCACATAGACGTCAACCGGCGCGATCATCAGATGCACATCGAACGGCTTGGCGCTGAAAGGACGTATCGCCTTGATAACGCTAGGGCCAATCGTGATGTTGGGAACGAAATGCCCATCCATGACATCGATATGGATATAATCCGCGCCCGCCTCATCGATCGCCCGCACCTCCTCGCCGAGGCGCGCGAAATCGGCTGACAGAATCGAAGGCGCGAGGCGTGTGGCGTGTTGAGACATGAGAGCTAGCCTGGCTTCAGGGAAAAATGCACGGTCGTAATCTTGCCGTCGGCATGCGCGTCGATGCGCAACATTTCGCCGCCGCGCTGGAAGCTTCGTCCATCCACAATTTTCCAGCCGAGCTGTGGCAGGCTGCGGCGATAGAATTTATAAACATCGTCAATATCGACCGCGCCGACAGCGGTGCTATCGGCAATACGTCCGCTGCGCGGAACGATGAACAGGGTATCGGCATCGGTCAAGGGCTGGAGACCGGGCATCAGAGGCAGATCGTCAATGGAAGGCACGAATTGCGGCTGGGTTTCGGACAAATCGGCGGCCAGCCCCGTGTCGCCCAGAGTCGTGGTCGCGTTGAGTTCCGCCGCCAAGGACGGATGAGCAAGCGCAAGGCCACACCCCATGGCCAGCCCCGTCGCAAATATGGTTAGAACCCGTGAACGCCTCATGCGCAAATTCTAGCGCAGCTTCAGGCCTGAAACAAAGGAAAAGCTTGTTTCAGGCCTTGATCCTAATGGGACAAATATTCCTTGAAAAAGCCCATCGTGCGTTCATTGGCGAGGTCGGCGGCGGCTTTGTTATAAGTGACGCCGTCCGGTCGGGCAAAGGCGTGGTCGGCGCCTTCATAGACATGGGCGCTGATTTTAGGGTTACGCTCTATGGCCTTGAGAATCTTCGCGCGCACCGGATTCGGCACATATTTATCGAGCGCGGCGATATGCAGCATGAGTGGCATGCGGATGTCATGGATTTCATCAAGCATCCCGTCCAGCCCGATGCCGTAATAACTGACCGAGGCATCGACATCGCTGCGCGACGACATCAGATACGCCATTTTTCCGCCGAGACAATAACCGACCGAACCGACCTTGCCGCTGCATCCGTGCATGCTGCGGATATGGCCGAGCGTCGAGAGCAAGTCGCGCACACCGGCTTCGGCATCAAAGCCGTTACACAGCGCCATGGCGCGATCCCATTCGGCGGGGGTCTTATCCGTCAGCTCCACGCCCGGTTGTTGCCGCCAGAACAGATCCGGGCAAATGGCGATATAGCCTTGCGCCGCGAAAGCGTCGCAGATCGAACGCATGCCCGCATTGACCCCAAAGATTTCCTGAATGACGATAAGCCCCGGACCGCGTCCGCCCTGCGGCATCGCGCAATAAGCTCCAAACGTCTTCTCTTCGAGGGATTTGATAATAATGTCGGGCATGGCGGATCAGGAGTTGGTGGTTAGAAGCCTGAGCATATTACCCTTTATGTTTCTTGTCTCACAAGCCATTCTCTTCTAATGTCTAACGCCTAACCTCCAGCCTCCGGGTTCCCCATGAAAGTCACCGTCAATGTCGAATGCACTCCTGAGGAAGCGCGGATCTTTCTCGGCCTGCCCGATGTGCGCCCGATGCAAGAAGCCCTGCTGAACGATATGGAGCAACGGCTCCGCGCCAACATGCAAGCGATGGATCCGGAAGCCATCATGCGCACATGGCTGCCCGCTAGCGTTCAGGGCGTCGAGCAATTGCAGAAAATGTTCTGGTCGCAGGTGCAGCAAGCCTTGTCCGGCGTCGCGAACGTCACCGGCAACATGATCGGCAATTTCGGCGAGGGCAAGGCGAAGGAATGAATAAAGATTCCGCGCTCTACTACCGCGCCCACGTATTTTGTTGCACGAACCGGAGGCCGGAGGGGCATGAACTCGGCTGCTGCGCCAGCAAAGACGGCGAGCGCCTGCGCAACCACATGAAGAAACGCGCGAAGGACATGGGGCTGGACGATGTTCGCATCAACGGCGCGGGTTGCCTCGGTCGTTGCGCGAGCGGCCCCTGCGTCGTCATCTATCCCGAAGGCGTCTGGTACGCGCCGAAGAACGAATCCGATATCGACGAAATCCTGTCGTCGCATCTGCGCGACGGCGGCCGCGTCGAACGGTTGATGCTCGACAACCGCCGTTGATTTCCCAACATGGTGTCCGACGCCACGATCTTCGCCCTCGCCTCCGCTGCCGGACGCGCCGGAGTTGCGGTGTTTCGCGTTTCGGGAACTCAGGCGCGGCAAGCGATCATCAAGCTGTGCCAACCGAACGATGTGCCCAATCCGCGCCGCGCGAGTTTGCGCGCGATTCATCATCCCGCCACACATGAAAAAATCGATCAGGGCTTGATCCTGTGGTTTCCCGCGCCGCACAGTTTCACCGGCGAAGACGTGGTGGAAATTCACGCGCATGGAGGCCGCGCGGTGACGTCGGCTCTGACGGAGGCTCTGCGCGACCTGCCGGATTTTCGTTTGGCGGAACCCGGCGAGTTCACCCGCCGCGCCTTCGAAAACGGCAAGCTCGATCTGACCGAAGCCGAAGCGATTGCCGATCTGGTCGATGCCGAAACCGAGGCGCAGCGTCGTCAGGCTTTGCGCCAGTTCGAAGGCGCGCTCGGCAAGCTGTACGAAGATTGGCGCGCGCGGCTGACGCATGTTCTGGCCTATCTCGAAGCGTCAATCGATTTCGCCGACGAGGATTTGCCGAAAGATGTCGCCGAGAAACAGACCGACGACATTCGCAAACTTATCGAAGAAATCACCCGTCATCTGGCCGACGGGCATCGCGGCGAACGGCTGCGCGAGGGGTTTTCCATCGCCATTCTCGGTCCGCCGAATGCCGGAAAATCCAGTCTGCTGAACGCGCTGGCGCGGCGTGAAGCGGCGATTGTTTCCTCCATTGCCGGAACGACACGCGACGTGATCGAGGTGCATCTCGATCTCAATGGCTATCCGGTCATTTTGGCGGACACGGCGGGTTTGCGCGAAAGCGCCGACAGCATCGAAAGCGAAGGCGTGCGCCGCGCCTTGCAACGCGCCGAACAGGCCGACCTCAAGCTCATCGTTTTCGACGGCGCGGTTTGGCCGCAACGTGATACGGCGACGGAATCTTTAGTTGACGATGATACGGTTGTGGTTGTGAATAAGGCGGATTTGCTGGAGGCTCGATCTCCCAACCCCCAATCCCCAATCCCTGTTTCCACCCTCACCGGCCAAGGGCTTCCCGAACTCCTGCAGACGCTGACCCGCGCTATCGAGTCGCGTTTCGCCGACACGGGCGCCCCAGCATTAACACGAGCGCGCCACCGCGCCGCGCTGGAAGAATCCGCGCAACATCTGCAACGCAGTCTGACGGCTACTCATCCTGAATTACGCGCCGAGGATGTGCGCCTCGCGATGCGCTCGCTCGGACGCATTACAGGGCGCGTCGATGTCGAAGATTTGCTCGACATCATCTTCCGCGATTTTTGCATCGGGAAGTAGCTACAACAATTTCCACAAATCCCGCGCCAAAACTACATCGGCAGGAGGCATCGGGTAATCTTTCATTTGCAGTTCGGTAACCCAGACGAGGCGTTGGTCTTCCTTCGCCTGAGGCGTTCCGCTCCAGACATGGCAGGCGAAAACCGGCATCAGCAAATGAAAATCGGGATAGGCGTGCGAGGCAAAAGTCAGCGCCGAAAAATCACCGGCGGAAGTTTCGATTCCCAATTCCTCGTGCAGTTCACGCACCAAGGCAGCCTCCGGCGTTTCATCCGAGTGAACCTTGCCGCCCGGAAACTCCCACAGACCCGCCATGTTTTTTCCCGCCGGACGCTCGGCCAGCAACACGCGCCCATCGGCGTCGATTAACGCAGCTGCGACAACCAGCAGTAAAGGCCGGTTCGGACTGACGCGCGGCGTAGTCGCATCGATACAGGTCATTGTTTTTGCCGTTCGTAATTCTCGCGGATGAGTTTCCAGCGAGTCATTTCAGGACTTCCGCGCAAAGTTTTTTCAGTGCGCGGGAATACACCGAGAAATTCAAAGCCGGATTTCCGCAAGACATTTTGTGAAGCCAAATTGGCAGGATTGGTGGTTGAGGTAATCTGGCTGATGTTCAGATTTTTGAACCCAAGAGCGAGAACAACCTTTACGGCTTCGCTCACGAACCCTTGCCCCCAGTAGGGCTTGCCGAGCCAATAGCCGATTTCGATTTGATCCGTTTTTGAGGGACAACATTTATCAGGGTGGAGTCCGACAGCACCAAAAAAACGATTGTCTATTTTGTTGGCGACGACAAAATATTCAGGCTTTCCAGCATGATAGGTAACGAGCATTTTTTCATAAAATTCCTCGGCATCTTTTAGGGTATAGGGATAGGGTGGCAAAATCAGCCACTTGATGACATCCCAATCGCCGATCAATTCGGTCAAACGCGGCAAATCGCTTTCTTCAAGCGTTCGCAAAACAAGGCGGGGCGTTTCGGCAAAAATCATTGTTATATTCCGGGGTTGTGGGAACGCAGGTCTATGATAGATTCGCCCTCAGCCATGAGCAATGAAAAGACCACAGGCCATAAGGCCGCTTCGCCGAAATCCGCGCCGAAGCCTACGGAAACCAAGCCGCCCGAATCCGGCGGACCCAAGGGACTGGAGCCGACGCGTTTCGGCGACTGGGAGCGCAGCGGCAAATGTGTCGATTTCTGATTTGCGGTCTTTCCCGTCCGGCCGCGACTCGCTAATATTCCCCAATCACTGTCCGGAAGGAGGCCTACATGAGCACATCCACCATTATCCTGATCGTCG
This sequence comes from uncultured Pseudomonadota bacterium, assembly GCA_903875345.1. Lineage (GTDB taxonomy): Bacteria > Pseudomonadota > Alphaproteobacteria > UBA9219 > UBA9219 > CAIQVS01. Next base: position 6,567 of record CAIQVS010000335.1, on the reverse strand, counting down.
TCGGCGTCATCGTCCTGTTTGCGATTATGATTTTCAACCGCCTCGTCGCGTTGCGGCAGGCCTGCAAGAACGCGTTTTCGGATATCGATGTTCAGCTCAAGCAACGGCACGATTTGATCCCCAATTTGGTCGAAACCGTCAAAGGCTATGCCGCGCACGAAAGCGGCGTGTTCACCAAGGTCACGGAAGCGCGCGCCAGCGCCATGCGCGCAACGACGCCGGGCGACAAAATGGCGGCGGAAGGCGCTTTGACCGGCGCGCTCGCCAACCTGATGGCGGTAGCCGAGAATTACCCGCAGCTGAAGGCCAACGAAAATTTCATGCAGTTGCAGGGCGAGCTGGCCGATCTGGAAAACAAGATCGCCGCGTCGCGCCGGTTCTTCAACAACGCGGTGGCGGAATACAACACCTCCATCGGCCAGTTTCCCGCCGTGTTGTTCGCGGGGATGTTCGGATTCAAGACCGAGGACATGTACGCGATGGACGCCGCCGAAAAAGCCGAGGCCAACCAGCCGCCGAAAGTCTCGTTCGGCAGTTAATCGCCCATGCAAGCGACGCTCGGTCTCTCTACCTATCGCTGGAACAACAACATCAAATCGATGCTGTTGCTGGCGCTGTTTCCGGTTTTGCTGCTGGCGCTGCTGGGCGGAATTTTCTACCTGTTCGGCTGGGCGTATATCCAGCCTGAAAATCACCTCGTCAATCCTTACGCCTTCGCCGCTTTCGGATTGACGCCGGTTCTGAACACCGGCAGACCGGAGGATATGGCGCTGGCGGCGATTGTCGCTTATTGGCCGACGGTGCTTGGCGTCGCCGCCGTTTGGACATTGATCGGCTATTTCTTCAACGACGCGATCATCCACATGGCGACGGGCGCGCAAGCCGTTGAGCGCAAGGACGAGCCCAAGCTTTACAACCTGCTGGAAAATCTGTGCATCTCGCGCGGCCTGACGATGCCGAGGCTCTATGTCATCGACTCTGAGGTGATGAACGCCTACGCCAGCGGCATCGATCAGAAAAGCTATGCGATCACGGTCACGCGCGGGTTGCTGGAGCGGCTGAACGATCAGGAAGTCGAAGCGGTGCTGGGGCATGAGCTGACGCACATCATCAACCGCGATTGCCGCTTGTTGATCGTGACGATCGTTTTCACCGGCATGATTTCCTTCTTTACGCAGTTGCTGTGGCGGTCGATGCAGATGTCGGCCTATAGCCGCAACAGCGAACGCGGTGGCGGTGGGGTGCTGGTGCTGGTTTTGATCGCGTCGATTGCGATGCTGGTCGGATATTTGTTGGCGGTGTTTCTACGCCTCGCGCTGTCGCGTCGGCGCGAATATCTCGCCGACGCGGGTTCGGTCGAACTGACCAAAAATCCTGAAGCGCTGATCACGGCGCTGCGCAAAATTTCCGAGTCCTGCGACGTGCCGCATGTGCCGAGCGAAGTGCGGCAAATGTTCATCGAGAACCCGCCCTCGGTCTTCGACATGGGCGGGTTGTTCGCGACCCACCCGCCAATCGCGGCGCGGATCAAGGTTCTTGAGGAACTCGGTGGTCTGCCGCCACCGCCATCGCACGGCAAGAGTCTGATACCGGAGAGTTGAGGGTTTCATTCAGCTTTTATGGCAGTACATAAAGTATCCAATATTTTATCGGGATCATACAGAATACGGCATCCATCGGCGATGACGCGCCGCGTGCCTGAATCCAGCGGATCAATACTCGCCCATGACGGGAGAGCAAAGCCGATTTCCACCTCGGCGGCATTTCCTTCAAGCCAAATCCGGCGCGACCAAAGCCGTCCGTAATCCTCATCTTGCCATTTCACGGGACGAGCGCCAAGCGCGTTCCAATCGATGCCCTCAAGCCATACCGCGTCGTTCCGGAAAGACTCCGGAGCCGTCGTCAGCGCCACAAAATCGATATCGGAATCCGCCCGTTCCGTTCCCCGCGCATGGGAGCCGACCAAGGCCAAAGCGCGAAGGACTGGCTGTGTCTTCGCCCAGTCCGTAATGATCTGAATCATACGCTCGGCTTGCTGGTGATCTGGCATGAAAGCGTCTTAAACGAGCGTTGCGATGAGGTTGGAAGAATATTTTGCAAGTATATATGCTTTATCGTCCCATTCATTTCCACAATCCTTCGAGTCAGGAGAGAATATGGTTAACAAGATTTATTATTCGTCTGGAACATTAAAGTATTACGGGGCATAAAATTTTTGCTATCTTGCGTCCATAGATAGTCGTTAACAGTTCAACTTTTTACAAGGAGACATACCATGAAGCCTTTTCAATTTGCGCAGAGAACATTGTTGACAATTGGAGTGGCGATTGCTCCAGCAGCGACGCAAGCGCAACAATCTTCACCTCACCCCATTAGCTCCAGCGATTTTGGGTTATCCCGCGTTACTCGGGACGCTTGCGTATTTGTCCCAACAAATCCAGCCAATCCCGTTAAGACTGCGTTTGCAGTAACCGCGCCCACAGTAGCGGCTGGATTTTCGTTTAAGCCCGGCGATGTTCTTCTGGATTTTGGCAATGTGGAAGATGATAAAACGGGGCAAACAATGGCGCGTGAAGTTCTGGTGAACGGAAAGAATTCAAGAAACATGCCCGACACATCGCCCCTGTCTGTGCTGTCGTTCATTTTGTCGTCCGACTTGCCAGCGATTGCTGCAGAATTACAGAAACGTTGCTCGTTGGCACAAGGCAAGCAAGCCCTCATTCTACGAACACGTTTCGTCCACAATTACGGCTGAGGTCTGACAGCAACGGGGGCTCCCTCACCCCACCCTGTTCCTAATCAACTCTTCGACCACGGTTGGGTCGGCGAGGGTCGAGGTGTCGCCGAGGCTGTCGATTTCATGCGCGGCGATCTTGCGCAAGATGCGGCGCATGATCTTGCCGGAGCGCGTCTTGGGCAGACCCGGCGCCCACTGGATGAAATCCGGGGTAGCGATGGGGCCGATTTCCTTGCGTACCCATTGCGCCAGATCCTTGCGCAGCGCCTCCATCGCCTCGACATTGGCGTTCAGCGTGACATAGGCGTAAATGCCCTGCCCCCGAATGTCGTGGGGGCAGCCGACCACGGCGGCCTCCGCCACCGCTTCGTGCGCGACGAGCGCGCTTTCGATCTCCGCCGTGCTGAGCCGGTGCCCGGCCACATTCATCACGTCGTCGACGCGTCCCGTGATCCAGTAATAGCCGTCCTCGTCGCGGCGGCAGCCGTCGCCGGTAAAGTATTTGCCCTTGAACGCGCCGAAATAGGTGCTGATAAACCGCGCGTGATCGCCATAGACCGTACGCGCTTGCCCCGGCCAGCTTCCGGCGATGCAGAGATTGCCCTCGCACGCGCCTTCCAAAACATGGCCGTCATTGTCGACGATGACCGGCTTGACGCCGAAGAACGGCAAAGTCGCCGAGCCGGGCTTGAGCGCCGTCGCCCCCGGCATGGGCGCGATCATGTGTCCGCCAGTTTCCGTCTGCCACCACGTGTCGATAACCGGACAGCGTTCCTCGCCGACCACGCGCTGATACCATAGCCACGCTTCGGGATTAATCGGCTCGCCGACGGACGCCAGCAGACGCAGCGATTTCCGGCTGGTGCAGGTGACGTAATGATCGCCCTCGCGCATCAGCGAACGCAGCGCCGTCGGCGCGGTATAGAAAATGTTGACCTTGTACTTGTCGATGACGTGCCAGAAACGGCTAGCGTCGGGATAGCTCGGAACGCCTTCGAACATCAGCGTCGTCGCGCCGTTCGCCAGCGGTCCATAGACGATATAGCTGTGCCCCGTCACCCAGCCGATGTCGGCGGTACACCAGTAAATCTCGCCGTCATGGTAATCGAACACATATTTGTGCGTCATCGCCGCATAGAGTAGATAGCCGCCGGTGGTATGCAACACGCCCTTGGGCTTGCCCGTTGAGCCTGAAGTATAGAGGATGAACAGGGGATCTTCGGCGTTCATCGCCTCCGCCGGACAATCGGCGTCGGCTTTGCTCATTTCATCATGCAGCCAATGGTCGCGGCCTTCGACCCAGTTGATCGCGCCGCCGGTGCGCCGCGCAACGAAAACCGTTTCGACCTCCGGGCAGGACGCGAGCGCCCCGTCGGCGTTGGCCTTCAACGGAATCTTGCGACCGCCGCGCACGCCCTCGTCGGCGGTGATGAGAAAACGGCTGTTGCAATCCTTGATGCGGTCTTTGAGGCTGTCCGGCGAAAAGCCGCCGAACACGACCGAATGAACCGCGCCGATGCGGGCGCAAGCCAACATGGCGAACGTGGCCTCCGGAATCATCGGCATGTAGATCGTAACGATGTCGCCTTTTTTCACGCCGTGCGCTTTTAGCGCATTGGCGAAGCGGCAGACATCGGCATGAAGCTCGGCGTAGGTGATCAAGCGATGCTCGGACGGGCTGTCGCCCTCCCAGATGATCGCGGTGCGGTCGGCGCATGTCGGCAGATGGCGGTCGATGCAGTTGGTCGTAACGTTCAGCTCGCCGTCCTCGAACCAGCGGATCGAAACGTCGCCGTCGAACGAAGCGTTCATCGCCTGCGTGTAGGGCTTCGACCAATGCAGGGCTTTGCCCTGCTCACGCCAAAACCCTTCGGGATCGTTGATCGAACGCTCATACATCGCGCGGTATTTGGACGCGTCGATCCAAGAATTTTCAGCAGTTTCGGCAGGCACGGGGAGGATACAGGACATGAAAACGTCGCCTCGCGCTCAAGGAAGGGATCGTCATTCTGATGTGCTTCGGCCTTTGTGAGCAAGGGGCGCGTCTCGCAGTGCAACATATCGCACTATCCGGCAACGCAATGTCGGCGACGCCGTCCTCCCGCAACCGGGAATTCCCGCTCGAACAGGCATTCGAATTTCCCCTTTTGCTTGCAAGGATGGTGTGATACTGAAACGCGCGAATTTTCGGGAACCATTTGACAGAGATTTTTCATGCGGAGATTAAAAGGAGTCAATTTTCGTGCGGCAGGCCATGCGGTGACGCAAGGGCTCAACACATGGTTGATGCCGAAAAGTCCGGGGACTTGGTTTTTCTGGTCAAATTCTGGGCTTAACGGACAGACGCATCCAGCGCTGGCGGCGCTTTATATGTGCGTCTATGCAGGGCAACGCGTAGCAACTCGATTTTGTGCCGACGCCACCAACAACAGATTTACGCAATTCGTTTTAGGGCAGCAGGGTGTGCTTCTGGCCAACGCCGTGACAACGGCGGTCGCCGGAGCGGCGACAGTCGCTATCGGCGGGTCTTGGGAATTGGCTAAAGCTTGCGGAGAATTTGCCCTAGCAAACAGCGGGCAAGCGGCGATCACCGACAATTACGTTGCTTTTCCGAACACGATGCGTGGAAAAATTGCCAAAAACATTTCTCTCGGCGTTTGCCAGCTGTCTATTTTGGATGGGTTGCGCCATATCGCCGAATATGCGGGGTATTCGCCGCAACAATCATGGGGTCTGGTCCTGCCGGGCGTTATTTTGGGCGGGTATCGTCTGTTTCAGAACCAACTGGATCCCTTGATCCGGAAAGGTATTTCGGGATGGGATGTGCATCCGGATTGGATTCACGCTGATATGATGGGGATTACAGCGGCCATTGGTTATTCCGCTTATGAAAGTCACCAGCCGTTGATCGCGTTGTCGCGAGCGCTAACGGTCGTCGCTTTTTCCCGATTGGCCGTCGTGATTACCAACAATCTTCGCAAGGGCAGGCCGGATTTGCGCCGTTCGATCTGTGAGGTTGAATATCAGTTGCCTCGGCTGGCGGGGTGGGGCGCGCGCAAGCTTGGGCGGAATTCGTCGCCTGCCGCTTAAAAATTGCCTAACCCATCGACGATGAAATCCGGATTCTGCGAACAAGGATCATGGTCGAGAATCCCAAAGCCATGACCGCCGTCGCGACCGGGTAAAGCGCCGTTTCCCACGACCAGACGTCCAGCGCTGCGGCGCTCAGGACATATTTCAGAATGCTCAGAATAAAATAGCTCAGGCTTTCGCTGCGAGGCTCTTTCCACGTTTTCGGTGTCATGGCGGCAAAGCCGAGCAGTTCAATGAAAGTCAGAAGGATGACTGAATAAAGCGGACTGCCGCTGAAAATCCAGAGAGGAATTGACAGCAAGGTGAGGACAAAACAAAGCCAATCGAACGGCGTCCAGCTTTTATCTCCCCGAAATAAACTTATGACCAGCGCGACGAAGCAAACGGCGCATATAGCCGCCGTCGTCCACGCGCCCTCGCCGCCGCCGCTAAAAAGCTGGGCGAGAAAAACAACCGCCGTCAACAATGTCCAGATCAGCCAGCCGACCAGATGCGGACGAACCGAACCGCGATAGACGCCCCAGACGTAAGGGATAAATCCGCCAATCGAAAGCGCTATGGAAAGCGCGGCAAGGATTTGGCGGGATACTTCCGGCATGAATTTTTCCCCGCTGGCGTCCGGCTTGATTGCCGATACGCGGCAGCCTAGTGGACTGTGTCAGCTTAATTTTAGAGAATTAACTTTGAAGCAAGAGCGGAGGAGCCCCTCTCCCGCTTGCGGGAGAGGTTGGGTGAGG
>CAIQVS010000334.1 GCA_903875345.1 uncultured Pseudomonadota bacterium | reverse complement strand
GCTCAAAGACTTCCGACGCTTTGCCACGCGTTATGACAGGTTAGCTGCTACTTTCTTGGCCACAGCCTGTCTCGCTGCTATCGTCGCTTACTGGCTATAATCAATGAGTCCGGACCCTAATACAAAAAACCTATAGTTAACTTCGAAGTATGGTTAATTGCCCGCCGTTTTGGAAGCACGATCCAACGCCTCCATCACCACGTCGTGCGTCAGGATTTCCGGCAGGGCGATCCCCTGCTCGGCGCCGGGGCCGAAGACGATGTTGAACGGAATACCATAACGGCCATATTTATGCAGGAAACCGGCAATAACCGGATCGGGATTAGTCCAGTTCGCCTGCATGGCGACGACATCCGAATGGAAAAGCCTTTCCTTGAGATCGTCCTGCGACAAGACAAATTTCTGATTGGCCTTGCAGGTCAAGCACCAGTCAGCGGTAACATCGACAAAAACCGTCTTACCTTCCTGACGGTCCGCAGCAAGCGCATTCAGATCGAACGGCAGCCATAACCGATCGACTTCCGGCGCGGCTTTTGGAATCATGGGACCCGCAAAAGTGAATCCTGTCGCCGCGAGCGCAAATACAAGAACACCAAGCTTGATGTATAGTTTGCGAACTTTTGTTTTGTTCAGCGTCATCACGAGGACGGCTCCCGTCATGCAAAGCCCGACAAAAACGGCATAGAAGGCCGTAATCTGCGCGGCCATAACCCAAATCAGCCATAGTGCCGTTAACGCCAACGCGGCTCCCAACATGAAACGCGCATAATTCATCCATGCCCCCGGCTTCGGCAGCGCCGTGGCAAGACGAGGAAAGAACGCCACCAAAAGGTAGGGTATGATCATGCCCAGTCCAAGAGCGGCAAAAATCAGCAGAATCTGAAAAGGTCCCGATGCCAGAGCGAACCCGACCGCCGTGCCAAGAAAAGGAGCGGAACAAGGTGTCGCCAGCAATGTCGCGAAGGCGCCGGTTGCAAAATCACCCGCCAGCTTAGGATGATACGTCGCATTGCCCAACCCATCGGCCAACCAGCGTGGCAAGCCTATTTCGTACAACCCCCAGAGATTGGCGGCGAACAGCGTCAGCAAAAAAACCAGCGTCATCAGGAACAGGGGTTGTTGGAATTGCACCCCCCAGCCCAACGCCACTCCCAAGGATCTCAGGGAAATTGTTACTCCGGCAAGAAGAAGAAAAGAGAAGAAGATTCCAGCCGCCGTCATCAAAAAGCTGCGCTGGACCATAACCATTTCGCCACCGCCATGGCCAATCGCGCTGAAAATCTTGAGCGACAGAACCGGCAAAACGCAGGGCATAAAGTTAAGTATCAACCCGCCTATAACGGCGAAAATTAAAGCGAGATAGAGAGGAACTTGCTGGGGCGACGATAGAACGGGTAGCGTCTTGGTCGGCACAAGAACTTTTTGTTCCAATGCGTGCGCTTCGTTGACAAGGGTCAGCGTTAAATTCATTCCCGCAAGCTCCTTGCCTTGAGGAAGAAGATCGGCAGGTTTAATCGTAAAACTCGCGCTGCGATGATCGGCAGACAAATCTATGGTTGGCGCGGTAAAAGAAATATTGTCATCGTTCTCGACAAAAATATCGGGGACTTTCATTTCGTCGCGCGACGCGACATTGATTCTCAGGCTATCGCCATTATTGACAATATTTTTGACGACAATCCCTGCGGTGTCCGCATCCGTCGGCAACTGGTTACGGAATTCCTGAATCAGCTTTGATTCAGCCGACTCCGTCGCCGCACCTTCCGGAACCTTAAGCTTAACCTCAAATGTCTTCGGCAAACATGTGGAGCTGCACACCAAAATGCTCAACGATGCGTCAATATCCAGCGCCTGCCCCGGCTTCTCCAAATCGACCGTAATAGGAAGTATGACGTGCCCACGATAACCGATAGTTTCAAGCCCATAAGCCGTATAGCGCTTTGGCGCGGGGTAATAGAGTCTGGCCGAGCGGAAGTTTTGGCTACCGTTGCCGTCGCTTGCGTTGCTTTGCCAGTCGATCTGCGGCGGCAAACCCGCCATGCCCGGCGAACGCCAATAGGTATGCCATTCCGGCGCCATTTCAATTTCAAGGCCTAGCGGGATATTTTTCTCCTGTCCCACTCCATCAACTCCGGAGATGAGCCGAACCGCCGCTTCGGCGTCACGCTGCCAATCGCCTGCCAGCGCCCAACTCCGTGATGGCACGAGCAAAATGGCGAGCAAGAGTAAAAAAACGTATCTTCTCATGATCCTGTTCATTCCGGACTTTCGGTTTGCCTTGTGATGCAATAGAGTGACAAGGGTTAAAATGTAGTATCCAAAAAATCAGGTGTCGACATGTCCTCAAACAGAGCCTCTGAATTTAGCGCGACTTCCGGCTGGCTGACGGGACAAATCCTGATTGCAATGCCCAATATGCCCGATCCGCGTTTCGCTCGCACCGTCATTTACATATGCTCGCATGGCCCAACGGGAGCGATGGGGTTAGTACTTAACAGGCTTCTGGGTGAAGCCAGTTTTCATTCCCTGCTTGCTCAACTCAATATACCCGTCACGGACGCGACTCCAAACCTGCCGATTCATCATGGCGGTCCGGTCGAAACGACGCGTGGTTTTGTCCTGCATTCAACGGACTATTCGCGTGAAGGCATGGTCGCTATCGATGACAGCATCGGGCTTAGCGCGACGATCGAGATCCTTCAAGCCATATCCGAAGGCCACGGTCCGGAACGGTTCATGATGGCGTTAGGCTATACAGGGTGGGATTCGGGACAGCTTGATAACGAAATCAAATCCAACGGCTGGATTACCGCTCCAGCTGACGACGCGTTGCTGTTTGACAGCGATCTGGATACAAAGTGGGAACGGGCTCTATCGAAAATCGGCATCAGTCCGTTCCTGTTATCCGGAGATGCCGGTCACGCCTGATGTCTGTGGAAATTGTTTGTGCTAGAGTATCGAATCACTTGTCGACAGATAAATCCCACGTCTGATCTGCTCTGGAACTCATGCAAAAGAATTCCGTCATTGCTCTGTTGCCGCGTCTCGGACGAAACATTCGTGGCTTGGCGCAGGATTTTTGGAAGGATGGCCCCAAAAATCCATTGCTTTTTAAATTTAAATCCGAACACAAGCACAAAGATACCGTTCCCGCGCCCGGTGTAAAAACTGGCGGCGCGGCGGTGCAAAAGAACGGAAAATCCGTCAGCGATAAATTATGGCATGCAGCGCCAGCCGAAATTTCTGAAAAAATGTGGGGCGAAGGCTTCGTAACGCCCGGAACAAACTATATCACCGACCTTCTGGTCAAACCACTTGGCATTACAAAGGACATGAACATCCTTGACCTTTCGGCAGGGTTGGGAGGCCGCATAAGAAAGATTTCGCATGAAACGGGAGCATACGTTACAGGTCTTGAGCCCGATACCGGAATTGCCCAGCGCGGCATGGAAATGTCGAAACAAATGGGACGGTCAAAACACGCGCCTGTCGAACACTACAACCCTGAAAGCCTAACGTTTACCCGCGCCTATGATTGCGTCATTGCGCAGGAAACCTTTTATCGCATTTCCGATAAGGACGCGTTCTTTAAAATCATTGCCGACGGGCTGAAACAGCGCGGCAATCTTGTCTTCACGGATTACATTGTTGATCCAGAAAATCGTGACAAGCCCGCGATTATAGCTTGGCAGGCGGTTGAATCTTCCGCTTCCCCACTTGGATTCGTTGAAACGGCGGAACGATGGGCAAAGGTCGGCGTGAATATTCGTATCAGCGAAGACCTTTCTGATTTTTATAAAAACGAAGTCGCCAAAGGACTTATACGCCTTCAAGAATTTCTAGCTTCCGGCATAAAACCTGATTCTGAAACAAAACAGGCGTTGCAAAAACGCATAAAGACATGGGCACATCGCATGAGCGCAATGGAGCAAGGCATGAAGTTTTACCGATTTTATGGCGCGAAGCGCTGACGGCTTAAAAAGCTTGTTTTCTGAAGTGCTTTTGAGCAATCTTTGCGTTCCGATAATCAACCGTCAGTTCTAGTCACATGCAGAATCTGGCCTTAAACGCCATAGCTCCAAACCTCATCCGCCCCTCACATTCAAAGCTGGACGATGCTTTGCAGAAGGGGGCGCAGTATTTGCTCGATTTGCAAAGGCCGGACGGGCATTGGGCTTTTGAACTCGAGGCCGATGCCACAATACCCGCTGAATATATATTGCTTGACCATTTTCTGGATACCATCAATCAACCTTTGCATGAACGGATGGCGGTCTATCTTCGCTCGATTCAGGAAGACCATGGCGGCTGGCCGCTTTTTCATCGTGGCGAACTGAACATCAGCGCCAGCGTCAAAGCCTATTTCGCCTTAAAATGCGTCGGCGACGACATTAACGCCCCCCATATGATCAAGGCGCGCGAAGCGATTTTGCGCCATGGCGGCGCTGAAACATGCAATGTCTTCACGCGCATACAGTTGGCATTGTTCGGTGCCGTTCCTTGGCTTGCCGTGCCGGTTATGCCGGTCGAGATTATTCTCCTACCGCGCTGGTTTCCGTTCCATCTCAGCAAAGTAGCCTACTGGTCACGGACGGTCATTGTCCCGCTTCTGGTGCTGATGGCCAAAAAACCGAAAGCTCGCAATCCGCGCAATGTTCACGCTGATGAACTTTTTTCCACCCCTCCCGATCTGGTCAAGGATTGGAACAGCAACAACACCCGGTCGATTTGGAATCCCGTTTTTCGGATCATCGACGAAATCTTGCGCTTTGCCGAACCGATGCTTCCCACGAAAAGCCGACAGAAGGCTATCGATCTCTGCGTCGCATGGGTGAAGGAACGACTGAACGGCGAGGACGGCCTTGGCGCGATTTATCCGGCAATGGCGAACTCGGTCATGATGTACCCGCACCTTGGTGATGGAGCACTGATTGCTGCCGACAACATATGTCTTCCACCGCTGCACGCGGCAGCGATGAGAAGCTATGTGGATCATGTTCGTGTCGTGCCTGGAATCGAGTCAGTGACGGTGCCTGTGGGGAGTGGCATTGAGCTGAGCAGGTTCTCGGGTACAGCTGTTTCCAGCAACAGAGGGAGCTAGAGCTACAGTCGTGTTTGCTCCTAATCGCAGCAGAATGACAAAGGCCCGGTCCTGAAGGCCACGGCTCCCTCCGGAATCCACAATCTTCAGCTCGAGTACCAGGAACTTGTTGAAAGGTAGATGGAGGGAATTTGGAGGCTGCGAATGGTTCCCTCAGAGCTAAAGCCCACGGATCTCGCTCAAGCTGAGTACTAGCAGGCAGGAGAGAGACTGTGAAGACAGCTCTGTAGATCTGTATCAGACTTGAGGATGGTAGCCGGCCGTACTGCGAGCCGGTCTATAGATCAAACCAGAACCTGAAGCGGCTGCACGCCGTGGTGGACGGCAGGGCGAAGCTTTGCTGGGCGCGGAAGGAGTACCTGGGTGAGGTGCAGGTCGAAGAGCGCGCAGCCGTATGCGCTTTATGATCATGCTCTGCAGAGTTACTCAACCGCGAGGG
>CAIQVS010000333.1 GCA_903875345.1 uncultured Pseudomonadota bacterium | reverse complement strand
GCCAGTTTCGAACCATAGATATAAAGCGGGTATGGGCTAAAGTAGGCCTTAGGGATGCAGCGGTAATTATCCAAAGGTGGAATGAGATTGGGATCATCGGCGCGAACCAAAAGACGATGCGTTATGCCCGCTTCTTTGCGCTTACGGATTTGCTCAGACAGCCAGTCGATTTCCAAATTCTTGATCGAGTCACCTTCGTCAACGTGAGCGACTAGCATTTCTCCACCGGTGCTTTGCAGCGTGTTGTAGATATCCTCTATCAGAAGCTTGTTCGCTTCCGCGCCTTCGTAGGTGACTACTACACGACTTTTCTTTCTAACGCCTGAACCGGGGAGGAATTCAATGCCAGCGTCTTCCAGGGTCTTCTGAAGAAGCTCCATCGTTTCGCGGCGACCAAAGACAATTCCGTTTTCATTTTTATTGATGGTGTTGACGGATACCCCAGATTTTTCTGCCAAATCCGTGGTTTTCCAATTTAATAGAGCGCGTGCGGCGCGTAGCTGGTCTGCGTCAATCATATAATCCCCTCAGTTCCCCTGTTTTGGGTAAGAAACTACCTTATTTGTGTTTCTATCACCTTTGTAGTGTGTTTCGTTGGAAGAGTCAATAAAATGAAATTAATTTCACCTCTAAAATTACATTGACGCACACTTGATGTCAATGCTATACACTTAGGTGTAATTAAACACATTCTGATTGCGATTTGGTTAAACAATTAACTGCTGGGAGCATAAAATGAGCAAATACGAACAAGAATTTTTGATGCGTCATGGCGAAATCGGTGTTTTGTACATTTTGGAGAACTGGGAACGCGTTCAGGGTATTAAGAACAAGTCGCTTTCCTCAATTGAAGATCGTTGGGTGGCCTTTATGCAAGCGACCGCTCCTAATGTCTCCATGGCTAAAGCAGCTTAATCAGGGACTTTATTAACAAAGAATTTACCATGAACAACGCACCGAAAAAAATCTTGCTGAAGCCATCTACGAATAGAGATGGATCCTCCGAGCCAAATGCGCCGGTCGGAGAGAAGGATCTTTCTGTGTCCGAGTTGAAGGCGTTGCACGAGAAGCTGGATGCGTTGCGTAGAGCGGATGCCGTTGCCGAACCTGAGGAAAATGAGTTCAAGTCGGTTCGCGCGCTCATTGCCTTTGCGGCCTGCGATCGCGGTGTCAACGAGGCTGTGGTTCTGGATTTGGTTAAGCTCCACTTCGGCGTAGCCGATATTGGCGAACTGACCGAGAATTATCGCGGTGTATTAGTCCGGTTTCTTGAGAACATGGATATTAAGAAATTTATCAACTGAAGCAGAATGGGGCGAATAATGTATTCGGGCAAACAATTTGAAGCCAAAGTTTTGACGACCGCCGAAGCGGATTTTATTGAGAAGGCCGATCTTGGCCATCTTACCGCCCAGCTCTCCGCCATGTGCGAGGCGAATGAGAAACCCTTGAACGATATCGAGCGGAACGCAGTTTTGGGAATGATCTCATACATCGCCTATACGCAGAATGTTGGCGAGGCTTTCGTGGGCGACATTCTGACATCCCGTTATGGGGTGAATACCGTTGGGGCTTTGCCATCACGGCTTTATCAAGATGCCATTGAATATCTAGTGGATTTGAAAACAAACAAGATTGTCAACTAACAACGAGCATTATTATGGCGGACTTTTATCTCATGACAGGCGCGCAATGCAGAATGGCGCGATCATTGTTAAAGTGGTCTCGTGAGAAACTGGCCGAGGAAGCCAATGTCGCGCGCGGCACGATCCGCATTTTTGAGG
>CAIQVS010000332.1 GCA_903875345.1 uncultured Pseudomonadota bacterium | reverse complement strand
GGTTGAGAGAACCTTCTGCAGGCTCAAAGACTTCCGACGCTTTGCCACGCGTTATGACAGGTTAGCTGCTACTTTCTTGGCCACAGCCTGTCTCGCTGCTATCGTCGCTTACTGGCTATAATCAATGAGTCCGGACCCTAATAAATAAAAGTTGAGTGCCGTTGTTTTGCAAAAAAGAACTTGGAGTAAACAGAAATATGTTCTAGAAATTTCCCCGACTTTGCTGAAAGGCAGGTCGCATGGTCGCAGGGATCCTCCCTCGATGTGTGGTTTAGCAAAAACTAACCTCTAGGAGCATAAAACATGTGTAAGCCAATTGTTATTGAAGTTCCCGTTGTTTCTTTCCGTCATGTTGAGACGCCGTTTCAGAAACGCGGTTACCGTGACTACTTCGCTGTAGTTGACGTGAACAATCTTCCAGATCTCACCAAGTGGCGACGTATAAATGTACGTGATCCGAAGTTGACGGGGGCTGTTCCTAAAGCAATCCGTGGGGATTTTCATGAATCGCCAGATCTTTTCTTATTTATGAATCGCGGCATAGTTTTGTCTGCTGAGAAAGTCTCTTTTGATAACAAGGGGGCAACCGTAAGTCTCACGTTAACAGACCCTAGGCTGCACGGTTTGTTGGATGGTGGGCATACATATAATATTATTCTAGATGAACGAGATTCACTTGAGGTTCCGCAATACGTCAAAGTTGAGATTCTCGAAGGTTTTGACGGTGAAGATATTTTAAAGGTGGTCGATGCGCGGAACACATCGAATCAGGTTCGAGATGAAAGCCTCATGAATCTGGAAGGATCCTTCAATTCACTGAAGCGAGTTTTAAGGAAACAACCATACTTTGACAGTATCGCATTTAAGGAATACGAGATTGACGAAAAGACAGGTGATCCAAAACCAATTGATGTTCGAGAAGTCATCGCCATTTTAACTGCATTTGATAAGGATCACTTCAACGACCAGACTCATCCAATCAATACTTACCGATCTAAAGCGATGTGCCTCAAGCACTTTAAGGAAAACCTCGAATCGTATGAAAAGATCTATCCATTAGCAGATGAAATCTTGAAGCTCTTTGATGAGATTCAGCTTCTTCTTCCGGGCTTATATAACAAAGCCAGAGGAAAATCTGGAGATGTCTCGGGAGGAAAATTCGGAAAGCTAACTGGAGTTGTTCCTCCGAGCAAATTTAAGCCGGTCTCTCTGCCCTATAGTGGAAAGATAGCAGACTGTGGGGTTCCAGCGGGCTTTGTTTATCCAATTCTTGGGGGCTTTCGCTCAATGCTAGTCGAAAAGAATGGACGTTATGTTTGGGGCAAAGGGTTAAATCCAGCAGAGCTTATGGGAGGCTCTCTTGGAGAGAAGTTAGCAACAACCATCGGTAACTTCGCTTTAGATGCCCAGAATCCATCCAAAACTGGGAAATCTCCTTTGGTTTGGCAGTCATGTTATCAATCGATTGAGTTAGATTTTCTCAGGGCGCATTAAGGTATAACGGAAAGGTCGGGTGCGGAGCCTGACCTTTCCGTTCCTTATATTGCTCTGGATGACAGGTTTGACCCTGCGCCCAACCCAGATCTTCGGACTGATACTCTATCGGCTTCCGAAATATTCGTTTTGCTTTCATGCCCGGTTCACGTTATAGGATGCCGTCAACATTCAACACCAACCGCTGAAGGTGAAATGTATGACGCAATTCCGTGAAGCTTTGACTTTTGACGATGTGCTGCTGGTTCCCGCAGCCTCAAGTGTTCTGCCTGCCGAAGTTAACACGGCCTCCCGTCTCACGCGCCATATCACGCTTGGCATCCCCCTCGTCTCGGCGGCGATGGATACGGTCACGGAGAATTCGCTGGCGATTGCGCTGGCGCAGATGGGTGGCATCGGCGTTATTCACCGTAACATGTCGGTTTCCGATCAGGCCGAGGAAGTCCGCAAGGTCAAGCGTTACGAATCCGGGATGGTGGTCAACCCCATCACGATTACGCCGGATGCGCCTTTGGTCTCGGCGCTGCGCTTGATGGCCGATTTCAAAATCTCAGGCATTCCCGTGGTTGAAAAGCCGTCGGGCAAACTCGTCGGGATTCTGACCAACCGCGATGTGCGTTTTGCCAGCAATATGCAGCAGCCTGTCGCTGAATTGATGACCAAGGATCATCTTGTCACAGTGCGCGAAGGCGTCGAGCATGCCGAGGCCAAGCAGCTGTTGCACAAGCACCGTATCGAAAAGTTGGTGGTGGTTGATGATGCCTATCGTTGCATCGGCCTGATTACCGTTAAGGATATAGAAAAAGCGCGGCTCTATCCGAACGCTTGCAAGGATAGCCGAGGCCGCTTACGCGTTGCTGCCGCGATCGGCACCGGCTCGGACGGCATGGTTCGCGCCGAGGCTTTGATGGATGCCGGAGTCGACGTGGTGGTTGTCGATACAGCGCATGGCCATTCCGCCAAGGTAATTGAGCAGGTTGCGCATCTGCGGACATTATCGAACGGCACCAACATCATTGCCGGGAATATCGCTACAGGCGATGCCGCCAAAGCCTTGATTGATGTCGGAGCCGACGCAGTTAAAGTGGGTATCGGTCCCGGATCGATTTGCACAACGCGTATTGTCGCGGGCGTTGGCGTGCCGCAACTGACGGCGATCATGGATGTGGCCGAAGCCTGCCGCAAGCAAGGCGTGCCGTTGATCGCCGATGGCGGTATTCGCCATTCGGGCGAAATCGCCAAGGCCATCGCGGCGGGCGCTGACAGCGTCATGATCGGTTCGCTGCTTGCCGGGACCGACGAAGCGCCGGGCGAGGTCGTCATGTTTCAGGGGCGTTCCTATAAAAACTATCGCGGCATGGGCAGTGTCGGGGCGATGGCCGGGGGATCGGCCGATCGCTATTTCCAAAAAGCGGATAGCGATCCCAACAAGCTGGTTCCGGAAGGCATCGAGGGCCGCGTTCCCTACAAAGGGCCTGTCGAACGCATCATTCACCAGATGATCGGCGGCCTTCGTGCAGCTATGGGTTATACCGGCTCCGCAACGATCTCTGACTTGCAGACCAAAGCGCAGTTCGTTCGCATTACCGGAGCAGGGCTTCGCGAAAGCCATGTTCACGATGTGCAAATTACTGCCGAGGCGCCCAATTACCGGGTCGAATAAACCTGAAGCTTTTTCGCATGTTGCGCTAACAACACGCTGGAATAGATGAATTTTTTCCGTTCATAGACCTTTAACATTCCTGTTTTAGAAAAGCCCTCTAGCCTCGGACATCGGACTGCTGTCTCAGGATCGGAGGACACACAATGGTCAATCCCAATCGATTTCTGTTGCGCATGGTCGCTTTTCTGGCGGCGGTGGCCGCCATTACTTCTTTCCTGCTTCCGGGGTTGATCACGGCCTTCGAAGCCAATCCCGGCCTGAACAGCCTCATTTTCATTGTCTTTCTGTCGGGCGTCGCGCTGAATTTCCGCCAAGTTATGATTTTAAAGCCTGAGGTTGAATGGCTGGAAGATTGGCGCCGTGGCGAGACGCAATTATCCGGAGAACAGCTCAGATTGCTGTCGCCTATGGCGACCATGCTGGGTGAACGTCATGACAAGGTCACCCTGTCAGCCCTGTCCTTGCGGTCGGTACTTGATTCCATTGCGTCAAGGCTTGATGAACAACGTGACCTCGCGCGTTATTTCGTGGGCTTGCTGATTTTCCTCGGGCTGCTTGGGACATTCTGGGGTTTGAACCGTACGGTGGGCTCAATCGGCGATGTAATACGCTCGATGGCTATTTCAGGCACGGATGCCGCTGCTTCGTTCGACAAGCTGAAAACAGGTCTTGAAGGTCCTCTCGGTGGAATGGGAACGGCTTTTGCGACATCGTTGTTTGGACTTGCCGGGTCTTTGATCGTTGGGTTTCTTGATCTGCAGGCGGGGCAAGCTCAAAACGCCTTTTACAACGATCTGGAAGAATGGCTGGCAGGTCAAACGCGGTTAAGTGGAAGTGCGGCGTTTGCCGGCGAAGAACCGTCGATTCCGGCCTATATCCGCGCCTTGATCGAGCAAACGTCCGATGGATTGCGCGAATTGCAGCGCACCATTACGGATCAGGTTCATGCCCAGCAGGCGCTGATCGTTAAACTGGATGAAAACCAGCTTGAGGCTCGGCTGGTGCGCAATATTGACGCTTCGCTCACGCGGTTGGTCGATGAGACGATACGCAGCCGCGATGCGCTGGTAACCGAATTGCGTTCGGAGTTCAAGCTGCTGTCACGCACGGTAGCCACTGCGCTTGAAGACAAAAGATTGGAGCGCTGACCGTGCGCCTCGTTCGCCGTTCACGTCGCACGTTGGATATATGGCCCGGCTTCGTCGATGCTTTGGCGACTCTGTTGATGGTCATTATCTTTGTGCTGCTTGTTTTTGTGCTGGCGCAATTTTTCCTCAGCAACGCTTTGTCCGGCAGCGAAGGCGCCAATACGGCTCTATCCAACAAGCTTTCCGCGCTCGAAGATCAGCTGCTCACGGAAAAGAATGCCGAACAAGGATTGCGAAACAATCTGGCGCATGAATTTGACGAGGCGCAAGCCCTGACAAATCAAAAGGATCAGCTCGCGCGCGATCTTGCCGACCAGACGACGCAGAAAAATAATTTTCAGGCTCAGGTGACGGAATTGAGCAAGAAGCTGGTGGATTCCAACGCGCAAATCGATCAAGTGAAACAGGATGCCGCCAAAACTCAGGTCGTTTTGTCGCAGAAAATTGACACGCTGAATCAGGAGTTAAGCAAAATCGCGACGGCACTCGACGTCTCCGAAAAAATCAAGGCCGATCAGAAAATCCAGATCGATACGCTTGGCCAGAAATTGAACCTCGCTCTGGCCAACAAGGTCGAGGAAATGAAGCAATACCGTTCCGAATTTTTTGGCAAACTGAGGCAGGTTCTGGGGGATCGTCCCGGCATCAGGATCGAAGGTGATCGTTTTATTTTCCAGTCCGAGCTTTTGTTCGACACAGGATCGGCTGATCTTGGGAGGGAAGGCGTCAATCAAGTCAATCAACTCGCCGTAACATTGAAGCAATTGCAACATGATATTCCGGCGGATGTTCCTTGGGTTTTGCGTGTCGATGGACATACCGATAGACGCCCCGTCACGAGTGGCCGCTATCCATCGAATTGGGAACTGTCAACCGAACGCGCCATCCATGTGATTGAAAGGCTGATCGCTGACGGTATTCCGCCCGATCATCTGGCCGCTGCTGGATTTGGCGAGTTCCAGCCGCTCGACCAAGCCGACAACGATGCCGCCTACGCTAAAAACCGGCGTATCGAATTGCGGCTCGACCAGCGCTAGTGCCGTTCGCGAAGATGTGCGCCCGTCTCACAGCGTAAATCTGCGCGAGAAACAAAAGCCCCATTCATTCTGCCATATAGTCCGGCATCCAATGTTCATGCGCAGCGCGCAAAGTGCCGAGGTCAACACTGCCCATGCCCTTGATCGCAAGATTCTCGCCGCCTGTTTGACCGAGCAGGAAGCAAGGGACCCCTGCAGCATCGGCCTCAGCAAGGAAATGATCGGCGTCGCGGGCGGTGATGATGTACCGCGCCTGATCCTCGCCGAACCAGAACGAGGCGTGAGTCTCGACGATGTCGAGCGCGCAGCCGAGGTCTCCGGCCAGCGCCATTTCGGCCAGCGCGACCAGCAATCCGCCGTCGGACACATCGTGGCAAGCCGTGATGTCGCCCGCCGCGATATGCGTGCGGATGAATTTTCCGTGGCGACGTTCGGTGGTCAGATGCACCGGAGGAACGGCACCTTCTTCCTTGCCGAAAATCTCGCGCAGATACAGAGATTGCCCGATATGGCCTTTGGTTTCTCCGATAACGAAGATGCTTTCGCCCGTCCGCCGGAAACCGATGCTGACCGTCTTTGACGCGTCCTCAATCAATCCGACTCCGCCGATGACGGGCGCGGGCAGGATCGGAGTGCCGCTGGTTTCGTTGTAAAGGCTGCAATTGCCGGAGACGACGGGATAATCGAGCGCGAGGCAGGCTTCCTTGATGCCCTCCACCGCGCCGACGAATTGTCCCATAATACGCGGCTTTTCGGGGTTGCCGAAATTCATGTTGTCGGTAATCGCGAGCGGCTTCGCGCCGACGGCGCAGAGATTGCGCCAAGTTTCGACAACGGCTTGCGCTCCGCCCATGACAGGATCGGCGGCGCAATAACGCGGCGTGCAGTCAACCGTCATCGCCAACGCCTTGTTCGTGCCTTCGAGGCGTACGACAGCGGCGTCGCCGCCGGGACCTTGCGCGGTGTTGCCGCCGACGAGGCTGTCATACTGTTCGGTTATCCAGCGGCGTGAGCCAAGATCCGGCGAGGCCATCAGCTTTTGCAGAATGGTCAACGGAGTCTCGCCCTTCGGCAGAGGATAATCATGGGCATCAATAGGCGCGGGTGCGGGCGTCGGCTCCCACGGGCGATTGTACAGCGGCGATTGCTCGACCAGCGGTCCAACGGCGATGTCGATTTCGGTTTTGCCGTGACGCGTCGCGATCAGCCGACCCGTATCGGTGAGTTTGCCGATGATGGCAAAATCCAGTTCCCATTTATGGAAAATCTTTTCGGCTTCCGCTTCATGCCCCGGTTTCAGGATCATCAGCATGCGTTCCTGACTCTCGGACAGCATGATTTCATAGGCGCTCATGCCCGCTTCGCGCAACGGCACCTTGTCGAGATCAAGCGCGATGCCGAGGCCGCCCTTTGAGGCCATCTCGACCGACGATGAGGTTAGCCCCGCCGCGCCCATGTCCTGAATCGCCACAATGGCGTCGGTTGCCATAAGCTCAAGGCAAGCCTCCATCACCAGCTTTTCGATGAAGGGATCGCCCACCTGCACCGTCGGACGCTTGGCGTCGCTGTCGGCGTTGAATTCGCCGGAGGCCATCGTGGCGCCCTTGATGCCGTCGCGTCCGGTTTTCGATCCGACATAGACGACCGGATTGCCGACGCCCGCCGCAGCGGAATAGAAGATTTTATTCTTGTCGGCGATGCCGACCGTCATCGCGTTGACGAGGCAATTGCCGTTGTAGCTGGCGTGAAAATTCGTTTCGCCGCCGACGGTCGGAATTCCCATGCAGTTGCCGTAGCCGCCGATGCCCGCGACGACTCCGGCAAGCAGCGCTTTCGTCCTCGGGTGCTTCGGATCGCCGAAACGCAGCGCGTTGAGATTGGCGATGGGACGAGCGCCCATCGTGAACACGTCGCGCAGGATGCCGCCCACCCCCGTCGCCGCGCCTTGATAAGGCTCGATAAAAGACGGGTGGTTGTGGCTCTCGATCTTGAACACGGCGGCGAGCCCGTCGCCGATGTCGATCACGCCCGCGTTCTCGCCTGGACCGCAGATAACGTGCGGAGCCTTGGTTGGCAGTTGTTTCAGCCAGATGCGGGTGGATTTGTATGAGCAATGCTCCGACCACATCGCGGCGGAGACACCGAATTCAGCCAATGTCGGCTCGCGTCCCAGAACCTTGAGCAGGACCGCGTATTCCTCGCGCGACATGCCGTGCTCGGCGAGGAGCTTGTCGGTATCCAGAGAACCTGTGGAGATTTTTTTCGCAGATTGGGTCATGGGCTGTCTTTTTCCTCTTTCAACAACATCGCTTCGGCTTCATCCGGCGTAATCTCGACGGTTTGTCCGTCGCGCCAGATGACTAAATTGGTTCCGGTCATCCGCGCTTTCTTGATTGCGGCCAGAGTACCCGCGTGAACGCCTTTGGCAAGCTGTGGTAAAATAACATCGCTAATGTTTGTCAAGGGCAGACTCCCCGGCTGCTTGTTCGATGGTCGTCCAAAGAGCAGATTGGATTACAGCCCAGTTTGCTCCAATTTTTCCGGCAATCAGCTTGTAGGTATTCATGCCTGATGATGAGCTGTCATATATATTCGCCTCATCAACCAGGGGCAGATAGAGATGTATCAGATTGCATAGGCTGCGTCCAAAACGTCGTTCAATGTCATGATCGGGAATCGAATGCCCACCCTGTCTGACGCGCAAACGCACACGATGCTTGGCGAACTCGGCGCTGGGCAACCACAGATAAAGAAGCCCCAGCCGATAACCCGCATTCTTGGCGTTCTTCATTTTTTCGGCAAACGCGCGGCTTGCGCCGGTCGTCTCAAACGCGAAATTTTTACCAGAAACAATTAAGTCATCGATGCGATTTAACATAAGCCGTCCCGCCGCAACATTCTGTCCGGACGGATCGAGGGGATTAAGACCGCGCGCAATCTCATCGGCATTGACGAATTCGTGGATTGACAGAAAACGAGGCAGCAATTCCATTGCGGCGGTGGTTTTTCCCGCCCCGTTGGGTCCGGCGATCATGTAAAGCATCGGCTGTTTCATGGCGCGAACATACCCTATTCTTCCGGTGGGAAAAATGGTAATTTGACGCCGCTAACGTAATGCTTTCTTGCGAGGACAATTATGCCCATCACCCGCTTTCACACTCAAGGTCGGGGTCGCACCTATGACAGCATTGTCGACACGGTCGGCGATACGCCGCTGGTGCGGTTGAATGCGATTGCCAAGGAGGCCGGATGCGTCGCCACGGTTTACGCCAAGCTGGAATTCTTTAATCCGTTGGCATCGGTGAAAGACCGCCTTGCGCTCGGCATGATCGAGGACGCGGAGATCAGCGGTCGCCTGACCAAGGACACGGTGCTGGTCGAACCGACATCGGGCAACACCGGCATCGGCCTTGCGTTCGTCGCGGCGGCGCGGGGCTATCGCCTGATCATCACGATGCCTGAAAGCATGTCGATGGAGCGGCGCAAGATGCTGAAGCTTCTGGGGGCGGAGCTGGAGTTGACTCCGGCGGCGCAGGGCATGAAGGGCGCGATCGCGCGCGCCGAGGAAATCGTCGCCAGCCTGCCGAAGGCGCTGATGTTGCAGCAGTTCAAGAACCCGGCCAATCCGGCCATCCACCGCGTCACGACGGCGGAGGAAATCTGGAACGATACCAAGGGCGCGGTCGATGTGTTCGTCGCCGGAGCGGGTACAGGCGGTACGTTGCAAGGCGCGGGAACGGAGTTGAAAGCCCGAAAGCCCGGACTGCGCGTGGTCGCGGTTGAGCCGGAGGATAGCGCGTTATTATCAGGCGGTACGCATAAGCCGCACAAGATTCAGGGCATCGGTCCCGGTTTCATACCCGAAGTTTTGAACGTCAAAATGATCGACGAGGTCGTTACCGTCAGCAACGACGCGGCCTTGACCACGGCGCGCAAACTGGCGCAGATGGAGGGGATTCCGGGCGGCATTTCATCAGGCGCGACGGTCGCGGCGGCCTTGAAAATCGCCGCACGGCCAGAGATGAAAGGCAAGGTAATCGTCGTCATTTTGGCGTCGTTCGCCGAACGTTATCTCTCGACGGATTTATTTGCGGGGATGTGATTACGCCGCCAACGCCTTGGCAATACTCTCAAACAAAACTGCGCCGTCCGCGCTGCCGTGTAGGGGTTCGATGGCGTCTTCGGGATGCGGCATGTGCCCGAGGACGTTGCGGGTTTTGTTGAAGACTCCGGCGATGTCTCGGATCGAGCCATTGGGGTTATCACGATAACGGAAAGCGATCTGGCCGTAATCCTCAAGTTCCTTTAGCATGTCGGCGGAGGCGAAATAATTTCCGTCGCCATGCGCAACCGGAACGCGCAATTCCTGCCCGCGCTGGCACAGACGCGTGAAATCGCTGTCCGTTTGTTCGACGCTCAACGTCACGGTGCGGCAGACGAATTTCAGGCTGGCGTTGCGCAACAGGATGCCGGGGAGCAAGCCGGTTTCACACAAAATTTGGAAGCCGTTGCAAATGCCCCAGACGCGCACGCCTTTTTTGGCGCGGTCGATGACCTCGCGCATGATCGGCGAATGCGCCGCCATCGCGCCGGTGCGCAGATAATCGCCGTAAGAAAAACCGCCGGGCAGCAGGATCAAGTCGGTTTTTGGCATTTCGCTGTCATTATGCCAAACAAAATCCGGTTCCTTGCCCATTGCACGGCTAAGCGCGCGAGCGGCGTCATGCTCGCGGTTGGAACCCGGAAAAACGATAATGGCAGCGCGCATGGGAGTCGGGGGTTAGGGGTTGGAGGTTAGAGCTGGAGGTTAGAGGTTAGAGGCTGGAAATTCAAGTTGATAGCATGATGTCTTGCGATACGTTACAATCTATCGCAACCTTTTTCTCCAATCCCCAACCCCTAACTTCTAGCCGTTCCATGCCCCGTCTCTCCTCCGCTTATCATCTTGGACTCGGCGACAAGTTGCGTCTGATGAACTGGGGGCTTGTCGCGTTGATCGTCACGATCGGGCTGATCGGGATCGCGCTGCTTTATTCCGCCGGGGGCAAGCATTGGCAGCCTTGGGCGGGGGCGCAGTTGGCCCGCTTCGTCATCGGAATCGTCCTGATGCTGGTGATTGCTGTGGTTGATATTCGTGTCTGGTGGAGGATTGCCTATCCGTTCTATGGGATCATGCTGTTTCTGCTCGTCGTCGTCGAGGTGATGGGGCATATCGGCATGGGGGCGCAGCGCTGGATCAATCTCGGTTTTTTTGTCTTGCAACCATCCGAGCTGATGAAAATTGCCCTCGTCCTATCGTTGGCTAAATATTTCCATGGTTTATCTCTGGAAGACATCGGCCAACCCATCAAGCTGGTCGCTCCTGTCTCCATGGTTCTGGTTCCGGTTGGGCTCGTGCTGCTGCAGCCCAATCTTGGAACGGCGACGCTGCTGATGCTGGCGAGCGCGGCGGTGTTTTTCGCCGGAGGGGTGCGCTGGTGGAAATTTCTGATTGTTATAGGGCTGGCGGCGGCAATTCTGCCGGTTGCTTGGCATCATCTGCATGATTATCAAAAGGCGCGGTTGCTGACGTTCCTTAATCCCGCTGCCGATCCTCTGGGGCACGGCTATAATATCCTGCAATCCAAGATTGCGCTTGGCTCTGGAGGATTGTTCGGCAAAGGCTTTGGGCAAGGAACGCAAAGCCAGCTCCAGTTCCTGCCGGAAAAGCACACCGATTTCATTTTCGTCGTTTTGGCGGAGGAGTTTGGACTTTTCGGCGCAATTTTTCTGCTTCTGCTGTATTTTCTCCTGATCGCCTATGGCTTTATGATTGCTCTGACAAGTCGTAGCCAGTTCGGGCGGCTGGCGGCGTTTGGGTTGACTGTCACCTTCTTCCTCTATGTCTTTGTTAACGTGGCTATGGTGACGGGTACCATTCCGGTCGTCGGTATCCCTCTGCCCTTGGTCTCCTATGGCGGTACAGCGATGATGACGCTCCTTGTCGGCTGTGGAGTTCTTCTCAGCCTGTCGATCCATCGTGACATGCGGATATCAAGGACGGGAAGCGTGGATTGAACTGATATCTAAAGACTTATTTCTACTTCATTGAATGTATTGCATTTTTCATCGATCTTTACCATAATGGGTCAAGTCGTTAAAGCTCCACCTGTCGGCCTGC
The DNA here is from genome assembly GCA_903875345.1 of uncultured Pseudomonadota bacterium. Lineage (GTDB taxonomy): Bacteria > Pseudomonadota > Alphaproteobacteria > UBA9219 > UBA9219 > CAIQVS01. Next base: position 39,290 of record CAIQVS010000332.1, on the reverse strand, counting down.
CCTGAGCGATTTCATGACCCAAACCTCCCTACCGCCTGTTTCTCATGTCAGTCGCAGGACTGGTCTTGTCCTTGGTTTGGTGATCTTTGTCTGCTTGGTGATGATTGGTCTGGCGGGTTTTCTAAAATACGAATTGGATCGTTCCGAAACCGTCTTAACCATCCCGTTGGCAGCGAACCCTTCGATTCCGGATGAAGGTCAGGAAAGTTTAGACAAGCTTCGCCGCACGCTCGGTTATGGGGGATTCATAGGGCAGGCGCAAAATTTTGCCGCTACCCACGACGCCGCAGTCCTTGACGATATGAAGGGACAGTTAAAGGAAGCCGAATCCACCTTCGCGCGCATTCCCGAACAAACGGCTGCGGGTTCGCGGCGCGACCTGCGCGCTATCCTTGATACCTTCGGCGCTGTTTTACAAAAAGCCGAAAAGGTGATTACGGATCCGGCAACCGTTTTCACGCTTTCTGACCTCGCGCCGCTTTACGCCGCCCTGCCTTTGCTTGATGCCCGTGTGAACGCCGCTTGGGACGTGCGACGCGCCAATGCCGAAGGACAGGCGCAGTTCTGGGGCATGTTGTTGACGTTGACCTGCTGGTGCAGCCTGATTCTTGCGGCGGCGCTGGCCGCAGGAATTTATCTTGTGCTGCGTGACCGGAATTCCGCGCCGCTTCGCGCTTTGGCGCAAAGCGTCAAGAACATGGCGCGTGGCGATATGCGCACCTCCATCTGGGGCATGGAGCGCCACGACAGCATTGGCGAGTTGGCGCGTGCCATTGATATGGCGCGCTATCAGTTCAGCCAGATGCCGGACATGACCTTGCTCAGCGAAGAATGTCCGATCCGTCTTCGTTTTGAAGGCAACACGCGTTCACTGTTCGAAGCGATGATGCGAGTTGTCAGCCGAGACTCGGAACAACTGAATGAAAAAGCCACCCACCTGAATGATTCCATCGCGAAACAGCAGGAAACATTGTCGCTGCTGACCGAACGTGTGGAGGCTGTGTTGCATAAAGTCGAAAGCCGCGCCGTTCAGGGCGATCAGCAGGTGCGGCAATCTTTGCAGAGTATAGTGGCCTCCGCCGAGGGATTGAAGAGCGCGCAGGAACATGCGGTCGATCAACTGAACCGGATTGTCCCCTATCTGCAGGATCGCGCCCGTGGCCTGTCGGAGATTACGCAGCTGACGGGCAAGCAAGTCGCGCATGTTCTGCAGTCCTTGGTTGTTACTGAACGCAACCTCAAGAAAAACGCCGAACAAGGCGATGAGGCCATTCATAAACTATCGTCGACAGCCGACAATCTGGGCGAACGTTTGTTTGGCGCGGTCAATCTGCTGCAGGCCAGTGGCCGGGTTCTGGCCGAAACGACGGAAAAAACCCAAAGCCGTCTGGATGAAGCGATCGAGAATTTCAAAATGACGGGGACATCGGTCAACGGTAGCGGGGCGTTGTCCGACACCGTCGCCCCGCGCATCGAAAATGCTATCGAAGCGCTTGAATCGACCCATGCGAAAATGGAAACTCTTCTCGCGGAACAGACCGAAGCGACAAAAGCGCAGATAGACCTGCTCACGACACAGAGCTGTGGACTTTTGACCCAGACGACGACTGCGTCACAAACCTTGGCCTCGTCGTCCGATCGTTTGCGCGATGAACAGGCGAAGCTGGACGAGGCTATTGGGCGCTTTGCCACTCGAATGCAGGAACTTGGCGACCAGTTGGAAGGGCGTGTCGTTTCCACCCGACCGCAAGGCACGGAAGCCGTCGGCGATAACATGGAGAAACATTTCGCCGAGCTTGAAGGTTACGTTGTGCGCATTACGGAACAAATTGTCGATCTGACGCATCACAATAATGCGGCTCTTTCGCAAGAACCGGCTTTTGTCGGCTCCTTGATGAAAGAAATCAAAAGCGGGTTTGACGTCATCGGGTCAAGCCTTGAACACATGCGGGAACAGATGTCCGCCAACACGCCGACGAGCGCCGTGAACACTTCGGATATTTCCGAACAAATGCGCAATCAATGGTATCAGATGGCCTCGCAAATTGAGGCAACCCGTGCCGGGCTTGCTCAAATTATCTCACAGGAAGTCACGCGGCTTGAAACCAGTTTAGCGGAATTGAATGCGGAACCAAACGCACCCGTCGAATCAGAAGCTCTTCATAATGCGCAGCATCAGATAGAGCAGCAGACCAATATTCTGGCCGAACTCGTCGCCACGCTCAGCGTGCTTGATGCGCACATGCAGGAAATCCGCAGTGAAGTTGCGCAGATGCGGCGGGCAGGATAATCGGCTACTCGGCGTAAGAGACAAGGCTCGTGATCGGAACGCCCAGTTTGCGGCGACCATCGAGGAAGGAAAGCTCGATAATAAAGGCGGCATGGATAACTTCGGCGCCGATACGTCGGATCAGCGAAGTTGCCGCCATAGCTGTTCCTCCCGTAGCCAGCAGATCGTCACAAAGGACGACATTATCTCTGGGCTTTAGCATGCCTTCCTGAATTTCGATTGTGTCGGTGCCGTATTCAAGAGCATAGGAATGCGGAATTGTCTTGCCGGGCAATTTCCCTTTCTTGCGGACCATGACAAAACCAATACCAAGCGCGGCGGCCAAGGGGGCGGCGACAAGGAATCCACGCGACTCGATGCCGACAAGGGCATCCGGCTTCAGTGGACGAATAGCCTCAGTCAGTTCGGCAATCGTGTCTTTCCATGCCGGGCCGTTCGCAAGCAAAGTGCCGATGTCATAGAATAGAATGCCGGGTTTAGGAAAATCAGGGATGCCGCGAATGTGTTGTTTAAGATCAATCATGGTTCAGTATGGGAGTTTGAGGATGGGGAATTGGAGCTTGGCGCGGATAAAAAATGCGCGGCCATCGTCTTCTTAACGGTTTCCTAACCAAAAAACGAGGGATTATTAATTAACCTACAAGGCTTCTATGACATGATCGCATCATGCACTTTATAGATGCTATAGAAACAGAGTATCGTTGGGCATATGAGGCCATTGTCTCGTGTATAAGGTCCCGGCATACCGATTGAAAGGCTGTAACGATGGCGTCAACACTATCCCAAAACGATGTTGCAAAGCTTCTGGCTGAACCCTCGCCGGAGGTTCGTTCGGAACTTGCAGGCAAGCTTGCCGTCGAACTTGACAGCCCCCGTCTAACAGAGTCCGAATTAGTATTGGCGCAAGATATCGTTCGTATTATGGCCAAAGACGCCGAAACCATGGTGCGTAAGTCGCTGGCGGAAAGTTTGCGCAAGGCGGTGCGGCTTCCCCACGACGTTGCCTTGAAGTTGGCGCAGGACGTGGAAACGGTAGCGCTGCCGATCCTCGAACACTCCAACGTATTAACAGACGACGATCTGGCTGAGATCGTCCACAGCGGCGCCGAGGGAAAACAGCAAGCCATCGCCTCGCGCTCAACTGTGTCGGAGAAAGTTTCCGAAGCCTTGATCGACAAAGGCGGTGAAAAGGCTGTCGCTACCCTGATGGGTAATGTTGGCGCTAAAATCGACGATGCGAGCCTGAATAAAGCGGTTGATCGTTTTGCCCAAAGCGATGTGGTCAAGGAGAAAATCGTTCAACGTCCGACCTTGCCCGTCGCTGTTTCGGAGCGCTTGGTTGCGATCGTGTCCGACAATTTGAAGGATTATCTGGTCAGTCACCATGATATGTCGCCAAAGATGGCGGCCAATCTGGTTTTGCAAAGCCGCGAGCGCGCGATTATCGGCCTTTCCGGTCGCTCCAGCGAAGCCGAACTGGAAAAAATGGTCACGCAGATGCACCAAAGCAAAAGATTGACGCCTTCGTTGATTCTGCGTGCGCTATGCATAGGCGATATTGCCTTTTTTGAAATGGCCATGGCGGTCTTGGCCAACATTCCGGTGGTTAACGCCCGTATCCTGATCCATGACGCAGGAAGGCTCGGTCTTAAATCCCTTTACGCCAAAACCAATTTGCCGCAGCGGTTCCTGCCTGCTGTCCGCGTTGCCATTGATGTGGTGCATGAGACGGAAATGGACGGAGGCGAACATGACCGCGAACGCTATCAAGCAAGGGTGTTGGAACGCGTGCTGACGCAGTTTGAGGATTTTGGCTCCGAAGACCTTGATTATCTGCTTGATCGGCTTGGGGACATTCTGAACATCGCGGCTTGAAAGCACCTCTTCGTTTTTCGTGCTGCCCATTCACCGGACATTTGCTGTTCCCTTCCTTTATGCGCTGACGGCACACAGCGGTAGAATTTTTCTCCACTCCCAAAAAACGGGTGCAATCAGCATGATGTTGTGCGACGCAGTATGCGCTTTTCCCGCACATTCCGCTATCGAGTGCAAAATGAGCGTCATGAAAAACCTCCTTTGCTGTTCCAAGCTAAACTCATGGCTAAGTTCAGCAGATGTTTTTCAAAATGACGCTTATGACGTTGATTCTGGCTGCACAGATTTTCCCTTCTTAAAAATCTCAAGGCGCTGTGCTGATTCACAGGCCTGAGTTGTATCGAAAACCCACCATAGGAGGTACCAATGTTATCTCGGTTTCGTAAACAGGCGCTGAAAGAAGAGGCTTTGGATACAGATGAAGCGGGCAACATTGTCGATATGGCTGCGCTTGACGGGGTAGTCGGTCGGTTGGTCGCCGGAGAGTACAAGGCTGTCCTCGAAGGGACGGATGCGCTAAGTCAAGCGCTCGCGCCGCTGGCGCGTGAATTGCAAAAACAAACAATTGTCAGGCTGAAACCCCTTGTCCACCTCTGGGTCGAACAGACGGTGCCGCTGTTGGCGATCGCCGAGATGATGCGCGATATGCGCGATCTGGAGCAACGCAATCAGGCGATGGCTTCGGCGTCCGAAGAAATGGCGGCGTCCATCCGCGAAGTGGCGCGTTCGGCTTCACTGGTTTCGCAGGAGTCGCTGGAGGTCAAGCAGGAGTTGACAAGCAGCGGCGGAGCGTTCGATCAAGCTGTTACCACGATGGAAGGCATTTCGTCCGCCTTCGACTCCTTGACCGAGAAGGCAAAGGCGCTTGACGACGCGTCGGGGCAAATCACCGGCATCCTCAAGACGATTGAACAGATCGCCGGTCAGACGAATCTCCTCGCGTTGAACGCCACGATCGAGGCGGCGCGGGCGGGCGAGGCCGGCAAGGGTTTTGCCGTCGTCGCCAGCGAGGTCAAGAGTCTCGCCAAGCAAACGGCCAGCGCTACGGACGATATCAACCTGAGAATCAACACGCTTCAGCAGGGCATGAGCGAGATGCTCGCTTCCATCGCCGAAGGCTCGGCGCGGGTCGCGCAAGGGGCGGACGCAATCAAGGCGGCCGGAACGGGGATTCATGCGGTCAATGGTCGCGTCGATTCGGTTGCCCAGCAGATGCTGACTGTTTCCTCGACCGTGGAGGAGCAAACGACGGTCTCGCGTGACGTCGCGGGCAACATTGCCGCCGTCGTTCCCATGTCTTCCCGATCCCTGAAAAGCATCGACAATCTAGCCGATACCATTGCAAGAGCAGGCGAAATCATTCAGCAGGAACTGAAAGACATTGTTCGCGATCCTGACTCGGCGATGCTTGTTCTGGTTGCTAAATCCGACCATGCGAGCTTCAAAAAACGTGTATTCGATACGCTGGTTGGGCGCGGCCAAACCAAGAGTGGCGATTTGCCAGATCATCATGGATGTCGGCTTGGCAAATGGTACGATGCGATCAAGGACGAGCGCATCCGTGCCATGCCAACATTCCAGAAGCTTCAGGTGCCGCATGAGCGTGTCCATCATCACGGCAAGCAAGCTCTGGAACGCTTCGCCGCATCGGATTTTGCTGGCGCGATCGAGGAGGCGCAAAAGCTTCACGACGCCTCGCGGGAAGTCATCGCTTCGCTTGATGAGCTTTACAGGAAAATAACGGAAACGTAGCCTGTCGCATTCCCCGTCAATAATCTGATCGCATGGGGGAATAGCCGCAGTAGTTTGGAGACAATCATGGCTGTAAGGCAAATAACGTTGGCAATGGGACTTTTTTCGGCTCTCATCGTTGCAGGGCAAGCTAGTGCTGCGGCGAACGATTTGGGTGAAAGGAGAACGGTCAGCGTTCGAGATTATGGCGCGAAAGGTAACGGAACACGGATGACACGACGGCAATCGCTGTGGCGTTGCAGCAAATTTCTTCCGCCGGAGGCACGTTGCTTTTTCCGGCGGGTCGATATGTCGTGTCCGGGACCAATATTCTTCCGTCCAATACGCATGTGTTGTGCGACAACGCGGCCATAGTTGCCGCGCCAGCGACTCGGTGGCCGCCGATTGACTCACATCACACCAAAGGCGGAATCTCGTCGGCTTTTCTCGCAAACTCCGGAACGAATTTCGAAGTGTCCGGCTGCCAATTCAAGTTTCCATACAGGAATCCCAATTATGGAGAAGCCGGGTACGCTCACATCTTGCAATTTGTTGGCGTGTCGCATGTTCATATTCACGATAACGTGTTTGACGGCGGCGGCGATGCCGTGGCGGAGATCGGAACGACCGATACATGGGAAGTGTCAAACAGAGCCACAAACGTCAGCAATGTCTGCTATGATCATTGGGGCGGGTTTACCGACGCGCACACTAACGGAAATTATTGCACAGCTTTGGATACCCACGGTGGCGGCGTTGCCGGCATCGCGTTCACCGGCATTGCCACGGGCGGCGGGATAGCGAATTCGGTTGGGTTTGAAGCAAGAGATAATGTCATCTACATGGATCATAACAATGCCCAGTGTATCGAAATTAATGGCCACAAATCCGGGGGAACTGACAACAATGGGCAAATTATCGGGAACAGATGCCTTGTCACGGGTGGTCATTTTTCGTGGGGTATTCTCGTCACCGGCAATTCGGTAGGCGGGATCATAAAGGATAATCTTCTCGAAGGCGATAATGGGGCTTATTCAGCCGTCGGCGTTTATGCTCCTGCCGCAGGGTGGCGCGTGATCGACAATGCCGCAATCAACTGGAACTCAGGAAAAAAACCCGTGTTCCAGAGCACCGAAACATCGGGCGAGTTTAGAAACAACAATGCCTTCGCCTCTTGCGCGGAGGCTCCAGACTTTGTGCGGTCAAGGTGCCTTGAACCGCCACAATAATTCATCTGTTTTACGCTTCCGCCTGCCGTGACATGCGCTTGCGCATGTTGGGGTCGAGATAGCGTTTGCGCAGGCGGATGGATTTCGGTGTGACCTCGACCAGCTCATCGTCGGCGATATAGGCGATTGCTTTTTCAAGGGTCATCAGCAACGGCGGCGTCAGGCGTACGGCTTCGTCCTTCCCTGAGGCGCGCATGTTGGTAAGTTTTTTACCTTCCAGCACGTTCACGTCCAGATCATTGCTTTTGGCGTGTTCGCCGATAATCATGCCCTCATACACTTTCGTGCCGGGGACGACCAGCATTGGGCCGCGATCCTCCAGCTTCCACATCGCATAGGCAACGGCTTCGCCCGCGCCGTTCGAGATCAGCACGCCCGTGCGACGCGCCGCGATGGGGCCTTTGTAGGGCGCATAGCCGTGGAACAGCCGGTTCATCAGCCCCGTCCCGCGCGTGTCGCTGAGGAATTCGCTGAAATAACCGATGAGGCCGCGCGAAGGCGCATGGAACGTCAAGCGTACCTTGCCACCGCCGGAGGGACGCATATCGACCATCTCAGCTTTGCGTTCGGCCATCTTATTGACGACCGTTCCTGAATAGGGTTCGTCCACATCGATCACGACTTCTTCGATTGGCTCAAGACGTTGGCCTCTTTCGTCGGTCTTGAAAAGCACGCGTGGGCGGCTGATCGACAATTCGAAGCCCTCGCGGCGCATGGTTTCGATCAGGATGCCAAGCTGTAACTCACCGCGCCCGGCGACCTCGAAAGCGTCCTTTTCCTGCGACTCCGTCACGCGAATGGCGACGTTGCCTTCAACTTCGCGCATCAGACGGTCGCGAATGACGCGGCTCGTCACCTTGTCGCCTTCGGTTCCCGCCAGCGGCGAATCGTTAACGGCGAAAGTCATGGCAATGGTTGGCGGATCGATCGGGCGGGCGATGATCGGCGTTGTCACGGCGATGTCGGTCAGCGTGTCGGCGACGGTCGATTTGCTGAGACCTGCGACGGCTACGATGTCACCAGCGCCAGCCTCATCGACCGATAAGCGTTCGAGGCCGCGAAAGGCGAGAATTTTGGTCACGCGGCCTTGCTCAATCACGCTGCCGTCGCGGCTCATGCCCTTGATCGGCATATTGACGCGCAGTGTTCCGGTCTGGATGCGTCCTGTCAGCAAGCGTCCGAGATAGGGATTGGCTTCGAGGATCGTCGCGAGCATCGTGAAAGGGGCGTTGGCATCGACCTTCGGCGGCGATACATGGCGTTCGATCAGGTCAAACAGCGGTGTCAGATCCTTGGTTTCATCGCCGATATTGTTGATTGCCCAACCGTTGCGACCGGAGGCGAACAGGGTCGGGAAATCAAGCTGTTCTTCCGTCGCATCAAGCGCCGAGAACAGGTCGAAAATCTCGTTGTGGACTTCGCTTGGGCGCGCGTCGGAACGGTCGATCTTGTTAACGATGACCATCGGTTTGAGGCCAATCGACAAGGCCTTGCCCAGCACAAATTTCGTTTGCGGCAACGGGCCTTCGGCGGCATCAACCAGCAGCACGACGCCGTCGACCATCGACAGGATGCGTTCGACTTCACCGCCAAAATCGGCGTGGCCGGGAGTGTCGACGATGTTGATGCGGATGTCGCCGTGAAGGATCGAGGTGCATTTGGCAAGAATAGTAATGCCGCGTTCGCGCTCCAGATCGTTGCTGTCCATCGCCCGCTCGGCCACCTGCTGGTTTTCGCGGAAGGTGCCGGATTGTTTCAGCATCTGGTCGACGAGCGTGGTCTTGCCATGGTCAACGTGGGCGATAATGGCGATATTACGTAGTTTCATTGCTTTTCCAGTTTTTCGATCTTTGTAGCCAGCGCCACTATGGCGCTGCGCGGCCAAGTTTCCGCTCGCCCAACCCTTGATTTACGAGAGCTATATAGGGGAAAACGTTATCCGGAAGCAATGTTTTCATTAGTTGCGTTTGTATCAAAGCCATTTCGGCCAAAACAGGATACGCGTTGATTGGTTTCTTGTTGTATCGCCACGTTAATGCAATCGGCGAAGAGTTTTGTCGACAGACCACTAAACTGCGTGTGGGCGCCTATATCCATAGTCATCGTCCTTGCGAGGGTAGGCGCAGATTCTCTTGAGACATCAAGCGCTTGCGCAATTGACGGCAAGGAGTCGATGATGCGGCGTTCGATCTTGCCGTCTCCTTCAATCGTTCCTTCAGCGCAAAACGAACCGACGTATCGTGTTCGTGGGCAAATATTATCTTGCTCCTCATTCTCGCATCGAACGTATTTCGGAACAGGATAAGACGATCTTACCTCCCATCCACAAACCGCCAAAATCTTTCCGCGATCCGGTCTTGTCCTGTTCGTCCTTCAAGCTGATCAGCGACGATGAGGCCGGTCGGCGAAGTAACGTTAATCTCGGTCAGATAGTCGCCGATGACGTCGATCCCCGCTAGAAACAATCCGCGTTCGCGCAACATTGGCGCGAGCGTCGCGCAGATTTCCTGATCGCGGCGAGTCAGCTCGGCCTTTTCCGGACGACCGCCGACGCGCATGTTGCCGCGTACGTCGCCCGCCGCAGGCATGCGACGGAACGAGCCGACCGGTTCGCCGTTCAGGACGACGATACGCTTGTCCCCCCACTCGGTGATTGGCAGAAATTTTTGCACCATCCAAGGTTCGTTGTTGATCGTAGCTAAAGTTTCAAGCAAGCCCGGCAAATTGTCGTCGCCCGGACGTAGATGAAAAATGCCATGACCTGCATACCCGTGTAGCGGCTTGATGATGATGTCGCGGTGCTCGGTGCGAAAGGTCTCGATTGCTTCGCGATCGCGGGCGATCAGCGTCGGCGGCATGAGATGAGGCACATAAGTAATAAGGAGTTTCTCCGGCGCATTGCGCACGCCGACCGGATCGTTGATGATCCGTACTCTGTCCTTGAGGTGTTCCAGAATATGCGTCGCGGTTATATAGGACAGATCGAAAGGCGGGTCTTGCCGCATAAGAATTACGTCAAATTCTGATGCATCGGCCACGCTTTCCTCGCCAAGGCTCCAGGGATCGGGATTTCTCTTGTCGTAAACCAGCCGATGCACTTTCGCCGTAACGCGAGTCCCGCCCGCTGCGATGTCCATGCGTAAACCGGAAGGCTCATAATGAAAAAGCTCATCGCCGCGCTCGACTGCAGCGCGGGCAAGTTCCAGCGTGCTGTCGAGAGGCTTGTATAACCTTTCCAGCGCGTCCATCTGCAGAGCGATGCGTAAGGGCATGAGGATACTCGCGGTTTTGAGATTGCATCGGACTTTAATAATCAGGCTGCCAATGCTATATAAGTCGTCAGACACAAGCAAATCTGGACTTTAGTCCGCATCGCGCGGGTACGATGGACATATAATGGAACATCTTCACGACCTTCTTCACTATGCGATACCGTTTATCGTCGTCATCAGCGTCGTCGTCTTTGTGCACGAATTCGGGCATTACTGGGTCGCGCGACTGTGTGGCGTGAAGGTCGAGGAATTCTCGATCGGGTTCGGGCATGAGCTGTTCGGCTGGAACGATAAGCATGGCACACGCTGGAAAGTGTCGCTCCTCCCTCTCGGCGGCTACGTCAAAATGTACGGCGACGCCGGTCCGGCGAGTGATCCCGACGAAGCCGTGCTGAACATGACTGATGAACAGAAAAAGATTTCCTTTTTCCATCAACCGGTCGGCAAGCGCATTGCCATTGTCGCAGCCGGGCCAGGTTTTAACTACCTGTTTGCTATCTTGATTCTGACGTTGCTCTTCACGGAGCCTCCGTTCGGACTCAACATCCCGCCTATGCTGTGTCACGCGCCAACGCCTTCTGCCGATGCGCCCAAAAACCAACCTGTGAAAGAGGAATGTTTTCTGTTTCAGGGACAACATTATACCGCGCCGAATGTCAGTGCCGTTTTGCCGGACAGCGCCGCCGCCGTCGCAGGAATTCGACCCGGCGATAAAATTCTTTCTCTGGATGGTATGACCATTGATCGCTTCGAGGATATACGTCTGGCCATTATGATGAATTCCGGAACCCCCGTTCAGGTTGCTCTGGATCGTGGGGGCGCCAAGATGAACCTCACTGTGATGCCAAAAATCGAAGTCACCACGGATCGGTTCGGGGGCGTGCATAAAATGGGACGCCTCGGCATTACCTCCAATGACATACAGTACAAAAGGTGGCCATTGCCGGAAGCCTTAATGAAGGCCGTTGGTGAAGCGCTCAGTATCAGTAGCAGCACGCTGCGTGGTGTCGGACAAATGATCATGGGCACGCGGAGTACCGAAGAACTCGGGGGACCCCTGCGTATCGCCGCCATGTCCGGACATGTTGCCGAGGATGGCCCGCCTGCGCTCGTCCTGTTTATGGCGATGATTTCGATTAATCTCGGGCTGGTTAACTTGTTTCCGGTTCCGCTTCTGGATGGAGGGCATCTCCTTTATTACGTAGCCGAAAGGTTGCGTGGGCGTCCCTTGCATGAAAAGGTGCAGGAGATAGGTTTGCGGATCGGTATGGCGCTTCTCCTTTGCCTGATGGTATTCGCAACGTGGAATGATCTTGTTCAACTTAAGGTTGTATCCTTTTTGAAGAACATGCTTTCCTGAAGGTATGATCGGCCATTCTGTCATGTGTCTGGTGAATCGACGTGGAGTGGGGCAGGCAATCGGAATGCCCAACAGACACAGAATCTTGTACGATCATTTCTGAGCAAGCGCTGGTTCAGGAAAGATCATCGGCACAAGACAAAAACCCAATAAGATGGTCCCGCGTTTTTTCCAAGAAGCAACAGGTAAAAGATAATCTTTAGCCTTCATGCGAAATATTCTTGTGAATTGATGCGCGATTTTCTACCCTCTGTTCAAATCACTGTGCAATCAGGATTCATCCTTGATGTTATCACGCTCTTCCTCGCAAATTTTGTTAACCTCTCTAGTCGGTTTGGCTCTCTTATTCGAAGAGTCTCCTGCGCAGGCGCAAAGCGCTGCTGCCTCCTCCTCCTTGTCATCGTTTCTAGCCGTGGCGGCCAACCAGTCCGGCGACATTATTCGGGATATTCGGGTTGAAGGCGCGCAACGCCTTGAGGTTGAAACTGTCACATCACATCTAACTTTGGCAAAAGGCGATCAAGCGACTCCAGAGAAAATCGACAGCTCACTTAAAGCCCTGTATGCGACGAATCTGTTTGCGAACGTTCATATCGCGATGGAGGATTCAACGCTGGTCGTCCATATTGATGAGAATCCGATCATCAACCGTATTACTTTTGAAGGTAACGACGCTGTTTCGAAAGAAGATCTGGAAAAGGAAGTTCAGCTTAAGCCACTTCAGGTTTATACGCTTCCTAAAGTGCAGCGGGATGTCCAACGCATCCTTGACCTTTATCGCCGTTCAGGGCGTTTTGGTGCCGTGGTTGAACCCAAGATGGTAAAGCTTGACCAGAACCGGATTGATCTGGTCTTTGAAGTTACTGAGGGCAAACGCACCGGCGTGCGCGATATTACCTTCATCGGAAACCAGCATTATGATGCCGATGCTTTGCGCGAAGCCATCAGTACGCGTGAAAGCGCGTGGTATCGTTTTCTCTCCACGACCGACTATTATGATCCTGATCGCTTGAATTACGATAAGGAGTTGCTGCGAAAATTTTACCTAAACGAAGGGTATGTCGACGCCCGGGTGTTATCGGCTGTTGCCGAGTTGACGCCGGACCGAGGCGACTTCTTCCTTACCTTTACGGTGGAAGAAAACCAACGCTACAAGTTTGGAAAAGTCAGCTTGAAGAGCGAGATCAAGGGGCTCGATCCGGAGCCGTTGCGTGATCAACTCACAACCCTGCAGGGTGAGTGGTACAGCGCCGATCAAATTGAAAAATCGATCGCCAAGCTAACCACCGCTTTGGGTGATCGGCAGTATGCTTTTGTTACAATCGTTCCCAACCCTGATAAACATAAAGATGATCTGACGGTTGATCTGACCTATGACATCAATCCCGGCGAACGAGTGTATGTAAATCGTATCAACATCAGCGGAAACACTCGTACGGTTGATAAAGTCATCCGTCGGCAGATACTTTTGGCCGAAGGCGATCCTTACAGCACAACCCAGATTCACAAATCCGAACAGAATCTGAAGGACTTGGACTACTTTGAAGAAGCCAAGATAACCTCGGCGCCGGGCGCGGAGCCTGATCGCGCCGATCTGAACGTGAATGTAAAGGAAAAGTCAACCGGACAGGTGGCGATAGGCGCAGGCTATTCATCAACCGACGGTCCTTTGGGTGATTTCACAGTCAGTGAAAACAACTTCATGGGGCAGGGACAACAGGCTCGTTTTGGCGCTACCGTTTCAGGGCGGACACAGACAATCGACACGAGCTTTACCGAACCCTATTTTCTGGATCGCGATTTGTCGGCGGGCGTTGACCTTTATCGCACGCAAAGCAACAATCAAGACCTAAGCTCCTATGACTCGACAAGCACGGGGTTTGTGTTGCGGCTTGGTTACCCGTTATCGGATGAGTTGCGTCAACGGCTGAATTACAGCTTCCATGATGATACGATTAACAACGTGGCTAGCGATGCATCGCTCTATGTAACGGATCAGCAAGGCACCACGACGACATCGTCCGTGGGGCAAGAGCTGACCTACGATACGCGCGACAGCAAGCTTGATCCTACCCTTGGCTATATCGTCCATCTCGATACCGATATTGCCGGGGCAGGCGGTTCGCGTAAATGGTTCAAATTCCGCACAGGCGGAACGCAATATTATCCCGTTGCCGATGGGTACGTCATTAGCGGGTTGGGAGAAGTCGGACAAATCTGGGGACTTGATGGTCCGACCAAAATCAACGAGCGGTTTTTCCTCGGCAGCGATACTTTGCGCGGCTTTCAATATGCCGGTGTAGGCCCTCGTGACCTGACCAGCGTCAATCAAGACGCTTTGGGTGGTGATCGTTTTGCCCGCAGCACGTTGGAACTAGCAACGCCAACTCCTTTTCCCAAGGAATTTGGACTCAAGGGACATGTCTTTACGGATGCTGGCATTCTTGACCACACCGGTGAGCAGCCGATCCCCGGTGATACCTTCGCTACGGATGGTCAAGTACGCCTGAGTGCGGGTGTTGGCTTGAGTTGGGCATCGCCTTTCGGTCCTATACGCCTCGATTTGGCCGAGCCTATCCTCAAGCGCAGCTACGACAAAACCGAGTTGATTCATTTCAGCTTCGGCGCGAAATTCTAGGCTGGCTGGGATAGGTTATGAAGATCTTCACGACCGGACTTCAGGTGGGAATTTTCTCCTGTGTCCTGATTTTTACTGGCATTGAGGCTTGGGCGGGCGAACCCGCTTCCATAGCTTCGCCCGTGGTTGCCGTTGTCGATGTTCAGCGCATTCTACAAGAATCTCTGGCGGCCAAAAGCGTCCAGAAACAAATCGACGTTCAACGTTCCAAGTTTCAAGCCGAAACCGAGAAGGAAGAAAACGCGCTCCGTAAAGCCGAGGAAGATTTGAGCAAGGCGCATGACAGTCTCAGCTCCGATGCTTATGGCGAACGCGAACAACAATTAAGACAGCGAACGCTAACGATTGAGCGTCATTTTGAATCCCGACGCAAAGTTCTGGATCAAGCCTTTGCCGATGCCAAGAATGCTATCAGCGCGGCGTTGCTTGATATTGTCCAAACGGCAGCCCATGAGCGCGGAGCTAACATTGTTCTCTTGAAACAGCAGATTTTATGGGCAAACCCTGCGCTTGATGTCACAGATGAAGTCTTGAGCCGACTTAATAAAAAGCTGCCACAAATCCCTATCAAGATGGGCGATGAAGACAAACCTTAGGTCTTAGCCGAACCGAACGGGACTCCATCGTCAGCGCATCAGTCGCTGTGTTCCCGGAAGCGGTTGCGACCGCACGTTGTTCAACCGACCTGCCGCACCACGGCATCGGCGGAAACAAGACCAACCTTGCGCAATGTATCCTCGACGATTTTTTCATTCGGCGTGCTGATTGGCACGAGTGGCAGGCGATACTCATAACGGCAGAGGCCGAGCAATGCCGCCGCGTATTTTACCGGACCCGGAGAGGTTTCGCAGAACATTGCGTCATGCAGCGGCGTCAAACGGTCATTAATCGCCTGCGCTGCGGCAAGGTCGCCCTTCGCCCATGCGTTTTGCAACTGGGAACACAGCGCAGGCGCAATGTTGGCGGTAACGGAAATGCATCCATGTCCCCCCATCGCCAGAAAGGCCAGTGCGTTTCCGTCCTCGCCGGTGAACTGGCGGAACGATTCGCCGCAAGCGGCGCGGGTTTTGACCGGACGGGTAATGTCGCCGGTTGCGTCCTTGATGCCGATGATGCGCGGCAAAGCCGCAAGGCGGGCGATGGTTTCGACGCCAAGATTTACGACTGTGCGTCCCGGCACATTGTAAAGAATAATCGGCAAGCCGGTCGCGTCATGAATGGCTTTGAAATGTTGGTAAAGCCCTTCCTGCGTCGGCTTGTTGTAATAGGGCGCTACATGCAGCGCTGCGTCGGCTCCGGCTTTTTCGGCGAACTGCGTAAGGCCGATTGCCTCCTCGGTGCAGTTTGATCCGCAACCGGCAATAACTGGGACTTTGCCTTTGGCGACGTCGAGGCAAAGCTCGATCACGCGCTCATGTTCATCGTGCGAAAGGGTTGCGGATTCGCCGGTTGTGCCGCAGGGAACAACCCCGTGTACGCCCTCAGCGATCTGCCATTGCGTGAAATCCTGATAGCGCTTTTCGTCCACCTTGCCGTCGGCAAAGGGTGTAATCAGGGCGGTCATCACGCCACGAAATTGGGTGCGGTCCATAAAGCAGCCTCAAAGTTAAATTTGCATATGGGCTAAAGATTATCCCAAATCACATTATGGAGCAACGGCGCAACATGTGCCTCTTGAAATTTTGAAAGGATTTCTTAACTATATAGCTATAGAGTGATAACTGGGTAGGAGGGCAGATTATTTTAGTAATCTGCCGAGGACAACGGGGGCTGTAACGGGTAACAACCTTAATCACGCTTCGCCCAATGCGCCAAAGATGGTGGCGCCAAGCCTTTCTGTCCCCCAAATCGTTTCTTTCGCTTCGGCAACAAGTTTTGGTCGGTCGCCGCATCCTGTGGCGGCTTTCAGCAACGTCTGGCTTCCGGCTGGACAGAAACGGGGAAGGTATGGGCAAAAGGCGTCATTTCGAATCATCTAATCGCAATGAGAGAACGCATAACGTTACGCCGATGTATACGTCGAATTCGCCGTGGGATCCTTTGAACCAACCGTCCTTTGATCGCCGCGATCAAAGCTATATCCGCAAAATCAAGCCGCAAAACGCCAATCAGGCCGCGCTCTTGGACGCCATGGCCAAGCACAGCCTCGTCGTCGCCGCCGGACCTGCCGGAACCGGAAAAACCTATCTGGCGATCAGCGCTGCCGTAGAAGCCTTGGAAGACGGACGAGTTGACCGAATCATCCTGTCGCGCCCCGCCGTCGAGGCCGGAGAAACCATCGGCTTTCTGCCCGGTGATTTGCAGGAAAAGATGGCTCCGTTCCTACGTCCGCTTTACGACGCGCTGAATGATCGTATCGGTAGCAAGCGCCTGAAGCAGCATCTGGCCGACGGCGCGATAGAAATCGCCCCCATTGGCTTCATGCGCGGACGTACGCTCAACAACGCTTTCGTCGTGTGCGACGAGGTGCAGAATTGCACCTACAACCAGATCAAGATGCTGCTGACGCGGCTCGGCTGGCACTCGACGATGGTGCTGACGGGCGATCCGGATCAGAGCGATCTGCTGGAAGGCATGTCGGGACTGGCCGACATCGCCCGCAAATTGTCCACTGTGCCCGGCATCGCTGTCGTGCAGATGACGGAACAGGACATCGTCCGGCATCCGCTCGTTGCCAGTATGTTGGCGGTATTGTAGCGTTCGGTATTCAGGATTCGGCATTCAGGGAGTAGGACGTTATACTGCTCCCGTATAGTGTTATTAGCCTTTGACCCCTGAATGCTGAATGTCGAACCCTGAAACTCCCGTCGAAAATTTCAAGCGCGCGACTGCCGTGGCGATCAAGGCTATCGGGCATCAGCCTGAGCTTGAGGTTGGGTTCACGACCGAGCCGATGGGTGTGGCGGGAACACGCGTCAAGGTTCCGCTGCCCTCCGCCGGAATGCCGCGCGCGGAAACGGCTTTCATTCGCGGTGCCGCCGACGCCGTGGCCTTGCGCCTCCGTTATCACGATCCGAAACTCTTCGCTCGTTCGACGCCTGAAAACATCGTCGCCTATACCGCGTTCGAAGTTCTGGAACAGGCGCGTTGCGAAGGGCTTGGAGCGCGGGACATGGCCGGAGTTGCCAGCAACCTCTCCGCGTTGCTGGACGAACGCTGCAAGCAGCAGGGCTTCGAACGCGCCGGAGCCAAAGCCGAGATTCCGCTGACCGACGTTTTGCGCATTCTCGCGCATGAAGCTTTCGCTCAGCAGCCTTTGCCGAAATCGGCGGCGCGGGCTGCCGAAATCTGGCGGCCTTGGGTCGAGGAACGCATTGGCGCGCATCTCGGCAAACTGCCGGAGTTGCTTCACGACCAGAAAGCCTTTGCCGCTGAAGCGATGCGGGTTTTGCGGGTGCTTGACCTCGGAGGCAGCGGAAAGAATCCGTCCAACGACGGCGAAAGCGAGGAGGAAGAAAGCTCCTCCGGTGCGGAGCAGGATGAACAGAAAGAAGCCACCGCCGCTGATAGCGAACAAGGTGAACCGGAGACGAGCGTTGCAACAGCTGATGCCGACGCCAACTCCGATAACGACGAAGCGCAGGATCGAGCCGCAGCGCCCGATAACGGCGACGAAGCCCGCGACGGCGATCACGCAGGGGAGGGGCCGGAGGAATGGAATTCGGAGCGCGGACCACGTACGACCTACCGCGTTTTTACCACGCAGTATGACGAGATTATCTCGGCCAAGGAGTTGTGTCCGCCGGAGGAATTGCAACGCCTGCGTTCTATGCTGGATCAGCAAATCCGCCCAACGCAAAGTCTAATCGTGCGTCTGGCTAATCGTCTGCAACGCCGCCTGATGGCGCAGCAAACGCGCACATGGGAGTTTGATCTGGAAGAAGGCTTGCTCGACAGCGCGCGTCTTGCCCGAATCGTGACGTCGCCCTCGCACACGCTCTCCTACAAGCGCGAAAAGCCGATGGATTTTCGTGACACGGTGGTGACGTTGTTGCTCGACAATTCCGGCTCGATGCGCGGGCGGCCTATCACGCTTGCCGCCATGTCGGCGGATATTCTTGTGCGCACGCTCGAACGCTGCGGCGTGAAGGCCGAAATTCTCGGTTTTACCACACGGACATGGAAGGGCGGGCAGTCACGCGACGCTTGGGTGAAAGCCGGAAAACCGCCGCTGCCGGGACGCCTTAATGACATTCGCCATATTGTCTACAAGGCCGCCGACGAGCCGTGGCGTCATGCGCGGCGCAATCTTGGCCTGATGCTACGCGAGGGATTGCTGAAAGAGAATATCGACGGCGAGGCGCTGTTGTGGGCGCATACGCGGTTGCTGGCGCGGACGGAGCAACGGCGGATTTTGATGGTCATTTCCGACGGCGCTCCGGTCGACGACTCGACTTTGTCGGTCAATCCGGGCAATTATCTTGAGCAGCATCTCCGCGCCGCGATCGATTGGATCGAGAATTGGTCGAGCGTCGAGCTGACCGCCATTGGCATCGGTCACGACGTCACGCGTTATTATCGACGCGCCGTCACGATCACCGACAGCGAACAGCTCGGCAGCGTCATGATGCAGCAACTGGCGGGTCTCTTCGATCAAGCGCCGACGCGGCAAGGTGCGGGACGAAAAGGCAATCTACGTTTTTCATAAGAGGATCCAAAAAATGATCTCCCAACGCTTTGCCGAACTCGGCATCACGCTTCCTCATCCAGCCGCTGCCGTTGCGGCCTATGTGCCTTATGTTGTTACTGGCGATCTCGTGTTCATCTCAGGGCAATTGCCGATAGAGGCTGGTCGCCTTCAAGCCGTTGGACGTCTTGGGCAGGAGCTGGATCTAACGGCTGGATACGCGGCGGCACGGCTGTGCGGCTTGAACATTTTGGCGCAAGCAAGCGCAGCGTGCGGCGGCGATTTGAATCGGGTCGCGCGTTGCGTGAAGCTCGGCGGCTTCGTCGCATCGGCGGCGGACTTCTTCGACCAGCCGAAAGTCGTCAACGGCGCGTCGGAACTGATGGAGCAGGTTTTCGGCGAAGCCGGAAAACACGCCCGGTTCGCCGTCGGTGTCGGCAACCTTCCACTTAACGCTGCCGTCGAGATCGACGCGATTTTCCAAATCAGGTCTTAAGAAATCATACAGTCTGCGCCGCAATTTTGGGATGATGGGCGCGATTGCGTTCCCGTCTCTCGATGCCCAGCGTCACCAGATTTGCCAGAAAATCACGCGGTATTAAAGGCGGATTTTCCGCCAGCGCCTGATGGAAAATGACGGTAGAGGCGGTGAGGCCGGGGAGGCTGTTGGCTTCGATCACCATGACCTGTCCGCTGCGCGTGTTAAAGAAAATATCGATACGGGCATAACCTTCGATGCCAAGAGCTTTGGCGGCTTTTTCTATTTTTGATTTGATCGACGCACCCTGTTCCGCCGTGACGATATTGACTGGAGGCGGGGTTAGATTAACTCCGGTTCCGCCCTGAAATTTCTCCTCAAGAGATAGAACGGCTTCCTCGGCAACGGTGATGCTCGGCGCGAGCGCGTGATAATGTCCGGCTTGCTCAAGCACGCCTACGGTCAATTCAATCCAGCCCGTTTTGGCTTGATGAATCAATTCGAGATCGCGCACGCGAATAATGTCCGTAACGATAAAGGGTTCCAGCAAAAGCTCGTCGGCATGAACCGGAAGATCGATTGCCTGCGGCTGGTGCATCAGTGTTGCGGGAAGAAGGATAGGCTGTTGTGTCGATAAGGCATGCAGATAAAGTTTAAGCTCATGCACGGACGTCAGACGCGCGACGCCCGCAGAGCATCCGTCTGCTTGCGGTTTGATCAGAATATCGCTGGTGGAAAATTTTTGCGTCGCCTGATGCCATAAATCTTCCGGCTGCGGGGTATCGGCAAGCGTAAAGACAATCTTGGGTGCGGCGATAAGCTGCGGATCGGACAGCGCGCGGATAATCTCGCCCGTTTTATTCTTATCCATGCAGAGCCGCGACGCTTCGGGACCGGAACCGTTATAGGGAAGATTGTAGCCGTCCAGAAATTCCTGCATCGTGCCGTCTTCGCCTTCACCGCCATGCAGCGCCAGAAAAACGAAGGCGTGATCGCGTTGCGCTTCTTCGCAGAATTGTTCCAGCGTCATGCAGCGCGGCATGACATGCGTGTTCGCGGGCAACGTCTGCAGCCCCAATCTTTGGCGCAGAGGAGGCGCAAGCCGCCGCAGCCGTTCGGTGACGCTCGGCGCTTCGGCGCAATGGATCAGAATTTCCTCAACCGTGTGGTTCAGTGTGTAGCCATAGGGCAAATGCCACACGCTTTGATCCGGCGCGAGCAAGTAAGGTTCAGGATTGCAGGCGGGATGATGCCGCAGCTTCAGCCATACATTCGTGCCCGACATCAGCGAAACCTGACGTTCCGCCGTGTTGCCGCCGAACAGGACGCGGACGTTTTGTGGGCGCGACGGCTCTGTGACCGGCGCTGATGCGCCGCTCACAACCGCGACTGCGTTTTGTTTCTGGCGCGACTGCTCTGCGCTTCGCGCAACCGCGACTGCGCCATAACGCCGCGCCGCTCCGCTAACAATATGGTTCAACATGTCGCCATGCGTCAGGCCGAGGCGGCTCGCCTGAATGAACAGGAAGCTGTTCTGCTCCATGCCGGAGATGGGATTGAAGTCCGAAAAGATTACATGGCCGTCTTTTAACAACCAGCCATCAAGACGCGCAAAATCCCGCATGCCGAAGAAACCGAATAGGGTCTCCGCTGCCTTTTGAATGTTGCCGACGATCTCGTCGGCAAACCGTGGTGGGCAGTGGTACTCGACGTGACAGGTGGGCAGGTATTTGTGGCGAAAGCTGAAAATCTCGCCGCCGGTCAGATCAATTTCGGTCGGAATGAAAGCGACGGGATTGCCGTCAGCGCCTTCGGCGACGACGATCGTGAATTCCTGTCCTTCGCAATAAGGTTCGATAAGCGCCGACGTACCGTGCCCCTGCGTAAAAATGTCATCGACTCGCTCAAGCGCAGCGGCAATGTCGTGAACCGTGGCAATGCCGAGGCTGGAGCCGCCGTTGGAGGGTTTGACCACCGCCTTTTCGATATGAAAACGGGCGAAAAACTCGCCGATCATCTGCGCGCGTAGTGCGGGCGTGTCGGTCTGGTCGATCCGGCAATTCGGTAGCGTGGCGAAGCCGTGACGGGCGAGATGGAGATTAGCAACGGCCTTGTCGAACATCATGCGGCAGGCGGACGATGGCGAGCCGACAAAAGGAATGGCGTGGCGCTCCAGCCATTCCTGCAATTCGCCGTCTTCGCCGAACGTGCCATGTATGGCCGGAAAAACAAGATCGGTGGCGCGGAGCGCGGCGATCAGTTCGACTTCGGTCAAGGGCTTGGCGGTCTGGTTCAGCTTGAAATCAAAATCGGACGGGGTGTTGGAATAAAGCTGTGACGGAGAAAGTTGATAGAAATTCTTCCTCGTGTCGCAATAAAACGGCGCGATGTCGTAGCCGAGCGGCGACAAATGATCCATCACCGACCGTGCGGAATTCAGTGAAATGCCGCGTTCGGCGGACGGACCGCCGCAGATGACAGCCAGACGCATCATGAGATTCTCTCCTGCGCGGTCACGCCGATCCGCTTGATTTCCCAGCGCAGCTCGACGCCGAATTTTTCGCGCACGCGTCGGCGCACTTCTTCGCCGAGATGTTCGATTTCCGCCGCCGTGGCCTTGCCGGTGTTGATAAGAAAATTACAGTGTTTGTCGGATACTTTCGCTTGCCCGATCTTCAGTCCGCGACAACCGGCGGCTTCGATTAATTGCCACGCCTTGCGTTTCTGGGGATCGTTATCGGGGTTGGCAAACGTTGAGCCGCCCGTCTTTTCGCGGATCGGTTGCGACGCGGCGCGGGATTTCTGGATGTCCTGCATCCGCTTGGCGATTTCGTCCGGATCGCCCGCCTCGCCCTGCAACATGGCGGAGACAAAAATCATGTCGTTGGGCGCCGTTGTATGGCGATAGGAGAAACCGATTTGGTTATGAAACAAGGTATGGCGGTTGCCCTGCCGGTCCAGCGCGTCGGCTTGCACGACGATGTCCTTGAACTCGCGGTGGTAGGCTCCGGCGTTCATGCGGATGCCGCCGCCGACGGTGCCGGGAATGCCTGACAGAAATTCCAGCCCCGCGATACCGGAGGCTTGCGCCGAGCGCGCCACGTTCAAATCGATTGTTCCCGCGCCGACCGTCAGCAACGCGCCGTCGATCTTGATGCGCGAGAAGGCAGGTCCGAGGCGAATGACAACCCCCGGCACGCCGCCGTCGCGCACCAAAAGGTTGGAAGCGACGCCGATGACCGTCACGGGAATATCGGCGGGGCAATGGGCGAGAAAGTGGGTGAGGTCGGCTTCGTCCGCCGGACGGAACAGAGCCTCCGCCGGACCGCCGACGCGGAACCATGTCTGCTCGGCTAAAGGTTCGTTCGGAATCATCTTGCCGCGCACTTGGGGCAGACGTTCCAGAAGCCCCTCGTCCGGAAAATCATCGGCGCGAAGGCCGTTTGGATGTTCGATGCGTTTGGTCAACATAAAAGTCCACAGCTTGTATGGGCGATAATCTACTCGCCGTGGTAGGCTTTAGGAAGCCCGCTTTGCCGTTTTTGCTTGCAGCGCCTCAAGCTCGGCAGGGAGGGCGTGCGCCCATGCGCTGATCGAACCAGCGCCGAGGCAGACGACGTAATCCTGCGGCTTGGCGATGGCGGCGATCATCGGCGCGAGCTGCTGCGGATCGGGCAGGGCGTGAACGTCGCGGTGGCCGTGGTCACGCAAGCCCTCGACCAGAGCGTCGCGGTTGGCTCCGTCGATCGGTTGTTCTCCGGCGGGATAGACATCGGCGACGATCACGGTGTCGGCGTCGTTGAAGCAGGTGCAGAAGTCCTTGAACAGGCTGGACAAGCGCGTGTAGCGGTGTGGCTGCATCACGGCGATGATGCGTCCCGTCGCGCCTTTGGCTTGCTGCGCCGCTTTCAGCGTTGCGGCGATTTCGACCGGATGATGGCCGTAATCATCGACGATTGTCACGCCGTTGACGTTGCCGGTGCGGGTAAAGCGGCGCTTGACGCCTTCGAATTTGCTGAAGGCGGCGCGCAAAACTTGATCCGAAAAGCCGAGCTGCAAGCCGACGGCAATCGCCGCCAGAGAATTCTGGACATTGTGCTGGCCGATGACACTCAGGAAAAACCCTTCGATCGTGCGGGGTGTGTCGTTCTTCCGGTCGGCAACAACGACATCAAAGCGCGAGCCATCGGGGCGGGCTTCGATGTTGACGGCGCGAACATCCGCTTGCGGTGAAAATCCGTAAGTGACGATGCGGCGGTCGTGGACGCGGGCGATCATCTCCTGCACTTCGGGATGATCGATGCACAGCACGGCGAAGCCGTAGAAGGGAATGTTCTGCACGAAGGTATCATAGGCATGACGCACGGCGTCGAAATCACGGTAATGATCCATATGCTCGGGATCGATGTTGGTGACGATGGCGACGGTCGCGGGCAGTTTCGTAAAGCTGCCGTCGGATTCATCCGATTCCACCACCATCCAGTCGCCGGAGCCGAGGCGCGCGTTGGTGCCATAGGCGTTGATGATGCCGCCGTTGATGACTGTCGGATCGAGTCCCGCCGTGTCGAACAAGGTCGCAATCAAGGATGTGGTGGTGGTTTTGCCGTGCGTGCCGCCGATAGCAACCGACCATTTCAGCCGCATCAGTTCGCCGAGCATTTCGGCGCGTCGCACGATGGGCAGCAAGGATTCGCGCGCGGCGATGAGTTCGGGATTGTCGCGCTTGACGGCGGAGGAGACGACGACGACGCTCGCTGCTCCCAGATTCTCGGCTTTATGCCCGATGTGAATCGCGACGCCCTTGCCGCGCAGACGCTTGACGTTGGCGTTGTCAGTCAGGTCGCTGCCCTGCACCTGATAGCCGAGGTTATGCAGAATTTCGGCAATGCCGCTCATGCCGATGCCGCCGATGCCGATGAAATGGATAACGCCGATTGACATCGGGCTGAATTGACGCGGAGCGGAGGGAAGGGTGCGGTTCATGGGGGTCTGGAGTTTGAGGTTAGCAAGAACGAGGTCATTATCACCTGAAACGACGGTGGTAAACAACGGCTCTTTCACCAATTCCAGCCTCTAATTCCCGATCTCTGACCCTCCCATTGCCTCCGTCACGCAATCCGCCAGATTTTCAGCCGCCGTTATGCGTCCGGCGGCGCGGGCGGCGGCAGCCGTCCGGACGAGGGTTTCAGGCAGCGCCATCAGGGATTCCAGCCGGATTGCCAAGGTTTCCGGGGTCAAGGCGGATTCGGGGATCAGCCACGCTCCTCCGGCCTCGGCCAGTGCTTCGGCGTTGGCCGTCTGTTCTCCGGCGTGGCCGTGCGGAAAAGGCACGAGGATCGCGGGGCGTCCGACCGCCATCAATTCGGCAATCGTCGAGCCTCCGGCACGGCAAATGACCAGATGCGCGGCGGCCATGCGCTCCGGCACGTCGTTGAAGAAAGTCGCCAGCTCGACATCCAGTCCGGCGGCGGCATAGGCGGCGCGTGCCACCTCAATATTCTCCTTGCGGCATTGCTGGGCGACGACGACCCGACGGCGCAACGCATCCGGCAACATCACCAAGGCTTCGGGCACGACTTTGCCGAACACCAGAGCGCCGAGGCTGCCCCCCAAGACCAGAATCCGTATTGGCTCGCCATCGGCCAAGACGGGATAGGGCTCGTTGCGCAAGGCGACGAAGGCTGGACGCACGGGGTTGCCAGTCTGCACCAAACGCACATGCGACGGTGGCTTGAGCCCGACGACATGGGAAAATGACGTGGCGATGATCTTGGCTTTGTTCATCATAACACAGTTGGCGCGTCCAAGAACGGCGTTCTGTTCGTGTAGGACGATGGGGATATTCATGCCCACCGCCCCATAAAGCGTTGGCGCAGAGGGATAGCCGCCGAAGCCGACAACGGCCGCTGGGCGGAGCTTGCGTAAATAATGCTCGGCCTGAAAGACGCCGAGTCCCATTGTCAGGATGCTGCGAAACTTGCCTATCAGGCTGCGCCCCATCGCCGCCGCATGGACGCGGTAGACTTGGACTGGCATGTCGTCGCTGAACTTGCCGCCGCGCTTGTCGGTAATCAACGCGACGCGCAGCCCCCGCGCTAGAAGCTCGCGCGCCAGAGCTTCGGCGGGGAACATATGGCCGCCGGTGCCGCCCGCAGCTAATACGATAAGGGGAGAAGATCGAGACATCGTCATCTAGGTATTAACCATAACGAATCCGATCGCCAAACGTTTTTTGCGTGAAAGTAAAAATTGGGATTGTGTCACGAATTTTGATAAGGCAGGATTTATCGTTGCAACCATATAATGGGAGTATTGCTGCATGGCGGATGGATCGTTGGGTTATTTTTTTTCGGGTACAGAGACAGCACAAAGCGTAATTCCACTGCAGGATTTTCAAAAAACAGCGCGTGATTTATTGGGGCGTGTTTTTGCTACTCTTGCCGAAGAATTTCCCACCACAATATTTCAACTGTGCTGCCCCGATCTAGCGACTTATGCCAAAGGAGATCGGCGCTATGGTATTTCACGATTTGTTGCCGATGTGTTCGCCGCCGATGTCAGTAAACCAACAGTGTTGATGCCCGTTGCAATAATAAGTGCATCGGCTGATAGTCCTCGCCAAGAAGTTTGGATGGGTTTATTCAAACCCCTTGCACGAACAACGAACGAAGGGGCAGTTGCTATAATTAGAGGAGAAGCAAGATTATTTGAGTTTTCCGAACATTTCGAAGGTCAACTGCTTCTTGCCATGAGAGAAATGCTTCAAAGGGTTTTTCCGTCTCCTCCAAGCGCCGAGCTACTCCCGTTCCCCGAACCGCTTCCGGGTCAGCGCCAGCAACATCCCCATCCCGAAGGCCAGCGCCCAGAGGGACGACCCGCCGTAAGAGATGAAGGGCAACGTCATGCCCTTGGCAGGCATTAGTCGCAGCGTCGAAGCCATGTTGATGACGGCCTGCAGGCCAAATTCAATAAGAAGTCCCGCTGTTGCCAAGACGACAAAGAGACTGTTTTCATGGCGCAACCGCCAGAATCCGCGTCCGATAATGAAGGCAAATAACGCGATAATGACGAGACACCAGAGTAACCCAAGCTCTTCACCGGCCACGGCGAAAACAAAATCCGCATGCGCATCGGGGATTGTCAGCTTGACCGTGCCTGCTCCCGGCCCGGTGCCGAACAGTCCTCCGTTCATAAACGCATCCTGAGCGCGATCGACTTGGTATGTGTCGCCACTGTGGCTCAGGAACCGATCCATTCGTGAGGTGAAATGGGGGAATGTGTAGTAGGCGGCGAATAATCCGATAACGCCAACGACGCAAGAAACACCAACCAGCACGAGAGGCAATCCGGCGAAGAAGAATTGTCCGAGCCACATGGCTGTCGTCAGTGCCGTCATGCCGATGTCGGGTTGCATCAGCAGGAACACCACAATGGTGCCATAAAGAGAAAAGTTGACGCTAAGCGCCGGAAACCCCTTGCGTTCACATTGGCGGGCGAACAGCCATGCAGCGACCACGGCGAAAAATGGTTTAACGAATTCGGACGGTTGTATCGATAATCCGGGCAGGTGAATCCAGCGCACCGCGCCCTTAATTTCTGTGCCGATAAAAGGCGTTGCGATCAGAAGAGGCAGGGTCACCATTAACCCGCCGACCGCCAGCCATCGTATCTGCCGTGGCGACAACAGGGATACGCCGAAAATAATGCCCACGGCGATGACCAGCATCAGCAGATGCCGTTCTACAAAATAAAAATTATCGAGTCCGTGTTTGATCGCCACGGCGGGCGTCGCGGCCTGAATCAGCAAAATGCCAAAGCCGATAATCGCCGCCAGCGCCGCCAGCGTCCAGCGATCCACCGTCCACCACCAGCGACCTAGGATAGATTGATCAGAACGTGCGAAGGAGATCATGGAAACGACACGCAAAAAATGAGAAGCCATTTAACCGCAATAACGGTGATGTTTTCCTCCCGCACGCAGGAGAGAGACAGACCGATCTTACCCGAACCTTCATATCTCAAACAACGGCTCCAACCTAATGCAATGCAACATTGAAACTCGCCTCGGTGCGGTGTTTGATTTCATCAACCGTGATGTTGGGAGCGAGTGCGATTAACGTCAGCCCTTCTTTGCTAAATTCAAACTCGCCGAGGTCGGTGATGACTTTGTTGACGACCCCCGTTCCGGTTAATGGCAGGTTGCATTTCTTGACCAGCTTGGCCTCGTCTTTGGCGTTGTGTTCCATGAGGACGATCACACGCTTGACCCCGGCGACGAGATCCATCGCGCCGCCCATGCCCTTGACCATTTTGCCGGGAATCATCCAGTTGGCGATGTCGCCGGTCTCCGACACCTGCATCGCGCCGAGAATCGCAAGATCGACATGCCCATCGCGAATCATGGCAAACGAAGTTGCGCTGTCGAAAAAACTGGAGGACGGCAATTGCGTCACCGTTTGCTTACCCGCGTTGATGAGGTCGGGATCGACTTCGGCTTCGGTCGGAAATGGCCCGATGCCGAGCATCCCGTTCTCGCTTTGCAAGACGACATTCATGCCCTCTGGAATGTAATTTGCCACAAGCGTCGGAATGCCGATTCCGAGATTAATGTAGAACCCTTCCTGCAGTTCCCTAGCCGCGCGGGCGGCCATCTCTTCACGTGTCCAAGGCATGATCCCTCCTCAAGGTGAGCGCTTCAGGCTTTACGAACGGTGCGCTGTTCAATCCGCTTCTCAAAATGCTCGCCTTTGAACAGGTGCTGCACGAAAATGCCGGGCGTGTGGATAGAGTCGGCGTCGAGTTGACCGACGGGAACCAGTTCCTCGACCTCGGCCACCGTGACTTTCCCGCATATCGCCGCGAGCGGATTAAAATTCCGCGCCGTTTTGCGGTACACGAGGTTGCCCTCGGTATCGCCTCGTTGCGCTTTAACAATCGCGAGATCGCAGATCAACCCACGTTCAAGCACATATTTCTGCCCATCGAATTCGCGCACTTCCTTGCCCTCGGCCACGACCGTTCCGACGCCGGTTTTGGTGTAAAACCCGGCGATGCCCGCGCCGCCCGCGCGCATGCGTTCGGCCAGAGTGCCTTGTGGATTGAATTCGACTTCCAGCTTGCCGGACAGGAACAATTCGGCGAATAATTTGTTCTCGCCGACATAGGACGAGATCATTTTCCGGATTTGCCCTTTTTCCATCAATTTGCCGAGGCCGAAACCGTCCACGCCTGCGTTGTTGCTGACCACCGTCAAATTTCTGACACCGGAAAGCCGGATCGCTTCAATGCAATGCTCCGGAATTCCGCAAAGCCCGAATCCACCTGCCGCGATGGTTATGCCATCCTGCAGCAATCCGGCCAGAGCCTCCGCTGCGCCTTGCCTGATTTTGCCCAAGGATGCCCTCCACTTAACTGTCTGCGTTGCGCGGCGAAGTCTCCGCATCCTTTTCCGGAGCGTCAAGGAAAATAGATGCTGCGATGCGGCATGAGGCTGTGACTCTCAAGGTTTCGACAGAGAGCGAACGATTTCCGCGAACGTGTTGCCACGATGTTCGAAGCTTTGAAACTGATCCCACGATGCGCAAGCGGGCGAGAGCAGTACGACTGCGTCCTCTATCCGGTTGCGCCAAGCCATTTCGGCGGCGGCGCGGGTGGCTATCTCCAATGTTCCGCAGCGCGAGTAAGGGACTCGTCCTTCGCACCACGTGGAGAAATCCTCGGTTGCTTCGCCGATGATGAAGGCGTGGCGTATACGTGGCGCGAAGGCTTCGAGTCCGCTCAGGCCGCCTTCCTTCGGGCGTCCGCCGATGATCCAGTAAATGTCATTGTAGCACGCCAGAGCCTTGGACGCTGCGTCGGCATTGGTCGCCTTGCTGTCGTTGACGAACCGAACGCCGTCGATCATTGCTACCGATTGTTGACGATGCGCAAGGCCGGGAAATGTCCGCAAACCGTGAAGAATGGCGTCGGTTTCAATACCCAACGCGCGACAGGCGAGGAAAGCCGCCGAAGCGTTCTGCCAGTTATGCAGTCCGGGCAGGGCGGGAAGTGTGGCGGGATCGACGAGTTTCTCCAGCCCGCCGGACTCAATTGGAATAACGCGCACATTCAATTGTGTTTTGGCCGTCGCTAGAAGTTCGCGTGTCTCCGGTTCCCCCGATCCGATGATAAGCGTCTGCGGTTTTGTCGCCAGATTGAAAATTCGCGCCTTGGCCGCCATATATCCTTCTATGCCGCCGTGTCGTCCAAGATGGTCGGGTGTGATGTTCAGCAATACGGCAACGGTCATCGGATTCTGCCGGATCAACTCAAGCTGATAGGATGACAGCTCCAGCACATAAATCTCGTTTTTTCCGAGGGGCTCGAACGACATGACCGGAGTGCCGAGATTGCCTCCGACCTCAACCCGGCGTCCCGCCGCTTTCAGGATATGGCCGATCAAGGCCGTCGTCGTGGATTTGCCGTTGGTTCCAGTGATACCTACGTAAGTCGCGTCGGGGCAGGCGCGAAACAGAAGCTCGACATCGCCGAAGATGGGAACATTTGCGGCGCGGAATCGCACGACAACCGGATGCGGCTTGGGGTGCGTGTGCGGAATGCCGGGCGAGAGGATCAGCGCCTGAAAGCCGCTGATCTCCGATTGTGATAAATCGACGACCGGGTATCCGGTCTCGGCTGCAGCTTGGCGGCTTTCGGTCGAGTCGTCCCACACAGCGATTTCCGCGCCGCTCGCGGCAAGGCTCGCCGCTGCCGCTAGTCCCGATTTCCCAAGGCCGAGAATGGCGAATTTTTGATTTTTAACCTTCGGTATTGAAATCATGCCTATAACCGTAAATTCAAGGGTTAGTCGCTATGGTAAAAAGCGCACTCCATTCGTTGCAACAATTTTTATCAAGCAATGCACAACAAATGCATTTTGAGATTAGGTTTTGGTTTTCATATATGGAACATCTGATGTTGCCGTCTGGACGATCTTGGACGTTGCAAGAGCAAGGCTATTGCATGGTTTCTTTCTTCGTCTGTTCCAGCTGGTCCTTGGTCAACTGAAAGCCCATCAATACCTGATAATCCGGACCGGTTGAGCGCTTTGATTTATCTATGGGAATCAACACATGCAGGGACTCGCTGCGGTCGGCAAACGGAGTGTCGCTGGAAAACTTAAGCTCAAGCGTCATCAATTCCTTGTTAAGAACCGTGGCGTTTGGGGCAACCACAGCGACGAAAAATGGGAAACTGGCCTTCAATCCGCCAAGTTTTGGGCCGCGTTCAGCCGCGAAGTTCAAATCAAATGTTACATCTATCCCCGCATCGGCGTAGGAGCAGGTGCCCACAACATTACGCATCAACGCTGCGGCAACGAGTTGATCCTTGGTCGGCGTTTCACCGGCGTAGTCGTTGACCGCTTCAAGCTCCTTCACAATCGCCACTTGTGGACAGATTGGCAGAACCTCGGCTGTTTTGGGGGCCGGGGGTTCGTGCTTGTCTGTATCTTCGGTCTTGTCGCTGTCATCGGCGCACGCCACCAAAAACATAAGACAGGACGCAAGGCAGAAATGGAGAAACCGTTTATTCATCATGCTGCGACCATTTTCGCTGTGACGCGATCGATAATGGCAATCGCCTCGTCGATTTCGGATTCGGTGACAATCAGCGGCGGCAGTAACCGGAACATATTGTCGCCGGCGGCGACCGTCATCAATTTTTCTGCGCGCAACGCCTTGATGAAATCCTCGTTCGAGATCGCTGCCGCGCAGCAAATGCCCTGCATCAAGCCTTTACCGCGATGTTCGATAAAAATCTTCGGATGACGCTTTACCAAATCGTCCAGCTTTTGCCACAGATAATCGCCTTTGCGTATGACCCTATCCAGAAAGCCCGGTTGCGTCATAATGTCGAGTACGGCATTGCCGACCGCCGTCGCCAGCGGATTGCCGCCATAGGTCGAACCATGCGTTCCGACGGTCATTCCTTGCGCCGCTTTTGACGTCGCTAGGCACGCCCCGATGGGAAAGCCGTTGCCGAGCGCCTTGGCGATGCACATTACATCCGGCGTCACTCCTGCCCATTCATGCGCGAACAGTTTGCCGGTGCGCCCCATGCCGCATTGGATCTCGTCGAAATAGAGCAGCAGGCCGAATTCGTCGCAGGCGGCGCGAAGAGCGCGGAGAAATTCGGGATCAGCAGGTTTCATACCGCCTTCGCCGATCACAGGCTCAATATGGATCGCAGCGGTTTGCTCCGTGATCGCGGCGCGCACTTCGTTTAGATTGCCCCATGCGACCTGATCAAAGCCGTCCACCATCGGTCCGAAACCCTTGACCATTTTGTCCGTTTTTGAGGCGGCAATGGCGGCGAGAGTACGCCCATGAAAACAGCCCTTGAAGGTGATGATACGATAGCGCTGCGGTTGGCCGATGCTGCTGAAATATTTCCGCACGGTCTTGACGCCGCATTCCCACGCTTCAACGCCGGAATTCTGGAAGAATACCGTCTCGGCAAACGTCAGATCGATCAGCCGTTCAGCCAGCCGATCCGTCGGCGGCGAAGTGTGAGAGTTGGACAAAATCCAAACCTTGTCCGCCTGCTCCTTCAGTGCTTTGACGACATAGGGATGGCAATGACCAAGACCAGTAACGGCTATGCCGCCGACAAAATCCAGATAACGTTGTCCCTTGTTGTCATACAGATACACGCCCTCGCCGCGTTCGAAAGTGATCCCGGACTTGGCGTAAACGGGCATCATGACTGGAAAACCGGTGCGGGGCATGGCGTGTCTTTCTTCTTTTACGACTTGAGTTTGTATCCGGCGTCAATCATGCCGTAGGTGATTGTCAGCAAGGCGGCGTTGATTAGGAACATGATAGCCAAGCCGAAGCCAAGCGTACCGTCCGACACGCCGATGAAGCCATAGCGAAACCCGTCGATCATGTAGAAAAAAGGATTCACATGACACAAGAATCGCCAAGCATCGGGCAGACGATCAGCTGTATAGAATGTGCCGGACAGAAAAGTGGCCGGCATGATGATAAAATTCTGCACCGATGCCAAATGATCGAATTTATCCGACCAGATGCCGCCGATTATCCCCAGCAGCGCCAGCATCATCGACCCCATGGTAGCATGATAGATGATATAGGCCGGGTGCATAAGGGGCACATCGATAAACGCCGCCAGCGCCAAGACCGAGACGATACCGACGGCAACGCCACGGAAAACCCCGCCCAATGTGTAACCGATCGTCAGCTCCATTGGTGACAGAGGCGGCATCAGAACGTCGACAATATTGCCTTGCATCTTGGAAATCACGATTGAGCTTGATGTGTTGGCAAAAGCGTTCTGCGCCATCGACATCATGATCAGTCCAGGCGCAAGAAACGCAAGATAGGACATGCCGCCAATTGTGCGCTGCCCACCACCCATCGCCAGAGAAAAGATGGCATAAAACAATAAAGTTGTGATGACGGGCGCAATTAAGGTTTGAGCATAAACCTTGACGAAACGACCGATCTCTTTGCCGGTCAGAACCCAAAGTCCGAGCCAATTCACCGCGCCAATTTCTCGTGGTTGAGGCGCTGAGACCGGTGCGGACTCAGTCTGTGGGGATGCGATGGAAGATGGGGAGTTCATAACCTCTTTTTGACGGATTTTTTGTGGCGAGGCAAGGATATACAACGAGCCTTGTATGTGACGAGTTATGCAATTAAATCGGCCTGCCGTCGGCCTTGAGTTTTGGACGCAAAACAGATAGGATCACGAGAATGCTTAGCTGGATTCTCATCGTCGTAGCTGTCACGTCTGTTTCAGCCATAAGTTTTGTGGTGGTGGCGGCGTTGTGGATGCGTAAGCTCCGCGACAGCGTATCGGCGGCGCTGACCGAAGCTGCCAATCAACAAGTTCGCACCGCGCAAAGACTTGCCGAAGCTTTGGCGCAAGTGCAGAAACAGCAGCGCAATTATGACCAGCAGCTACAGCTTTTGGCACAAGCCAACACGCAATTGAGGCAAGGCCTTGTCAGTGTGGCGACACGCCTTGATCTTGGGCGTCCTGAAAATCATAACACCGACCACACGATCCATTGAATCGTAGGATCAGTTGAGCAAGAACCCGCCTTTTGCACAGTGACCTTTAGTGTAACGCGCCCAATTCGGCTTTGGGCTGCTAACGACGACATCTATGGACAATTTGCTGAGGATTTACTACATCATGGTTAACTTAGTCTTGATTCGACTTGTCGTTCACTGACGCACAAAGCTTTGTAGCGTTTATAGCACTTATGGTCAGCGAATGACAGGTTTGCAGGGGAGCCCACGGAGTTGACGCCGTCGCTTGAAAATTGCCCCGCCTTGGTTCTTAACGCGGATTTCCGTCCGTTGAGTTATTTTCCTTTATCGCTGTGGTCGTGGCAAGACACTGTCAAGGCGGTCTTTCTTGACCGTGTTAACATCCTCTCCGAATATGACCGCGAGGTTCATTCTCCCAGCTTTCGCATGAAACTGCCAAGCGTTATCGCGCTTAAGGAATACATTGCCTCTTCGCGCTATCCTGCCTTCACGCGATTCAACGTGTTTCTGCGCGACAGTTTCAGTTGCCAATATTGCGGCCATCACCGCCCGACGCAGGATTTAACTTTTGATCATGTCGTCCCGCGCTCAAAGGGTGGTCGCACCATATGGGAAAACGTCGTTACCGCCTGTGGCCAGTGCAATTTGAAGAAGGGAAACCGCTTGCCGGATCAATGCCACATGCACCCACGGCAAAAACCTTGGCGTCCCCTAAGCCATGAGCTTCAGGAAAACGGTCGTGCCTTTCCGCCGAATTACCTACACCAAAGTTGGCGCGATTATCTTTACTGGGATACGGAGCTTGAACAGGGTTAATTTTGGCTGTGTGCTGCATC
Source organism: uncultured Pseudomonadota bacterium (assembly GCA_903875345.1). GTDB lineage: Bacteria > Pseudomonadota > Alphaproteobacteria > UBA9219 > UBA9219 > CAIQVS01. The sequence goes on along the minus strand of CAIQVS010000332.1, from coordinate 4,894 downwards.
GGTGTTTTTTCGTCTCCGCCTCAACTATCGAATATGCGAATCAGTCCTGTTTCTGTACGATGATTCAATGAGTTCCCAGCAACCCAGCCAACTCGACAAAATTCTTGCCCTCGCCGACTCGTCGCATGATGGCGAAGCGGTTGTCGCTGTGCGCAAGGCGCGGCAGGTTCTGATGCAAAGGGGATTGTCGTTCGGCGACCTTGCCCGCGCCGCCGCTCAGAAACAGCGTCGTGGTCTGCCGATGCCATTTTTCATGACGCCATCCGTCGAACTTGAAATCGAAAATAATGAATTGCGTCAGCAATTATGTGCCACACGGAATGATCTTCAGATGCGATCCGCCGAAGCCGAGTTGTGGCGGCAACGTGCCGCCGAACTGGAGCAGAAACTGATCGCAAGTCAGGCCGAAACGCGTCGCTGGCGGCAAATGGCGCGCGATACAGTCGAAAAAATGTGGGATTTGGGTCAGACGATGCACGAAGACGAATTCACCTCCCTCGCCGACGAACCCGAAGCGAAGAGTGCCTGAACGGCTATTCGCTAAGTTTCAACACATCATCCATGCCGTAGAATCCCGCCGGTTTTCCATGCAGCCACAGTGCCGCGTCGACCGCGCCTTGCGCGAAGATGCGGCGGTCGGTGACGGAATGGCGTAGGCGGATCAGCTCGCCCGCTCCGGCGAAAACTATCTCGTGCTCGCCGACGATCTCTCCGGCGCGGATCGCGGCATAGCTCGGCGTTTTCAAGCCTCCATTACCGCTTTGCACCGCTTCGCCCAAAGCCTTGGCCGTGCCCGATGGCGCGTCTTTCTTGTGCCGGTGATGCTCATCCAATATGGCGACATCGTAATCAAAACGTCCCAGCAGTTTTGCTGCCAGCGCCGTGATCTGCTTCATCGCCGCCAAAGACAAGCTTGTATTCGGAGCGTAAAGGACGGGTATGGTTTTCGCCGCCTCGCGCAACGCCGTGATACCCGCCGCATCCATGCCGGTCGTGCCGGAAACGAAGGCCTTGCGATGCTTGGCCGCCAACCGGACAAAATCCGGCGTCGCTGAAGCCAGTGTAAAGTCGATAATAATATCGCTCGTGGCCACCACTTCATCAGGATTGGGGGACAACAGAACTTCGCCATCCGCTTTTGGAGCAGCCTTGCCTTCGCGCACCAATCCCGCCACGAGCTGACAGGAATCACGTTCGGCGATAACGGCGGCGATCTGTTGCCCCATGCGACCAGCGTAGCCTAGAAGTCCGATATGGATCATGAAAACTCTCCGACAATTTGGAGTACAGGAAACCACAGAGGCGCGACAGAGACAAGTTCAGGCTGTGGCTGCCAGCAAGGGCACGGATACTGGGACAGGATTGCGTATGGGTGAAGCGGTGGGCTCCATTGTACAATCAAGCAGGCCAATTCTTAAGGTAACACGCAGAGCATTTTGCAAACGAGAATACGTGTCCCCATTCATTTCGGGAAACAGGCATCTGTCGAGTAAATCGCAAAGCGCTCGTTCTTTCGTCATCCCGACGCCGATAAATGAAAGAGGTTCGGTGACTCGGTCGTCGTCAAAATGTCCAATAACCCAGACAAAGGGCAATGCTGCGGTGAAAATCGTTCTATTCTTGTAGCCAAGCGAAGCTGTTGCAGGGGTTATCGGCAGTTCTGCATCTGCTACTAAAGTTTCTATGGCTGCTTCAGCCCCACGTTCGCCCTTTATCTGAAGATATTTCGAGATATCAATGACAACGGACATTATACATTCCCACAAAGAGAGCCAACTTGTATGGGGCGGGAACATCCTGCAAGCAAATACCATCAGGGATTGTTGCAGCCCGTTCCAGCCACAAATCAGACTATTATTTCAGATAATCCCGCGCCAGAATTTCCGCAATCTGCACCGCGTTCAGCGCCGCGCCTTTGCGCAGATTGTCGGCAACGATCCACATCGACAGGCCGCTTTCGACCGAACCGTCTTCGCGGATGCGGCTGACGAACGTGTTGTCCTCGCCCGCGCATTCGACCGGTGTGACAAATCCCTCCTCATGATGATGGTCGATGACAGTCACGCCCGGAGCCTTCTTCAGCAGCGCCCGCGCTTCGGCGGCGCTGATCGGCTTTTCAAACTCGATATTCACCGCCTCGGCATGGCAGATGAACACCGGTACGCGCACGCAGGTTGCTGAAACCTTGATCTTCGGGTCGAGGATTTTCTTTGTCTCAGCCACCATTTTCCATTCTTCTTTGGTCGATCCGTCCTCCATGAACACGTCGATCTGCGGAATGACGTTGAAGGCGATCTGTTTCTTGAACACTTCTTTGACGAGTTCATCATTGACAAAAATAGCGCGCGACTGTGTGAACAGCTCGTCCATCGCCTCCTTGCCTGCGCCGGAAACCGATTGATAGGTCGCAACGACGATGCGCTTGATTGTGGCCGCTTCATGCAGCGGTTTCAAAGCGACGACCATCTGGATCGTCGAGCAATTCGGATTGGCGATGATGTTGCGTTTGGTATAGTCGGCAATCGCTTGCGGATTGACCTCCGGCACAACCAGAGGAACATCCGGATCCATGCGAAAATGCGATGTGTTGTCGATCACGACACATCCCGCTTTGCCCGCGCGTGGCGCGAACTCTGCCGAGATTTTTGCGCCTGCCGAGGACAGGCAAATATCAGTACCCTTGAAATTATAATCGGCAAGGTCCTGTACCGTCAGGACATCGTCCTCGCCGAAACTGACCTCGCTGCCTGCCGATTTTCCTGAAGCCAGCGCAATGACGTCCGAAACCGGAAACTCCCGTTCCGCCAAAGTCTTCAGCATCTCGCGCCCTACCGCGCCCGTAGCGCCGACAACGGCGACTTTGTATTTTTTCATGATCATGGCCTTACGTTAGTGTTATGCAGCACAGTGTAGGCGAAACTACACATCCGCTGCAACCTCCAGAAATATGCTTTAAGCTCAGATTTGTTTTCCCTCAAACTATGCCTATATTAAGCCCCTGAAGCTATAAACGGAGCCGCCATGTCATCCCTCGCCGAAACCGACGATTTGTTTTTCACTCAGACCGGCATGGATCGCGGCGCGGTCGAACGGCTGGTTAGCGATGCTCTGGCAGGTGCCGACGACGGCGAGCTGTTTCTCGAATACCGTCAATCCGAAAGCATGGTCTGGGACGACGGCAAGCTGAAGAACGCCAGCTTTGACACCACGCAGGGCTTTGGGCTTCGTGCCGTATCGGGCGAGGCGACGGGTTACGCTCACGCCGTCTCGCTGGATGAAAAAGCCATTCGTCGCGCCTCCGAAACCGTTCGCGCGATCAAATCTGGCCATAGCGGCGCGATGGCCTTGCCACCGCAGGGAACTAATCGGCATTTGTACGACGCGACCAATCCACTACGCGGCAAGGGGTTTGAAGACAAAGTTAAACTGTTGCATGAGATTGATGCCTATATCCGCGCCAAGGAACCGCGTGCGCATCAGGTCAGTGTCTCGTTGCTCGGCAGTTGGCAAGCGGTGCAGATCATCCGCGCCGGAGGCTGGCGTGCTGCCGATATTCGTCCGCTGGTGCGCCTCAACGTCTCAGTCGTGACGAAGCAGGGCGATCGCATGGAGGCGGGCGGCATGGGCGGTGGAGGGCGGCTCGAATATGACCGCTGGTTTGAACCTGCCGAATGGCAGAAACTCGCCGACGAAGCTTTGCGCAAATCGCTCGTCAATTTGGAGGCCGTCGATGCTCCGGCGGGCGAAATGACCGTCGTCCTTGGCCCCGGCTGGCCTGCCGTGATGTTGCACGAAGCGATTGGTCATGGACTTGAAGGGGATTTTAACCGCAAGAAAACTTCGGCGTTTTCAGAATTGCTTGGCCAACAAATCGCGGCCAAGGGCGTGACGGTCGTCGATGACGGCACAATTGACCGGCGGCGCGGGTCGTTGACGATTGACGACGAGGGCACGCCGTCGCAATGCACGACCCTGATCGAGGACGGAGTTCTGGTTGGCTATATGCAGGATCGCCTTAATGCGCGGCTGATGGGAGTCAACCCGACCGGCAACGGGCGGCGTGAAGGCTTCTCCTGTCAACCGTTCCCGCGCATGACCAATACCATCATGCGTCCCGGCTCGATGACGAAGGAAGAGATTATCGCTTCAGTGAAGAAAGGTATCTATGCCGTTGATTTTGGTGGGGGTCAGGTCGACATCACCTCTGGAAAATTCGTCTTCACGGCCAGCGAGGCCTATGAAATCGAGAACGGTAAGATTGGCCGTCCGGTCAAAGGTGCGTCACTGGTCGGCACAGGCTTCGAAGCGCTAAAGCGCATCAGCATGATCGGCAACGACACGATGATGGACGGGGGCGTCGGCACCTGTGGCAAGAATGGCCAGAGCGTCCCCGTCGGCGTCGGGCAACCGACGATGCGGATGGAAAACATGACGGTCGGCGGGCGGGGTAAGCCATAAAGCTGCACAACCTAAAACGGAACTTTCATGCTCAATAATTCCCTTCGTTGTGCGCAAGCGTGGCTCGTTGAAAAACTACACGACAATAAGGCTTGTCTCTGGCTGGGTTGCGCAATCTCGCTGATTTCTTTTGTTGTCCTGGAATGGCACGTTATTCATGTGCCAACGCCGGTCTGGTATGGTTGGTGGGATCAATCAAAGTATTTAGATGCCGCGCAAGCGTTCTTTCATGGTGACTTATCCGCTGCACATCATTGGTATCCGCCGGGATACTCACTGCTGGCCGCACCGTTCTTAGAGCCTGTTCATGATCTTTTTATGAGCAGAGCGAGGAAAGCGAGAGCGACCATGTTCAGGCTGGTGTTGAGTTTACGCTCGCAGTTTTTCCAAAGTCTGCGGCATTTGTCGAGCCACGCGAAGGAACGCTCGACCACCC
>CAIQVS010000331.1 GCA_903875345.1 uncultured Pseudomonadota bacterium | reverse complement strand
TTTCATGTCTTCCGTAAGCTGCAGGCTATAGATAACTTTCGGCCTGTCGTCATAGACGGCACATTGAAGAATGTTGTTTGTCCCAAGATTCTTCCAGCGCGCTTTCCAGATTTCATTGTAAGGGAATTTATCCTTATTCTTTTCGATTGCCTGATTGCATATGTCGAGATAACGCTCAAAGACGCGCTCATATTCGTTTTCGTCGACGGTATTTCTAACGGAATTATTCATTGGGTTTATCCTCTTTTCCCATAGGATCATATTTCCCATGAGAGCGTTTTGACTTATGTCCGGTCAGAACTTTCAACATGACGCTTCAGTAATACCAATAATCTCGAGCGTATGATGGGCGATTACGGACTCTTCGTCCGTCGGTATCAGCCATATTTCAACTTTGCTTTGTGGGGATGACAGAAGGGCTTCCTGATCACTTTTGGCTGCGGCATTCTTTTCGGTATCGAGATCGACGCCGATCCATTCAAGCGATTTACACACTTGAGCACGAATGGGTGCGGCATGCTCACCGATGCCACCCGTAAAGACAATTGCATCGATCCCACCAAGGAGGCTTATCAAGCCGCCTGCCTGTTGAGTGATGCGAAGACAGAATAGATCAATCGCTTCACCCGCTTCAGGCCCATGGCTATTAAGCAATGTCTCCATGTCGGAACTTATGCCGGAGATGCCGAGCAGTCCGGACTCAAGATAAAACATTTCACTAACTGTTTTTGCATCAAATCCAACTTCCTGAAGAAAATATAAAACGACACCGGCGTCCAGGGTTCCAGGTCGCGTACCCATAACGAGACCATCTAGCGCGGAGAAGCCTGTGGATGCGTCAAAACTCTTGCCGTTTTTCAGCGCGCATAGGCTCGCGCCACTACCAAGATGCGCTGCGACAGTACGGCCCACAAAGGCACGAGGCGCTACTTCTGCTAAACGTGCGGCGATATATTCGTAAGACAGGCCGTGAAAGCCGTAACGTTTTATGCCTTGATCATACCAATGTCGTGGTAATGCAAAACGGCGATGTAGGGGTTCTATGGTGCCATGGAATACGGTGTCGAAACAGGCAACCTGCGGAATATCAGGGTACAATTCAGCAATAAGGTTAATGGATTCGATGTTAAAAGGCTGATGTAGCGGCGCGAGCGGCGCCAGCGAGTTTAATTGTCCGATAAGATCGGGCGTCACTCGCATCGACTTTGTCAGATCACCACCATGCACAACACGATGACCGATAGCGTCAAGATTGTCGGGCAGCAGATAAGTCTTAATCCAACTGATTAAAATCCGCGTTGCGTCTGTGGTCGTACGGCAATCGTCGCCAAGGGCTGGCAACGTAAAAGTTTTATTGGTAAATAATTCGCCTTTGACCGATAGGCTGGCTTTATGGCCAATACCGGTTATGGCTCCACGCCCTACACAATGATCGCCAGCAAACAAAGCGAATTTGAGGCTAGAAGAGCCGCTGTTGAGCACAAGAATGGTGGGGGCAGATACCATGGTTCAGTTTTGCCCCACTGAGTTTTTCGCCGCCAACCGGGCCTTCTCGCCAACAACACTCAGGATTGCCAGCGCCGCCGAAGCCATGCGCGCGCATGTATTGTCGGCTCTGCTGGTCATAATAATCGGTACGCGCGCCCCCAACACAATGCCCGCGGATTCTGCGGCAGCGAGGTACTCTAATTCCTTGGCCAGCATGTTACCGGCTTCGATACAAGGTACCACGAGAATGTCGGCGTCACCGGCTACGTTTGAAATAATCTGCTTGATGTGCACCGCTTGGGCATTGATAGCATTATCGAAAGCAAGCGGCCCATCCAGAATGCCGCCTGTAATCTGGCCGCGCTCGGCCATCTTGCATAAAATGGCGGCATCAAGCGTTGGCGGCATGCTTACGCAAACTTCTTCGGTTGCGGCGAGAATGGCCACTTTGGGTTCAGGCAACCCTAGATCATGCGCCAAATAAATAGCGTTCTGGCAAATATGCAGCTTATCCATGAGCGTAGGTGCAATATTAAGCGCAGCGTCCGTGATCAAAAGCGGCCATTTGTAGGATGGCACATCCATAACATAGACGTGGCTCATGCGGCGATCCGTGCGGAGCCCGTGATCATGATCGACAACAGCGGACATAAGCTCGTCCGTGTGCAAGCTGCCCTTCATAAGGGCATCGACCTTGCCGTCACGCGCTAACTCTACGGCTTTAGCTGCAGCGGCATGGCTATGCGGTACCGATATGATTTCATAATCTGCGAGAGATATACCAGCGCTTTTAGCGGCAGCATGAATTTTGTCTGCATTGCCAATCAACACAGGAATAATCAGACCTTCTTCGGCTGCAGCATTCATTCCTTGCAGAGACGTCTCGTCACATGGGTGCACGATGGCTGTTCGTAGGGCAGGAAAATGTTTTGCTTTCTCGATCAATTGATTTGATCGATCATAACCGCACTCTTTTTGCGCTGGGACTAAGATTCTGTCCTCCAGACCAGCATGAGTAAGGAGAGGCCATAGAGCACAAGATTGATGGCGACGACCCAACCGAGATACAGCACATCAAAAACAGGAAACCCGATCCATAAAATGACAGCCATAATTAGCGTGACAATGCCGGAGAAAAACATCCAGCTCCAATTGCGCACAGGTCGGAACTGAAAAGCCAATAACAACTCCAGCACGCCCTCAAGGGTCATAAAAATGGCAAGAATTGTGACGAAAGCCATAAGAATAGGCAGTGGCTGCCAAAGCATGATCACGCCAATGGCAATAGACAGGCAAGAAGAAAGCAGCGACCACCCGTGCATCTTTGATCTCAGCGTCAGCACCAACTGAAAGACGCCCGTCATAAGAAGGATCGCCCCTACGATCATTTCTACATTGAGGGCTGTGGCTGCAGGGAAGGCAGCCGCCAACATCCCAGCGACGACAAACACGATGCCTTGGAAAATATATTTGCTTTTATGAGTATGAAGCTCACTTTTGATATTCGCTCCTAGTGAGCCGAAACTGCCCGAGGTCAACATAGTTCGAGCGAAAAGCATGGGTATCTCCTAGTCGGTGCGATGCCGAAGCCTATCGCACCGTCAGGCTTGGCATTTGATAAATATCAAAAGATAATTTTCTGAAAGAGGTATCAGAACTTATGGAAAAAACTGCGGTATCATCTGAGGTCGCGCCTAAAGTACTGATGGGCGCTCGTGATGCGATTTATGCGCGTCGATCGGTACGGGATTACACGGAGCAAACTCTGAGTTACGAAATCATCCATTCTTTGCTTGAAGCTGCCGTTCAGGCGCCGACAGCCGTTGATGAGCAGCCATGGGCATTCGCCGTAATCGAAAATAAAGACACATTAAGGCGTCTTTCCGACACTGCCAGAGAAACCATGAACGATGTCGAGCGTAGCATCCATGTGCCCGGCAGGAAAATGGTAGCCAACTTCACGCCGCCGGATGACTTTTTCCACGGAGCTGCTGCGCTGATTGTGATCTACGGCAAAGACATGGGGCCGTTTGTTGTCGCGGATTGCTGGCTTGCCGCAGAAAATCTTATGCTGTCTGCCTGCGCCAATGGCCTCGGCACCTGTGTTATCGGACTTGCCGTATCAGTTCTCAACCGGCCGGAATGGAAAAAAGAATTGGGTATTGCGGATGATATGACGGCCGTAGCCCCAATAATTGTCGGCTTTCCAAGCGGTTTCACAAAGCCGGTGCGTAGAAAAGAGCCTCAAATTCTTTTATGGAAATAAGCCTTGTTCCGATTATCGCAGATCCCTCCAACTATCCCCAGAAGGCCTTATATGAAAACAAACCTCAAATCCTCTCGTCCCACTGTGCCAGATCAGGTTACAGATGATGCGGCTGAGCGGAATGATCTTACACGGCGTAACGGCACTATTCGTGGCGTTATGCTGAGCACAAAAACAGCAAACTCTGACAGGGTCTTTGGTCTAGCAAAGCCGACTGAGGATTTTTCCTTTTGACCCGGGAATGCGATCATAAAATCGACAACCTTCAACATAATGATCAATGCACATATGAATTTGCCATGTGGGAGGGCTGGCCATCACCGCAATATGCAGCGGCTGTCTTAACCCACAGCGTCCTAATTGAAATGAACAAGGGAGAAAATCATGGACGACAAGAACGTCATACAGCACATCGATAAGCTGGCGCGCGAAGAACATGATTTGTTCGAAGCGGAGTCGCATGGAAAGTTTACCGACGCTGATCGGGAGCGCCTCCGGCAGCTTCAGACTTTACTGGATCAATGTTGGGATCTGCTTCGTCAGCGTCGCGCCAAGCGGGAGTTTGGGCAAGACCCCGACGAGGCGCGGCTTCGTAGCGAGAAGATGATCAAAGGCTATAGTGGCTAAACTCGTTACGGAGACTATCCCGAGATTTTGATCATAACCTCGTTGCGCTTAAGGAACGGCAACGTCCATGGCGGGTTATAGAAGGCATAAGTCGGCTGTCCAATCGGCGCTATGTTGTTTTTCGTAAGCCAATCCATAAGAATATTCAGATGCTCGCTCAGATTGCTATCTGTGTTGAAGCCTGGGAACTGGATGACAGCAGCCCGGTAAGCGGGAATCTCCAGAAACTTGATGCGGGCGTCATTCGGAATCGGAAGGGATGCCAGCGTATATTCCGGCGGCATGACAAACCGGACTTTCCATTCGTTCTGATTTTCTGACGCTTCCTGCGTTACAGGCGCCGTCATAGCAATCTTTTCGCCTTTGGCGTCCCCGCTTTCCTGAGTTACCGGAGCCGTCATAGCTATCTTTGTTTGCGCCGTGTTACCGCCAAAAATATATCCGGCAAGAATGCGGAAGCCCGCATTGATAGCCGCATACCGTTCACCGGTTGTCGTTACCTCGGCGACGATCATAGGATCATAGTCGCGAATCTCGATATCGCCGTCTTGTCTGACGCTATGCCAGCTTGGTTCCGGTGATTTCGTGCCCACAATTGAACAGCCTCCAATAAAAAGCGTCAGTAACAAGATGGGTAAGGTTCTATTCATTAGGCATAGAATTTCTTGATCTTATGCCCTTTTATCAGGCTAAATAAATACCCGTCGCGCAGCCCACGCGTTGTGATTATTAATCTCGATGAACCGAGCTTTTTCATGATCTGCGTGAACAATAAACATGCATACGGTAAAGCTCGAGCTCGAACGGGGCTAATATCGAATTCGCGCACGATTTTGTCTGTGTGCATTTTCTGTATTTTTTTGAGGAAGGCCAGAAGATCCGAGCGGCTCATGAAATAACTTTTGAATTTGCTACTTTTGTCTTTTATTTGGCTATCAACCGTTGCAATGGCACGGGCTGTGCCTCCGACTAAATAAAGCGGAAGATTTGCGCATGAATGATCAGATAACCCTTTGAGATGCTCCTCAATCATTTGTGGTAGCGAGCGTCCATGGTTCAATAAGCGCAATGTGCCCATAGGAAATGTCAAGGTTTTGTATACGTGCCCGCTTCCAATACGCGCTAGTTCAAGACTTCCACCGCCTAAGTCGGCGACCATGCCTTCCGCATCACTGATATGACTTAAGACCCCAAGCGCTGAATAGCGCGCTTCCTGTTCACCGCTAATGATTTTGATGGGCACTTTCAGATCGCGCCGAAGCGATTCCACAAACCTTTTGCCATCGCGCGCATCACGAATTGCCGCCGTAGCAAGAGCGTGCACCGACCCACAGCCGAGCGCTTTTGTTATATGCAAAAAGCCAGCTATTGCATGATGTGCGGATTTTTTAGCTTCAGAATTTAGACGTCCTGTGCGGAGTAAATCTTGGCCAAGGAAGCAACTTACTTTCTCATTAAAGAACGCTTTCTGCGGGTTGCTGTGGTCATAAACGGCAAGCCGTATGGTGTTTGATCCGATATCCAGAATCGCGACAGGCCAGCATGGCGTTTTTATATTCATATGACCACTTTTGATTAAAACTGAGGCACGAGTATATGCCCGCTTGGTTCAGATTTTTTCGTACACACGAGCGAACAGCGCCCGATAAAAAGTATTATCAATAAGCTTAGGGAGGTCGTATTCATTGTTGGACAATAGTCCAGCTATCGTCCGGATCGAATGATCTGATGACCCTTGCAACTTCATCCGTAACGAACCCCAGGTTCTTTTCATAAACGATTCCATCCTGGTTGACGATGAAGGTCATCACACCACTATCACCATAGCGAGCAGGAAATGCGATCAGAGCAAAGCCACGCCTCATACGGCCATGAACGATATAGTCTTTCGCACCACCTGATGTATGCGCGGTCTGACGCTTTAATATTCTGTAATAATAGCCGTGATAAGGTGTGCGCTTGCTTAAGACCTTGCCGGAATAACCTTCTTCTGCCGCGCTCGCCAGAAATGGGCCAAGAGGACTTTGTTGCTGGCTATCCGCCGCTGGCCAATAAAGACCGTTATGCTGCCCAGGGCTGCTTTGAAAATGTTGGGCATATTCATGTTGATGCTTGTCATGTGTGTACAAGGCGGAAAATTCTTGCTGCGCTTCGACGTAAACTCGGCAGACCTCCAAGACGTTCAACTCATTACGGCCGATGCGGCGATTGAGTATCTCTTCTTGTCCGGCAGTTGTATCAAACCACCAGCCATTGTCCGCATGAACCAGCGGGATTGGCAGCGGCCATTCTTCTTCACCAACCACCAGGGTGGCATGCTCGGCATCATCACTTCTGATCTCATGCGCTCGATCATACGCTGAAATAAATCTATCGCGGCTTTCTTCATCGGCAATTTTATCGCCGGAGTAAATAACTTGATGCGCATCAGGACCTAAGATCTTGAGGAGATCATCCCTTTGATCATCGCGAGTTGCTGTCACGAGAGCATTAACAGCCTGTTCCGGTGTCGCGAAAACCAGTTGTTCACTATGCGATGATTGCAAAGTAGATGGTAAGTCGGTTGAAGGCTGTGATTCAGGGGCGCAACCGACCAGGATACAGAGAAGGCTGCCGACGGCTATTAACCTCGACGATTTTTCAAGCCATTTTCTATGTTTTTGGGTTGTTGCATATCTATACATCATCTGCGTCCCTCATTAGTGTTATGTCCACCGCCGCCACGTGATCCCCCACCTCCAAAAGAAGGTGCAGATCGCCCTGGAGCCGCCGACATGGTTGAACGGCTATAAGCGCCGCGCTGGGATTGAGCCCGCACATCAGAGCCACGCGCAAAGGATTCAAATACTGATGACGCTTGACGTTCTGGAGAGCTTTGGAACTGTTGTGGGGATTGCTGAATGCTAGCCGTAGGTGTTTGCGTGCGCTGAACGCTGCTAGCATGTCGCGCAAGGCTGCTTGATCGTTGCACACCACTTTGCTGAACAGCATTTTGCGTTGACGAAGTATAACCACGAAAATTGGCACGAGCCTGGTTGGCCGCGCCTTGGAAGCGCGCGCGGGTAGCGGTACTATTATAGGGTACGCCATGACGATGGGCCGGATCATGCGCCCAGACACCACCGTTACCTGATGAACGCCCACGATTCATGGACTCGAAATGACGGTCGTCGATGTTGATGCGATGGTTATGCCAGTCCCAGCTGTCCCAGCCCCAGAATCCATCGAGGACAGCAATACCGATTCCAAAGCCGAACAACCCTGCGTAAAAAAGCCCGTTAGGTTGCGGAAAGTAATAAGGTTCATAATCGGGATATGGCCAAGTGCCATAGACGAGCGTCGGATTATAATAGGGCACATAAACCACTTGAGGATTAGCGGGCTGGATAATAATCGAATTATCCTGGTCGGAAACCGTCTCCTGTTGGTTAGAGGCGAGATTTCCTGCCGTCTGAGCTTGCTGACGCAGGCGCTGTACGGAATCCATGACGGCTGCTTGCTGCGCCAGAAACGCATCACCAAGCTGCTCCGTCCATGGCAGCTGAG
>CAIQVS010000330.1 GCA_903875345.1 uncultured Pseudomonadota bacterium | reverse complement strand
CGGCTTGGCCTCGCACTCATTGTCCTCGTTCGGCGTAATGGTCACGCCCGTTTCGGCCAGACGTTGTTTATCAGGTTGGAACTGAACGATTTCTTCCTGAGTCACGGTCGAGGGATAAATGCCGCAACGGCACTGGCTCATGTCGAAGTCAAGCTTGGCCTGACCCTTCTGCATCGGCATCAGAAGATTTGGTTCGCTGATCGGACGCCAGAACTGGGCGACAGGACCACCCTCGCAACCGGCGAGGGTCATAACAGCAAGCACAGCAATGCAGGACAGTGGCCAAAGGCGCATCATAAAGCTCCCGAAGTTAATTCGATGCAGATGATTAGCGATTCTGCCGGTGAAAGCAACCCCGCTGTGCGCCTTTGGCCAGCCCGTTCTTTGATTAACCCGAAACCCGTTCGTCGGAGGCGGCGTTGGCCTCGGACGATTTGCTCTTGCGTCCCATGCTTTGGTAGGCAACACGGGCATGGTCGATGCAATACGGCAGGCTTTCGTAGACCTGACAGCCGCAGAAACGGAAGTCCGGCGAGCGCGGGTCTCCGACCGGCCAACGGCACTGACGTTCACCGGCGCGTGTGACGGCTATGCCTTCGGTGCGCTTGATTCCATCAATGGCGCGGTATGTGTCCTTGTTTACCAGTTTGGAGACCGTCACGCTCGGCGGAACGGGCAAGACCGGCAAGGGACGCAGCATAACCCTCTTGCGCGAGGATTTAATCGCGGCAATCCCTGCTTGTGGCTGTACGGCCATGCGCGAAACATTAGCCGGGCCGTTTTTGGTCGGCGACAACCCGACCGACAATTTAAGCCGGTGAGCCTTGCCGATAATGGCGTTGCGTGACATGCCGCCAATGCGTCCGGCGATTTCGCTGGCGCTATAGCCGTGTCCCCACATTTCCTTTAGCATCTGGATTTGTTGCTCGGTCCATCCCATGTTCGTCCGGCTCCTGTGATTTTAAGGTTTGTTAAGAAAACTGCCCCGAAGACGATCGTCCGCGAAACAGCACTTGCGAAGACTTAAGAAGCAGCCACTAGATGTTGTGGCTTACAGGTACGGTGCATACCATACGCCGCGAATCGATTCTACGAAACACTTTATGTTGTGGATAAGGCGTGCGCTGCGTCTAAATGTAGTGTTGCAAGGTGTTGAATCCGTGAGGGATTCGGAGTTATGCACAGAATTAATTTTTCGTTTTTAGGAGTAATTTCATAGGGTTATGGGTTAGTTATCCACAAGATTCTGCAAACAAAAAAAGGGCGGGAATGACCCCGCCCTTTTCCTGAATTATATCACCGCTTAACGTGAATAGAATTCGATCACGAGGTTCGGTTCCATCTGCACAGGGTATGGCACATCGGCCATAGCTGGCGTGCGGACGAAGGTTCCCTTCATTTCCTTGTGATCGACCTGCATGTAATCCGGCACGTCGCGCTCGGCGAGTTCGGCGGCCATCAAGGTTGTCGCCAAGGTCTTGGCTTTCGCGCGCAATTCGATCACGTCGCCGTCCTTGACTCGATAGGACGCGATATTAACCTTCTTGCCATTGACCATAACGTGGCCGTGGCTGACGGTCTGGCGCGCGCCGAAAACGGTCGCGGCGAATTTCATGCGATAAACAACGGCGTCGAGGCGGCGCTCCAGCAACTGAATCAGGATTTCGCCGTTGTTGCCCTTGCGGCGCATGGCTTCCTGATAATAGCGGCGGAACTGGCGCTCACCGATGTTGCCGTAATAGCCGCGCAGCTTTTGCTTGGCCATCAATTGCGTGCCGTAATCGGACGGCTTGGTGCGGCGCTGGCCGTGTTGGCCGGGGCGATAATCGCGCTTGTTTAGGGGGCTTTTCGGACGTCCCCAGAGGTTGACGCTCAGGCGGCGGTCGATTTTATGCTTGGACTCAAGTCTCTTTGTCATCGATATGTCTTTCGTGTTTCTTTGTTGTCCCGATAGGCCTCAAGCGTCAGCAAAAGACGGATAACGGTTCCTTGGAGCCGTATCACGTTTTCGGGAATGGGCGGTTTATAGCGGTCTATGTCGCTGAGTTCAAGGTCTGGCAGTTATTTCACCCATAGAATTTAAACTTATTCGTTAACTGTTTTTCTTCTACACTCTCGCCGCGATACCATGAAACTTCTCCTCGTTAACCTGTCTATGCTTAATTTTGATGTCCTGACGCCGGAGCGCGAGCCTCTGGGGGGGTCGGAATCCTGCGTCTGCTATCTCGCGCGGCAAATGGCCAAGCAGGGGCATGAGGTTAGTCTGATGGCGCGGTTGCCGCCGGATACCCCGACGGTCGTCGCCGGTGTTCGCCATTTTCCCGTCCTGCTGGCGCGCGATCAGGCTTTCTTCGCCGCCGAGCAATTCGACGCCATTATTCTCTGCAACACGCCGGTCGCGGCGCCGTTTTTGCGCGAGCTGAATCCCAACGCTTTGCTGGTTTTCTGGAATCATCTCGCGCCGGATCATGAGCTTGTGTTGCAGCTGAACAACCCGCTGATCCGGCAAAGCCTCGGTTGCATGGTCTATGTTTCGGAATGGCAGAAAGCCGAAACCGAAAAAAGGTACGGCGTCATCGTCTCGTCCAGCATCATCGGCAACGGGCTGACGCCCTCGTTCGAAAACATGTTCGCGTCGGCGACGGAGCTGCGACAGATCAAGCAGAACCGCGTCGCCTACACGACGACGCCTTTTCGCGGCTTGCATCTGTTGCTGCCCGCGATGGACGATATGGAGCCGAAAATGCCGCTCGATATTTATTCATCGATGCGCGTTTATCAGATTGCCGAGGAAAAAGACTGGTACGCCGATTTGTATCAGGAAGCCAAGGCGAGAGATTACGCCCATTATCACACGCCGGTTTCGCAATCCGTTTTGCCTGAACGCCTGAAACCCGTGGCTTTTCTGACTTATCCCTGTATCTACGGAGAGACTTTCTGTAACGTTGCGCTGGAAGCGATGGCGGCGGGGATGAAAGTCATTGCCACCGACTTCAGCGCCCTGCCCTCCACGACGATGGGTTTTGCCGATCTTGTGCCCATCGGCGACAACAAAGCCGACGCATTCATCGCGGCGTTTCGGCAGGCCATCGTTCGCAACGTCGGCGAATTTCAGTCCGATCCGGTTCTGTGGGCGGAGAAAATGTTCGATCAGGTTCAGGCCGTCAATCGCGCATGCACTTGGGCGCGCCGCGCCGAGGCGTGGGAGGGGATATTGGGTTCAGAGCGGCGTGGTGATCGGAGCTGACGGCTCACATCGGATAAAATGCAGGATACAGGTGGAGAAAAAGCGGTGGAGTCCCCCTCCCGTTTCGGGAGGGGTTAGGGGAGGGCGAGTGAGTTCAACGCCCTTCGCGATATTTCGGATTCTGAAAGTTCAGGATATGCCGCAACATCTTGTCCCGCCCCCATCCCCTCCCGGAGCGGGAGGGGGGCAGACCGCTCTGCCCTCTACTTCTTCCCCGTCGGGATATTGACCTGATCCTTGAGCTGTTTTCCGGCGCGGAATTTCGGCTGGCGGGATTCCTTGATCTGGATTTCTTCGCCGGTGCGCGGGTTGCGTCCTTTGGCCGCCGCGCGTTTGGACACGTAAAAATTGCCGAAGCCGACGAGCCTGACTTCCTCGCCCTTTTTAAGCGCCGTCTCGACCGTGTCGAGACACGCATCGATAAGCAACGCGATATGGCTTTTTGACAAATTGAGCGGTTGAACAAGTTTGTTGTCACTGACAGCGGCGACGAATTCATTTTTATTCACGGAAGACTCTCCCCAAAAAAAGCGGACGATTGACGGACCGTTTTTTGGTCCGCAAAATCTCATTGCAGCATCAACAGTTTAGGCCTCATAGTTTTTCACCGTCAAGTCGGCGTTTGATGCCAACAAAGCGTAAGTAGTTTGCTTTATCGGAGTCGGGTTCAAGTCTACGCTTTCGGACGATTACCCCCAACGTCAGGGTTAGATTCGTAAATTTTATGTCATACGAACCTGTTTCCTGCCATAATCATTCGCTATCAGTCTTGTTCAAGACCTCAACACAACAATTCAACTCATTGAATTATCAGGCTTATCGTTTGGGGCGGTGGATCAACCATGACATCATCCGAAGATCAACCTACGGAACGCAAGCGCGGCGGTTTTCTGCTCGTTTTTCTGTTGCTGGTTGTCGTTGTCAGCGGCATCTGGTATTATGCGCACTCAAACGGCATGCCGCAGATGCCGGGCACGACAAGCGGCGCGCAGCACAAACATAGCGGCGATGGAGCCTCTGTTCCGGGCGGTGGTCCCGTTTCGGTTGCCACAGTGACGGCGCGCAAAGACAATATCGACATTACGCGCCAAGCGCTTGGCACCGTCACACCTGCGGCCAACGTCACCGTTCGCACCCAGATCAACGGCTTGTTGCAGGAGATCGCCTTTCAGGAAGGGCAGATCGTGCAGAAAGGCGATTATCTGGCGCAGATCGATCCCCGTCCCTATCAGATGGCCGAGGAACAAGCCGAAGGCGCTTTGCAACGGGATCAGGCTTTGTTGGGCGAGGCGCAACTGAATCTTGATCGCTATCGCAAGTTGGTCAAACAGGATTCCATCGCCAAGCAACAACTCGACACGCAGGAATCTCTGGTCGAGCAATACAAGGGCAACGTGCTGACCGATCAAGGCCAGATCGACGCCGCCAAGTTGAACCTGACATACTGCCACATCACCGCGCCTGTGGCGGGTCGCGTCGGGTTGCGGCAGGTCGATGCCGGAAATTACGCCCAGACCAGCGATGCCAACGGTATCGTTTCGATCACGCAGTTGCAGCCGATCACGGTCATTTTCACTTTACCCGAAGACGATTTGCCTGCCGTAATGAAGCGGCTCGGCGACGGCGCGACATTGACGGCCACAGCTTTTGACCGGACGCTTCGCGCCAAACTGGCCGAAGGCAAGTTGAGCGCGGTCGATAACCAGATCAACACTTCGACCGGAACGATCAAGCTGCGCGCCGAGTTCGACAACAAGGACAACATGCTGTTTCCGAACCAGTTCGTGAACATAACGCTGCTGGTCGATACGTTGCGCGACGCAGTCGTCGTGCCGTCGGCGGCGATCCAGCGCGGGTCGCCCGGCACCTATGTCTATCGGGTGAAGGACGACAAAACCGTGAGCGTCACGCCCGTCAAACTTGGGGCGACGCAGGGCGATAATGTCGCGGTGACCGACGGTTTGAGCGTCGGCGACATCGTCGTCATCGAAGGCGCCGACAAATTGCGCGACGGCGCAGCCGTTTCGGTAAAATGAGTCCCTCGCGCCCCTTTATCCTGCGTCCGGTGGCGACTTCTCTGCTGATGGCGGCGATTTTGCTGGCGGGAGCGCTCGCGTTTCGTTTCCTGCCTTTGTCGGCTTTGCCGGAAGTCGATTATCCGACCATTCAGGTGCAGACATTCTATCCGGGCGCTAGTCCCGAAGTGATGACCTCCGCCGTCACCGCGCCGCTCGAACGGCAATTCGGGCAGATGCCGGGGCTGAACCAGATGTCGTCGGTCAGTTCCGCCGGAGCTTCGGTGCTGACGCTGCAATTCGACCTGAATTTGAACCTCGACATCGCCGAGCAGGAAGTTCAGGCGGCGATCAATGCCGCCGGAAATTTGCTGCCCGCCGACCTGCCCGCGCCGCCGATTTATGCCAAGGTCAATCCCGCCGACGCTCCGGTTTTGACTCTGGCGGTCACGTCGAAGACTTTGCCTCTGACCGAGGTCGAGGATCTGGCCGATACGCGCCTCGCGCAAAAAATCTCGCAGTTGCCCGGCGTCGGCCTTGTCAGCATCAGCGGCGGGCAACGTCCCGCCGTAAGGATTCGCGCGAATTTGCAAGCGCTTGCGGCTTATGGGCTGAATATCGACGATTTGCGCACAACCATCAGCAACGCCAACGTCAACACGCCGAAGGGGAATTTCAACGGCTCGGAACGCGCGTACACCATCAACGCCAACGATCAGCTTAAGAGCGCGAAGGAATACGATAATATCATTGTCGCCTATCAGAACGGCTCGCCGGTGCGGCTGAAGGATGTCGCCGAAACGACGGATAGTTCGGAGAATACCAAGCTGGGAGCATGGGCCGCAGTCGCGGTTGCGACCGACGCCTCCGCGTCGGGCGCAGAGCAGTCGCGGCCACAAAAAAAACTCGTCCCCGCCATTATCCTGAACATCCAGCGCCAGCCCGGCGCGAATGTGATTTCTGTTGTCGATACGATCCAGAAATTGCTGCCCGACCTGAAGGCCGCCCTGCCCGCCGCCGTCGATGTCGCGTCCCTGACCGACCGCACGACGACGATCCGCGCCTCGGTTCACGATGTCGAGTTCGAAATGCTGCTGTCGGTCGCGCTCGTCGTCGCCGTGATTTTCGTCTTTCTGCGCAACCTGCCCGCGACATTGATCCCAAGCCTGTCGGTGCCGCTGTCGCTGGTCGGCACTTTCGCCATTATGTATCTGGCCGGATTCAGTTTGAACAATCTGTCGCTCATGGCGCTGACCATCGCCACCGGATTTGTCGTCGATGACGCGATTGTGATGATCGAGAATATCGCGCGCTATATCGAGAAAGGCGACACGCCGATGGAAGCCGCGCTGAAAGGCTCCGGCGAGATCGGTTTCACGATCATCTCGTTGACGATTTCGCTGATCGCGGTTCTGATCCCGCTGTTGTTTATGGGCGATGTCGTGGGGCGGCTGTTCCGCGAGTTTGCCATCACTTTATCCGTGACGATTTTGATTTCCGCCGTGGTGTCTCTGACGCTCGTGCCGATGCTGTGCGCGAAATTGTTGAAGCAACGTCCAACCGAAACAAGCCCGCATCCAACCCCTCCCGCAAGCGGGAGGGGAACAGACCGCTCTGACTGGTTCGATACTGTCATTGGTTGGTACGACAGCGGCCTGAAAATCGTGCTGGATCACCAGCCGCTGACTTTGATCGTCGCATTCGGCACGCTGGCGCTGACGGCTTACCTTTATATCGTTATTCCGAAGGGATTCTTTCCGGTGCAGGACACGGGACTCATTCAGGGCATGTCGGAGGGGCCGCAATCCGTTTCCTATACCGCGATGGCCGAACGGCAGCAGGCTCTTGCCAACGCCATTTTGAAAGACCCGGATGTCGATAGCCTGTCGTCCTTTATCGGCGTTGACGGCACGAACACGACGCTCAACAGCGGGCGTTTTCTGATCAATCTGAAAGCGCATGATCGGCGTCATGCCGATGTCAGCACGGTCATTCGCCGTTTGACCAAGGAAACCTCTGAGGTCGCCGGAATCTCGCTCTACATGCAGCCGGTGCAGGATTTGACCATCGACACCACCGTCAGCAGCACGCAGTACCAGTTCATGCTGGAGGACGCGAACCCCGATGAATTAACGGCGTGGACACCGCAGCTGGTCGCAAAGCTGAAGCATCTGCCGCAGCTTGAGGATGTAGCGAGCAACCTGCAACAGCAAGGTCTGGCCGATTATGTCGCCATCGACCGCGACACGGCGGGACGCCTCGGCATCACGTTGGCGACGGTCGATAACGCGCTCTATGACGCGTTCGGGCAGCGCATCGTCTCGACCATCTTCACGCAATCGAACCAGTATCGCGTCATCCTCGATACGCCCGCGACGATGCAATCGCTGGAGTCGATTTATCTTCCGGCATCGAACGGGCAACAAGTGCCGTTGTCGGCGATTGCGAAAATCACCGAGCAACCCGCGCCGTTGCAGATCAATCATCTGGGGCAATTTCCCGCCGCGATGGTGTCGTTCAACCTCGCCTCCGGAGCGTCGCTTGGCGAAGCCGTCACGGCCATTCAACAAGCCGAGCATGACATCCATATGCCCGACAGCGTGATGACAAGCTTTCAGGGCGCGGCGCTGGCGTTCCAGTCCTCGCTCGGCAACGAAATTTTGCTGATCCTCGCGGCGATCATCACGGTCTATATCGTGCTTGGCGTTTTGTACGAAAGCTACATCCATCCGATCACGATTTTATCGACGCTGCCCTCGGCGGGAGTCGGCGCGTTGCTGGCGCTGATGCTGGCGGGGCAAGACCTCGGCATCATCGGCATCATCGGGATTATTTTGCTGATCGGCATCGTCAAGAAAAACGCGATCATGATGATCGATTTCGCGCTGGAGGCCGAGCGTGTCGAGAAGAAAGCGCCGCGCGAAGCCATTCATCAGGCGGCGTTGCTGCGCTTCCGCCCGATCATGATGACGACGATGTCGGCGTTGTTCGGAGCTTTACCGTTGATGCTCGGCGGCGGCGTGGGGTCGGAGTTGCGTCACCCGCTGGGCATCAGCATCGTCGGCGGACTGATCGTGTCACAGGTGCTGACCCTGTTCACGACGCCGGTCATTTATCTTGGGTTCGATCGGCTGGCGCGGCGTTTCCGTTCCGACGATCACAAAACCGAAATCAGCAGCGAGCGCGCCGAATGAACCCCTCCGCTCCCTTCATCGCCCGGCCTGTCGCGACGACGTTGCTGACTTTGGGCGTGGCGCTGGCGGGTATGGTTGCCTATTTCCTGCTGCCGGTGTCGCCTCTGCCGCAGGTCGATTTTCCAACCATTATGGTGCAAGCCTCCCTGCCCGGCGCTTCGCCGGAGACGATGGCGACCAGCGTCGCGACGCCGCTCGAACGGCATCTCGGCCAGATCGCCGACGTGACCGAAATGACCTCGCAAAGCACCGTCGGCAACTCGCGGGTGACGCTGCAATTCGGTCTCGACCGCGACATCGACGGCGCGGCGCGCGATGTGCAGGCGGGAATTAATGCGGCTCGCGCCGATCTCCCCGTCGCGCTGAAAAGCAATCCGACCTATCGCAAGGTCAATCCAGCCGACGCGCCGATCATGATACTCGCGCTGACATCGAAAACGATGACGCCGGGACAGATTTACGACGCGGCCTCGACCATTCTCGCGCAGAAAATCTCGCAGGTGCAGGGGATAGGGCAGGTCACCGTCGGCGGCAGTTCCCTGCCCGCCGTGCGCATCGAGCTGAACCCGCGCAGCCTGTTCAATTATGGCATCGGCATGGAGGATATCCGCGCCGCGCTCGCCGCCGCCAACGCCAACAGCCCCAAGGGCGCGCTGGAGGAAGGTGACAATCGCTTTCAGCTCTACACCAACGATCAGGCCAAGCATGCCGAGAATTACCGCGATTTAATCGTCGCGTATCGCAACAACTCTCCGGTGCGGCTGTCCGACATCGCCAACGTATCCGACGGCGTCGAGGATTTGCGCAATCAAGGGCTGTTCAACGGCAATCCTTCGGTCGTTTTGATCCTCACCAAGCAACCGGGCGCGAACGTCATCGACGCCGTCGATCGCGTCAAGGCGTTGATGCCGCAACTGCGCGCCTCGATCCCCAGCGCCATCGATATGACCGTGGCCATGGACCGCACGACGACGATCCGCGCCTCGCTGCGCGATGTCGAGCGCACGCTCTGCGTTTCAATCGCGCTGGTGATTATGGTCGTGTTCCTGTTTCTGCGGAACGGACGCGCGACGATGATCCCCGCCGTCGCCGTTCCGGTGTCGTTGGTCGGCACGTTCGGCGTTATGTACTTGCTCGGCTACAGCCTCGACAATTTGTCGCTGATGGCGTTGACGGTGGCGACGGGCTTCGTCGTCGATGACGCGATTGTGGTTCTGGAGAACATCACGCGTCACATGGAAGCGGGAATGACGCGCATGAAGGCGGCGCTGCTCGGCGCGCGCGAGGTGAGCTTTACCGTCCTGTCGATGAGCCTGTCTTTGATAGCGGTGTTCACGCCGATCCTGTTGATGGGCGGCATCGTCGGGCGCTTGTTCCGCGAGTTCGCCGTGACGTTGTCGGTTGCCATTCTGGTTTCTCTGGCGCTGTCGCTGACCACGACGCCGATGATGTGCGCGCGTTTGCTGCGATATGATCCTGAAAAAAACAAACCCGTGAAGCCGTCGCCTTTCGCGCCGATTTATCGCGTTAGCGAACGCGCGTTTACGGGATTGCAAAGTGTTTATGGCCGCGCTCTCGTCTGGGCGCTGAAACATGGCGTGTGGATCATTATGATCCTCGCCGCGACTATTGTGCTGAATGTCTATCTTTTCATCAATGTGCCCAAGGGACTGTTTCCGCAGCAGGACACGGGGCAGTTGATGGGCGGCGTCGTCGGCGATCAAAATATTTCTTTCCAATCGATGAAAAAGAAACTGAAGCAGTTCGTCGATATTGTCGATCACGATCCCGCCGTGCAGGGCGTCGCGGCCTTTACCGGCGGCGGATCGACCAATTCCGGTTTCGTGTTCGTGACGCTGAAGCCTTTGGCCGAGCGCGATGCTTCCGCCGATCAGGTGATTGCAAGGTTGCGAGGAAAGTTGGCGCAAGTGCCGGGAGCCTCGCTGTTCCTGCAAGCCGGACAGGATATTCGCGTCGGTGGTCGCGCCGGAAACGCGCAGTATCAATATACGCTGCAAGGCGACGATCTGAACGAGCTGCGGCAATGGGCGCCGAAGCTGGCCGAAGCCTTGAAGCATGCACCGGAGCTTAGCGACGTAAATTCCGATCAGCAGGATCAGGGGCTGGAAACCGATCTGACGATCGACCGCGATACCGCCTCGCGGCTGGGACTGCATGCCAGCACGGTTGACAACACGCTCTATGACGCTTTCGGTCAGCGGCAGGTTTCAGTGATTTACAATCCGTTGAACCAGTATCATGTCGTCATGTCGGTTTCGCCGGATTTCTGGCAAAATCAGGAGACGCTAAACGAGCTTTATATCAGCACTTCCGGCGGCGCGGTGAGCGGCACGCAAGCAACCAGTTCCAGCATCTCCGGCGAGGCGAAAAACGCAGCCACCAACGCCATCGCCACGTCGGGGCATAGCAGCACTTCGACCGGAGCGGCGATCACGACCAGCGCCGAAACGATGATCCCGCTGTCGGCCATTGGACATTTCGCGCCCAACACCACGCCGCTCGCGGTCAATCATCAGGGGCATTTCGCGGCGACGACGATTTCATTCAATCTGCCGCTCGGAAAATCGCTCAGCGAGGCGACGCAAGCCATTCAGTCGGCGATGAATAGGATCGGCGTGCCGACGACAATTCACGGCAGTTTCCAAGGCACGGCGCAAGCCTATCAGCAGTCCTTGGCGAATGAGCCGATCCTTATTCTGGCGGCGATCCTCGCGGT
>CAIQVS010000329.1 GCA_903875345.1 uncultured Pseudomonadota bacterium | reverse complement strand
AGGCTCCTCGCCGGAGCAGAAAACGAAGCCCAAAAAATATTCTTTACCGCCCCCTCAGCCCCCAAAAGACAACCTAACATGCTGATATTACAGGGTGTTCAAAAATGAGTCCGGTACTATGACCAACATCAACCAAACCGCGCCAACGAGGGGCTTGCTCACGCAAAGCAGCGGTAATCTCCGCCCATGTTGGAAATCTAAATCTAGCCATGACCTTACTCCTTTGATGAATGATTAGTTGGTGCGTTTCCTGCCCTGATAGCAAGAAACAACGATGGCGACAACATCAAACCAAGCAGAAAGATTCGTATATCTTTACTTCTTGGCATCTATTGAATAACCAATATTTGCATACGTCAACACACCTCATGGTTTATGGTTGATAACTGCTGCTGTGTAGGCGACATAACGTTCCAAGAGCGTCATGGCCTATAGCCTCTGTCCGGCCCCGGCCACAGCAATGCTCGCACCTGAGGCGGCTCTGCGGCTGCGAGGCCTCGACACCTCATCCACCTTCTGCAGTGATGTCGTCGTGCCATCAAACCCTAGCTCGACGCGCGCAATGACATCGGGCTTGGATGTCAGTTCACGGCGGTGTTCCATGATGTAAGGCGTTAAAATGCCGCGTATGTGAGTTTGCGCTATGGATCGCAACGAACGACCGCCCATGGCCGGGTCGTAGTATGCGGCAACGATGCCATCCGCCACATCATCGTTCATAATAAGCTCTATGCCGCGCCCTTGATAATCGCGATTTATCCCCCTTACTTCCTTGGCCAGAATCATTCTCGCTTCGGAAGGCCCAAGGGTATCAAACACCACCACCTCACCAAGCCGTCCCACTAATTCCGGACGGAAAAGCTGTCTTCCGTTCCTATCTCTGGCTTCAATAAGTTTTGCTCGAATAACCGCGCTATCGCGTAACTGTTCCGGAGCCAACCCCTCCGCTTCTAGCCCATGCGCCGTCACAGCGTTGGTGTTGATGACGATCAGTAGTCTTTTCAAGTCAACTTTGCGCCCGTTTGAAAGCGTGGTTTCCCCTTTGTCGAGCATTTGCATAAGCGCGTCTATTACGGCAGGATGGGC
Source organism: uncultured Pseudomonadota bacterium (assembly GCA_903875345.1). Classification (GTDB taxonomy): domain Bacteria; phylum Pseudomonadota; class Alphaproteobacteria; order UBA9219; family UBA9219; genus CAIQVS01. The sequence continues at coordinate 3,052 of CAIQVS010000329.1, read as the reverse complement.
TTTGTCGATTTCGTCAATCAGCAAGATGGCCCGCTCATTATCAGCTATGGCATTCATAATCGGCGAGCCTGCATCAAAACCGACAAGACCGGGGGCTGCGCCCTTCAATTTTCCTACGTCCTGTTCAGCAGTAAACTCGCTCATGTTGAGGGCAAGCGGCTCGGCAGTCTCCCCTGCATCAAAGCGGGCGAGGACATTAATAAGTTCGGTCTTGCCAAGGCCAGTACCGCCAGTAAACATAATCACCGCTGGACGTGATGGATCTTGAACCCCGAGTTCACGCTCGGTATAAGCTCTAATTAGTATCTCCTTGGCTCTATTTTGATTAAAGATCTGATCGTCCAGATATGCCTTCAGACCATCTAGTCGCTCATCAACGTCCGCCCCAAGCGTCGATAGCGCAATGTGGGATTCGCGCGAAAACACCTCCCGTATATCATCAATGCTCACCGTTGGCGGTGTGGGGTACAAAGCTTTTTCTGCATCTTCAACTTGCTTGAGAGCTAACGGAAGAGCTTTATCAAGACCACTAAAAAGCCCCTCTTCCGCTGGGCTGCGCCCCACCTTCTGGGCTAATACTTGGTGACGAGTGTTTACATCTTCATATTGTGCCCGCGCTTCGAGTAACGGCTTGGAGCTTGCCCGCCATGCTAGATCGGCATTTTTATAAGCCGCCTCAAGCGGAGCTATTTCAGCCTCGACCGCTGTAACACGGGCTTGTGCATCAGGGCCGTCACTAAGCAACACCCTGTGCTCATCACGCAGTATGCCTAACCGCTCACGCATTGCCTTGATGTCTCTAGGTTCGGCATAGGCATTTATCCGCACATAGGCGGCGACGGCTTCTGCAAACGCTATGGCGTTTCTTGGTCTGGGGCCAGCAAAGGCTCGACCCGGGTAGCGAGTCAAAAGCCGAATAATCTCATCGGCATCCTCAGGCGTGAAGTTTACGCCATGCACAGATTCAAGTCGTCCAAAATGCGCAAGAAGATATGGCGTAAGCTCTTCCGGTTTGGGTTCTTGTCTTAACTGGATTTCCTGGAATCTGCGCCTGATGCCCGTCGACGTTCTGACAATATCATCCCGACTGTCACTTTCGGAAATGACAATCGCCTGCAAGCCATTGAATGCTTCGAGATGAGACACCAACAAGTTGACGAGCAGTCTGGCATCACCGGAAGGGGCCGTTTTCACAAAATCATCAAAGTGATCCATGATCAACAATCCGCGACGCGCGGTTATTGTTTCAAGAACTTTGGAAAACCTGTCGACTAAATTTCCGCTTTCGGCATAAAAGGCATAGGGATCAAATAAAAACATGGGTGTCGTTGCCAGGGCATTGCTCAAACGACCCATGGCGCGTTCGCGCAGCAACGCTTCCACCAGCGTAGTTGTGCCTATGCCTTTAGGTCCATTAACCCACGCGCTGTTTTCGCCGGACGAGGCTAACACCAAACGCAAATCATCCAACCGCTCTGTCGCCACAATGCGATTCAACGCCATCGGATTAAGCGACATTGTCGTGGGAGCGGCCGTCGCCAGTTGGGTAACTTCCAGCGCGGCGACTTTTTCTGCAAAAGCCGTAAAATCAACTTCATACAAAAAATTTGGATATTGCGGGTGCGGGCGCTTTGGAACAAAACGAATAAGCCCCATGATAAAACCTCAATAAAAACACTGCAGCAAAATCTAGCACCACCTGCCGCCGGACATCGGCGGCAGGCGGTGAGGTGGGTTAGGCACCTGTACTTCCGGGAGCAGGTGCTGGCTTAGCAGCCGTTGGGAGCGCGCCATCTGCAGGACGGGCTGGTTCTCCAGAGGCTATTTGCCTCCCTCCAGCAGTATCGGCACTGAAGGCCGCAGCAGCCTTAACAAGGCCATCCAGTGCAGATGCCTCTTTGACGACCCCCTCCATCAGCTTATCCTTACGGTCACTTTCCGTAAGAGCAACCTTAAGCCTATCTTGCAGCTGCGTGTGAGCTCCCTTCAGTGCTTCGATGACCCCATCTAACCCTTTGGCCTCGGCATCACTAAGCTCAGCCTGTAATCCAGCCGCCCGTTTAAATGCGCCACCACTGGCTAGACGTGCGCGTTCTGTAACCTCACGAACAGCCGCACCAAGATTAATAGTGTGCTCGGCTGCGTGTTGAACTAACGCTTGCTCCAAGGCAGCGATCGTTGCAGGAACTGCCTCAATACTCAAACTGTTCGCGAATCCCCTATGTTGAGTAACAAGAGCCTCTAACTGGTTCGCACTCTGCCCCGCCGCAGCACTTCCTGCCCCAAGCAGGTCAAAGGTCGCACGAGTGTCTTTTATCGATGTCAGATATCTCTCGGCTGCTTGATTTACCTGTCCTTTTCCAAGTTGATCGCCTAGCAGTATGGCACGTTTCACGTCCGTTTCTGGAGTTGCCACTATCCTTTTACCAAGTTCTCCTATGGCGTCTCTATGTGCCATAACTTGCTTTTCTGTTTCTAACTCGACTTGAATAATGGCCCCCTTCAACGTTCCTAAGATACCTTGGTTTGCACCAAGTCTCTGACTGATAACAGCGACGTGTTTGGCATCTTGGGCAGAACGCCGCGCTAAAACCGCAATTGTGCCGGTCACGGACTCAATCAAATCCAAAGAGTGCTGCGCCGTTGTAGCAAGATCCGCAGAGAATCCTTCGGGTGTCGCATCCACTGCACGCAACATAATCAATGGCTCAGTTTCGAAATCTTTGTTACGTTTTGCTTCCTTTTCTGCAATTTCTCCACGAAGCTGTTCAAGCTGCGTGGTTGCGAGATCTGTATCCTGTTGCGCCGAACTTACTGCACGCTCTAATTGCCCGCCCAATGCAGCATTTTCTTGTCGCTTTTTCTCAGTTTCTGCTGTCGCTCGAGAAAGAGCCTCGGTCAGACCATCTGCTAGTGCCTTCGCGTCGGCAACCTCCTTAACTGCAGCTCCATAGTACCGGACGCAGTTGGATAAAGCCTTGAAGAGATTCAAGATAAGGATTCTTTCCGACCAAAGAAGGAATCCAAAATGCAAGGAATACTGTCCAAGGCT
>CAIQVS010000328.1 GCA_903875345.1 uncultured Pseudomonadota bacterium | reverse complement strand
GGGTCTGTGTCGATGCCTGCTGTGTGGGTGGGGTATAGACTGCTTGCCCGGTTGGGTAGCTTTTGTGATCCTTGGTAATGGCCGTTTTGATGACGTTGCGGTCTTCGCCGTTGCGTTGGTCTTTCTCGACGTCGATACGGGCGACGAATTCTATTCCATCAAGGTCGGCAAAGCCGTTGATGCGCCGTGCAGCTACAGCTTGCGGTGTCTCGTCTTTTGATGAAAAGCCGCGCGCCGAATTGAGAATTCCTTTGATGAAGGAACGCCCCATGTTGGCGTATTCAGCGCCCTTGGAGCTGAAAAGGCCGATCATGCTCCATACCTTGCGCCGGGCATAAGGGCCTTCCAAAACCACAAACTCGCAGTTTAGGTAAATCGCACCAGTCGTGACGCTGCGAGTGGCATAGCCACCATCCCAGCCTTCGCGCAGATCGTCATAGCCGCCCGGCTTGATCGTCATACGTACACGGGCAATGGTGCCTTTCGGAATTACATCGAAGCTTTTTTGATCGTCTGCACTGCTGAAATCGTTCCAAATGGACATGGCTTATTCTCCTTGCGTTGATGCTGTGGTGACTGGTTCGGGGCGGGTGTAGGTCAGGCGTTCCGGTGCGGGTTTCGCTGCACCGGCGATCTTCGCCATGAGTCTTCCGAGATGCGGTTCCTCGACCATGTCGAGGCGACCGGAGCGGTCTTTGGCCGGAAAGCCGAACGGGTTGAGCGTGTGGCAGACGAAAGCGCGATAGGGTGTTCCGTCATCAGCCTTCAGTTCAGCCATCGTGATGACCTCATCGACGATGCCGGGCAGCTCAAGACCCGTTTTCGAGCCTTCAATCTGCGGTGAGAAGAAGCGACGATTAAAGTCGTCCATCTTTTCGTCGAGAATTCCGACGAGCCAGATATTCTTGCCGCGTGTGTGCTGCAGATGTGTCAGCCAAGCGATCATCTCCTGACCGTGAAGACCGTAAGCGCCGCGTGTGTCGGGCTTGCCCGTTTTGTCACTGAATGCCTGCGGCTGGCCTTTGCACCACTGGAAGCAGAGGCGCCCGGCAACGGTGATGCTATCAACGAACACAGTTTCATATTTTTCAATCGCAGCAGGTTCGCCGAAGCGTTCCTTGACGGCGTCGAAATGTGCCTGGCTATATGGCTGGTCGTCACGCAGCGCTGGATTGGGGCCACCGATGAAGACTGCGAAGTCACGGCATTCCTGCCAAGTACGCGGACGGATCGTGTCACCGCTCCATCCCTCGATGGCGAGATCGCCAGCCTCAAGATCGAAGAACATTGTCGAGCTGGCGTTGAGCGTCCAGAGCAAGGAGGTTTTGCCGATGCCGCTCTTTCCGAAAATGCAGCCTTTGACGCCACGTTTTTCTGCCAACCGTTCATCGGCGCTGATAATGGGAAGCGGCATTAGTTGCCTCCCTTATCGCTGGCGACGGCATCAACGGCGTTCTGGCTACCGAATGCACCTCTTGCGCGCGCGGCGTTGTAGAGACGACGCAAGGCATAGAAGCGGCTGTTGAGCGCATCGACTTCGGCCTCAACGGCGATGATGGCAAATGCGACGTCGTCGAGTGTCGCCAATTCTATTGGC
>CAIQVS010000327.1 GCA_903875345.1 uncultured Pseudomonadota bacterium | reverse complement strand
CAGACTGAGGAATATTATCTACAACTCCAAGTTTTCCTTTGAGCATTGCCAAAACCGCTAGTGGATTCATATTACCACATCCAACCCCTAAAATGCCCATCTTAATGCGATCGAGCCGTGTTGGAAGATCATGCATGAGCACGTCACTGACAACCGTTATTACAAGACCTTCAAGCAGTTCACGGAGGCTATTTTGACTTTCCTTAACGTCACTTTCCCACAAAATGCTCGCTTGTGGACGGATCGCCTGTCCGATAATTTTAGGCCTCTTCAATCACCAACTCTTCAGGTGTGAGGGGTATAGAAGACTTTTCTGGTGCGCGAATAAAGCGGCAATGCCCACTAGCTGATGGAAAGCACAGGGTACTGCAACGACCTCAGCAAGATTCTTGAAAAATGGTTGACCACAGCTGGCAAACTGTTTAGACACGATCGCATTGATTGTTAATAAATACGGTCTGCTTCGTGCGCGATGCCAGATTGTTCGGTGCGAGGAAGAAACCTTGTCCGCTTCATAAGCTCAAACCCAAGTCGCGAGTGTGCGAACGTTGTTTGCCGTGGTCGGCTGTGATGGTTTGGTGGCGCTCAATTTTTTTATGGGTTGGTGTTTATGAACAAAAAAGATGAAGTCCAAAAGACAGAAATTCTTCCTTTTCCGCTTGTGGGCGCTGAACTGGTTGAGCTTTTTTCAATCCCTTCGGAACTAAAAGTAAAACCGAGAAGTAGTGATAGAAAGGCTGTTGTTCAAGCCAAAAAACATCTTTATTATTTTCCAGAAAAAGCCGTAAATCGTTTTATTAAGAACCATAAAACTGAGATTTTTGCGACCGAACAAAAAACTGAACTCCGCGCCGCGACAAGAAATATGCTTCTGGCTCTTTTTGATTTGGGACAGGCTGAAATTCTGTGTCGCAACCCTATAAACTTAGACGATAAGCATTCGTTGAAGACCTGTCGCCCAAAGAAACTCATCCTATCTTTTACTGATGATTTTGCAGTTCCCGCATCGGACGTTTTCTTGTCCGTAGTTCTTCCTGAAGACAAACAAGGTCATTACATCCCGCTGGGCTATCGCAGAACCATCAAACTGCCTTTAACCAACAACAGACCCGCCGATCTAGAAGATGCGGCAAGAGAAATTAGACGACTGTACCGTGAAAAAGGCTGCAAGTTGGCCGATGCCATTGATTGGATAGGCCATATTTTGTGGAAAGAGGCACAAACCCAGTCACTCCACCTGCCTTCGTTCGAGGTTTTGGGTGAGGCTCTCGATGATAGTGGGTTTACCGTCGCCGATCTCAGAAATCCAAACCGTGTTGCGGTACAAATGCGAGAAGTGGTCACGGGTAAACGCGACAGAAAACGCCCGAAACATCCGATGAGAAGCAGTCACTCGCGGGCAGCACATGGTGCCTTCTTCGGATAGTTTGGCGTTCCCTTTAGGAGTTGCCTGCGCATGGATTTAGGATCGGTTGCAGCCTATTCAGAGCCCTCTGAAAATAGACTGATGTTGCCATATCCGTCGCTGTTACCTTTTTATGATAAATCGCTTCTGCGCACTGCCCCCATTGAACTCAAAGCTGCATTTATCGCCGATGAGGTGATCGATCTTCTTCCCAAAAGAGTGATCCAGTTTGAGTTCACCTCCGAACCATATCTTGGGGGGAGTGCAGAATTCAGGTTCGCCTCCGAAGAGATTATGCGTCCTGTCAGAAAAAGATATAAAAGGAAGCTACAGAAAGAGTTCATATCTGCTGCAAAACGCGAAATTGTATCTCGTTGGCACGGACGAATACCTGCGGGAAAACTTCTTGCCGTGCTTGAGGATTATAACATTCATCACAAACTGCCTGTCTCGCTTTATGGCAATAATGATTTCGATAACCTTGTCCTCATTAACAAGAAATTACATGAACGGATTCACACGCATATCGGCAAGAAAATAGGAAAAATTCAGAAGAAGCTAAAGGATCACCAAAGATCAAAAAAGAAAATGTTTTTGTCTCTGCTTGAGGATATGGCGACAATAGAAGGCGTTTATATAGATGCTGATGGAAGGATGTTTATGGAAATTCCTTTTCCCGAAGGGAAAACCTGCATCCCCCAACTCATACTTTATTCGCATCATCATGGGATGGCCATTCAGGATGAGGCACGAAATCGATCACGAGAGCCATTTGGACGGCAGCATATAAACTATGGTTAGAATTTTAGTACTCGAGCTGCCGCCTCGCCCTGTGGACGAGGGCATCGGATCGGGGGGTGCATTCGCCGAGTTGGAACATATAGTCGCTCGCATCCCGTTCGTTGTGCAAAAGGCGTCATAATGCCCAACACGACTTTCCATGAGCATTCAATCATAACCTCGCCATCACGCCGTATCGAGCGCGGGCGCAGCATGTTTCCAGCATGACCTGCCATGCGGGACAAGAGACCGGTCGTGAAGGCAACCGGTGTCAAGCCATGAATAAGGATGGAAGACATAGGCTCGGAAATTACATGTGCGGCTGCGCCCCCTAGCAAGAGAACGGAGGCCGTTGCAGCAATTAGGGAAACGTTTTTATACTCTTTCTGGAAAACACCGTAATTGAATAACAGTCGCTGCGACAGATCGCGCAAGCGACCTTCCATCATCCCATCAAAACGATCCGCTTTTCCCGATGTATCAATACAGCCATGCTCGTCGGTGCTCAATATTTTCTGGTAAGAATAAAGCGAAAGACCAAGCGTAACGGTGCCGCCGATCAGTGTTGCAACTTTTTTAAAGTGGGCCAACAGCGTGGCAGCGCCTGGATCAGTTGTAAGTAACAAATGGTCGATGCCGGTGACGGTAATGGCACTCGCTCCTATACCGGCTACGCTTGCCAAAAAAATCGGACTGCGCACAAAACGTTTGAAGGGATTTTCATGGAGCGTAGCCAGACGCATCGCGCCGTCAAATTCGATATAATTTCTCCCACCGCCCGACTGCTCCGCGCGAAATTTCAGGTAGCTAACTTCCACGGTATACTCCTTTTGGATCGCGGATGGTCATCACCCCGCCACCGCACGAACCAGTTCCCGTTTTTGCTGTGAATCTTGATGGGGGCGAATAATATGTCTGCCAATTTCCAGTGTCTTGCTTTTCAGCTCCTCAAGCGAAGTTACTAAAAAACGTCCTTGTTCCGCGAAGGCATCGTGGTTACCCAGAAGACGCTCATACCCTTTATCTCCATATAGTACCTCAAGGAAAGTTCCTCGCGTCGAGTAAGGGGGAACATAGTGGATGAGAGAGCGCCCCTTCATGAGGTCTGGGACAATACGCTGCAAGGCAATAAACATGGCACTTTCTTGATCCGTTCCGGGACCACCATCAAAGGCAGCCACGATATCGCCGCCATTAAAATAAGATTTGTGTTGACCGCTCAGGTCAGGAACTCCGATGAACATCGTCATCATGCGCGGCGTAATCGTACGGCTGAGTTGCCATGCGCTACAATCGTGCGGAAGCCTTCCCGTGATGCACTCAACTTTTGTGATATCATGAGTGTTGACCGCAAATTGCCATGCCCCATTGGCATCACGATACCCTTTACGAAGGGCACCCATAGTTTTCTGATCGCCTCCGCCCCACCCCATGCCCATCCCGTGTTCGGCGGCAAAACTCATATAATGATAAGCATCGTGATTGAGGTGTCTGTTCTCACTGGAAGCGGAGCCAATGGGAACAATCATCGTGAGTCCCTCCGGCGCAACTATCCCACCATGCGTGATCATAGAATCAAATTGTCTTGGCATCTCAAGCCGCACATAGTCTGAAAGTGAAAGTTCATTAAGTTTCTTAACGGCACGCATCATCGATCGTTCGTCATCACTTCTTAATTCGTGATAATAAAAGGTTGGGCGGTGATACACTCCGTCGACAGCAACTGGGGTGGCCCCCGTGAGTTGGACAGAAACTGGGCAAACTTAAGAGAGAGTCCCGCCGGTTAAGTTTCGCTGGTTAAGCGGCCAGCCGCTCGATGTCTGTTTCTACCACTTTCTT
>CAIQVS010000326.1 GCA_903875345.1 uncultured Pseudomonadota bacterium | reverse complement strand
GCACCGGCATAGGCAGTACCGACAACGGCTTTGCCGATGGTAACGCCGTCGGGATTCTCGACCAGAAACACGCCGCCTCCGGTCGCATGTTCGACACAGCTGACGACATAGGCGCCAGGCTTTGCCGTACCACCGGCAGAAACCGAGCCAATGGTGCCGTTACCCGTGTTGCCACCGGCAGCCGCAGCGGAGACGGTACCTACCGTTACCTGTCCGAGCACATGACCGGCTTGCAAGTTTTGTCCCTGCAAAACGGTGATGCTGTCGCGGGACAGCGTGCCGTCAGCTTCAGTGACGACGAATTCCGCGTTGTGTTGTCCTTCGGTGAGTGTGGTCATGGCTTACTTCTCCTTCGTGGTTTTGCCCTGTTGGGCGTTGCGGGCGGCGTAGATTGCTGCCGTGTCGATTTTGGGTTCGGGCGTGGCGGCACCCACGGCGTTGCTTAGCAAATGGCCGGTGATCGCCGTCGCTTCGCTTGCGGCTGCCTGCGCCGACAAAAGAGCCTTGCGGATTTCCGAGGTCGGAACGGCCTTGCTGATGAAGGCAGCGGCCTTTTCCGGCATGCCCGCCAGTTGGCAGAGATCATTGACCTCCGCGACATAAGACAATGCCTCAGTGCGAGCTTGCACGCGCGCAGCAGCAATGGCGGCCTCCATATCCATGTTCGAGGGCTGCGTGGAAGCGGCTCCAGTATTGGTATCCGCCAAAGCGGCAGGACTTGCAGTGTCAGTCATAACTTTCTCCTTCTTTGTGTTGAGGTTGTTGGTGGAGGATGGAAGCGAGAAGCGTGGTGCTTTCGGCTTTATGCGTGCCGTCAGGTCGTCCAATGCGTCGCTGAAAGTGCCAAGCTGGTCGGCGAGGCCTGCCGTCACGGCATCCTGACCAAAGAACAGACCAGCTTCGGTCGCCATAACAGCATCCGCATCCTGTCCGCGCATCTTGGCCACCGTCGTGACAAACAGCTGGTAAACGCGGTCGACCTCAGTTTGCAGCGCCGCGCGCGCAGGATCGGACAGCGGTTCATGGGGCGACAAGTCATTCTTGCGGTCGCCAGCGTAAATGGCGGTGTATTGCAAACCGGCATCGGCTTCAGCCTGACTTTGGTCGAGATGGACGGCGATGACACCAATTGATCCGACACCACCTGTGCGCGGGATGTATATTTTACTTGCCGCCGCCGCAATCGCATAAGCCGCTGAAAACGCATCTTCGTCAGCCACCGCCCAGATCGGCTTGATCTTGCGCGCCGCATAAATCTGGTCGGCAAGATCGAACACGCCGCCAGCCTCGCCGCCAGGGCTGTCGATATCGAGCAGGATCGCTTTGACTGTTGGATTTGCGACAGCGCTGTCCAGCTGTTCACCGATGTCGATATAGCTGGTCAGGCCGCTTTGCGCCTCCAGCCCCACCGTCCGTCGCACAAGCGTTCCGTACACAGGGATGATAGCGATGCCGTCTGGTGTAACGTCACAGTCCGGTTGTTCTGCTGGTTGCGCCGATGGCAAGGGATCGCCGCGCAAACGCGGAATAAGCACGCCCATGATCGTATCCAGTTTTGGACGCGAGATCAGGAGCGGCGTATCGAACACGCGCCCAGCAAGGTAAGGCAGATTGATCATTCTGGTGTCTCGTTGTCGTCGATGGAAGGTTCTGCATCCGCAACCAAAGGCGCGTCAGGAGTTGGTTCCTGTACAGAGGGTGTGCTGGATGATGATGCTGATGTTGAGGATGTTGGTGCTTCAAGCGGCCCCAGCGTGATGCCGAGATCCTTGATGCGTTTCTGATCGGCGGCGATGCGGCGGAAAGTTTCGTCGACGTCGTTGCCTTCGGCCTCGATAATGTCGCTCGGCGCTTTCCAGCCTTGTTCCTGCGCGATCCTCTCGGCCTGACGATCCTTGAGCGGGTCGACCCATTGCCATTTCGGCGTGATCCATTTGACTGGTGTGTAAAGGTCGGGGTTGCGGGCGAAATTTGGCATGGGCAATGCACCCGCCAAGACTGCGGTGGAAAGCCAGCGTTTCCAGACCGGACGACACATCTGGAATACCAACGTGGCGAATTGGAACTGCTCCAGCCGCCGCCGAAACTCGACGGTGCCAGCACGGATGCTCGAATAATTGGCTGCTTTCAAATCACCAGTGATGTTCGTGTAGGGCACACCCAGAGCAGCAGCGATGGCCAGCAGCGTCCGATATTGGAACATTTCATAGGAGCCACCGACATCGGCAGGATTGGAAAATTTGATGTCCTCACCAGGCAGCAGCACCTGCATCGTGCCGGGCGAGAGACCGGCGATGGCAGCACCGTCGCCATCGGGCGTCCCTTCGCCGAGAAGACTATCTTCCGGCGCGTTCTTGGTAATGAAGCCAGCAAACAAGGCCGCAACCTTTTTGCGATCAAGCTCGGCATCGTCATATTGGTCGAGTAGAAATAGCTTCACCAGCGCAGGCGAAATCCACGGCACGCCACGGATCTGGCCAGGGCGCTGGGGACGATAGATATGTAGAACCTCGCTGGCGGGAACGCGCACAAGCTCACCTTGGTTTTGAAAAACCGTGCTGTCGCCAGGGTGGTTCTTGTAAAAATGGTAGGCTACACGCCGACCGATTGCGTCGAACTCGATGCCACAGCGGACGGGGTTTGTTCCGGTGCCGATCTGCGTGCGTGTCAGCGGCAGCATTTCGGCTTCGAGCAGCTGGATCTGCAACGGAACCTTCAGCCCATCTTCCGGACGGCGGGG
>CAIQVS010000325.1 GCA_903875345.1 uncultured Pseudomonadota bacterium | reverse complement strand
TTCTTGTTGGAAAGCAGTTGGCAGATGGAAAACGTGTTTCCAACTGGAAAGTACATGCGTCATGGCTCGTCTCCATCGTCGTGATAGTTCCAGTCTTGGGGGGTCTCAACGCGCAGCGGGACACCGTCGCTGGGGCATTTGTAATGGGTTGGGAAAACGCGCTTCAGGCCGTCGAGCGTCTGCAAATCCATATCTTCGACGCAGAGGTAGCCGAACTTCGTGCGCGCAGCTTTTGGTAAGCCGTAGTCATTCGCATTCTGAAAATATCGAACGTAGCTTTTCGACGCTAAAACCGAGAGGCGGTTACGGATCGTTCGATCGCCGCCGAGGCCGCTCTTGTTCTCAAACACTTCTGCAAATTGCGAGGCGGTATAAACGCGGCCCTGCATCGCCTCATCAAAGATGATTTGCAGGATCACATCATGTTTACGCCGCCGCTCGGCATCCTGTTTCTCGCTATAATCCTGCCGAACAATGCGTTGTTTTGATCGGTCGATCTCAATCCACTGGCCGTCTTTCTTATCGACGACCTTGAAGGGAATGCTTTCGCCGTTGCGCAGTTCGAAGTAAAGATTGCGTTCGCTGCGGGATTCGTCGGGACGATAAAGCAGCATCCCGGTCGTGTAATAACCACGCAAACTTCCGGCGCCGCTCAGCGCGCGGAACGGATCTTCCTCAAGCGCTTTCTTTTGCGTCTTGCTGGTGTGGTGGACGAGAATGATCCCTGCATTGGGATTGACAGCATCCCGAAGTGCGTCAACGCGCTTTTGCAGAAAAAACAGCATGGCGTTGTTGTCATTTTCATGCGCGTCGGGCGAACCGCCGTCAAAAACGTTGCGCAAGGGATCGACGACGATGATGTCTGGTTTTGCGTCCGGGAAACGCTCGTGGATCGCTGCCGTAACTCGCTCAACGCCTTCCTCGTTGAGTAACATCCTTAGCTGGGGCGTCATGACCAGATTGTCGAGCGCAGCCTGCCGGATGTAGGGATCGATGTGCAGCTGGTTTAATCGTTCTCGTAGATAATGATATTGGATTTCTGCCTGAAGGATAAATACGCGCAAAGGACGCGGCGGGCGCATGCCGAGAAACTCGACGCCTGCAGCCATGTGCATGAGCCATGAAAGGACAAAATCGCTTTTACCGACCTTGGGAGCGCCACCAAACACCAAAAATCCGCATGGCGTCAGCACGCGTGGCGCGATAACGTCCAGCGGCATTGGACTTGTGTCCGCCAGCATTTCCCGCAAACTGTGATGGGGGATCGGCATCGGACTTGCTGGAGTTGTAGCTTGATCGCTCCGCAATCCTCTAAACGCCGCTTTCAAAATCGGAATAAAATCATATCCCTCATCCACAGCATCGGCAGCATCCCAACCTTCCTTTTTGCCGGATGGAATTTCGACAACGGCTACGGTAAAACCAAAGCCGCTTAAGTAGTCTTTTACGCGCGACGCATAGGCCGCCCCGGGCGCATCATTATCTGGCCAGATGACGATTTGCTTTCCTTGCAATGGCGACCAGTCTGTCTTTTCAACGGGAGCGTTCGCGCCGTTCATCGCCGTTGTCGCGCAAATCTTCTGCGCAATCAGAGCGTCAGCGCATTTTTCGCCTTCGA
>CAIQVS010000324.1 GCA_903875345.1 uncultured Pseudomonadota bacterium | reverse complement strand
CTGGCGGCGGCGCCGACGAACGGGCTGATCGTGAGCGGGATCGTTGGGATTGGGACGACGACGCCTCCATCGACTCTCAGTGTGAATGGTGGGTTGTCTTTGGGAACCTATGCCAATGCTTCGTACGCTGTGGCTTCGTCAGGAAATGCGATCATCAGCGGGACGGTCGGAGTCGGAACGCCAACCGTCAGCTCTGCCGCCACGCTTCAGGTCAACGGCATGGAAGAAACCGGCAACACGGCGCTTAATACAGCCACGCAAACGGTGACGAGCAGCACGGCGACCGTCAATATAACCGGGTTGTCCTTGAGCTTGGTCGCAGGAAAATCCTACAGCTTTGAAATCAGCCTGCCTCATACAGGGAATGTGTCCTACGGTTTCAAGGCCGATCTTGGCGGCGGTTCGGCGACCGCGACCAATGTTTGGTATTGCGGAACGGACTATGTCAGCGCCGGCACGGCGCCCAGCACGACGTGCGTCAATGGCGGCACGACGCTTACAACCGCAGTCTGCGCTGTGACGGCTGACGCTCTCGGAACGTGCACGATTACGGGCGGCATAACCGTCAATGGTGCGGGAACCTTTATCCCCCGGTTCGCCCAAAATGTGTCGGGCGGTACGGGGACCGTTCTGCAATATCCGTCATGGATGCGGCTCACGCCACTCAATTAGCCGCAGAGGCGGCGAGCCGTTCTTGCGGGGTTTGCGCTTGGCGCGCAGCCGTTCTTCAAGTCGCCGTGCTATCGTAGCTGACGACGTTGTTGCGTCCCTTGGCTTTGGCGCGGTAGAGGGCTTTGTCAGCCTGTTTTATGATGTCGTCAAACATCAGGTTCTCGCCGATCTCCATGCAGGCGCAGCCGATGCTGACGGTCACCGACAAGGTTTTCCCCTGATCGAAGGCGACAGGCCTGTCGGCGATTTTATTGCGCAGACGCTCGGCGATCATGTGCGCCATGACCAGCGGGGTTTCGGGCATGACAACGACAAATTCATCGCCGCCATAGCGGGCGACGAAATCGGATGGGCGCAGGCTGTTGGTTAGCTGGTCGACGACCGAGCGCACGGTTGTGTCGCCTACGGCATGGCCGTGGGTGTCGTTGACCTCCTTGAAGTGGTCGATGTCGAGCAAAAGCACGGAAAGCGGCTTCACGACAATATCCGCCCGCGCCAGCATGCGCGGGACATGCGCTTCGATATAACGCCGGTTGAAAACGCCGGTCAGGGGATCGGCGAGCGCCAGCGCCAGACTGCTTTCCAGATTTTTACGCAGCTGATCGTATTGCCGCTTGCGCTTGATCTGGGTTCGGGTTCGGGCGATCAGCTCATTGGCGTCAAGGGGACGCAAAAGATAATCATTCACGCCCAAATCCAGGCCGCGAACGATGCGATCCATATCCGTGTCATTGGCAACCAACAAAATCGGCACTTGCCGCGTCGTCGTGTTGGTGCGCAACTGCGGGCATATCTGCAGCCCGTCCTCGCTTTTGAGGTTCAGGCTGGCCATGACGACGTCATAGTAACCCGTTCGCGCCATGGATGACGCGTCGCCGATATTCTCGGAGACATCGACGGTCGCCGACAGTTTCATCAGCGTTTCGCGTATGAAGTTTTGATCGGCGAGGTCGTCCTCGATCAACAGGATGCGGCAGCCGGTGATCTCGTTGAGATTGGCCGGTTCCATGGGGATGCCGGCGGCAAATTGGAGCGTCGTGCGCTCCCGCAGCTGCAGCTCGTCGGTGATGACCTTGAGTCGCAGCAGGGAACGGATGCGCGCCATCAGGGCGATATCGTTGATGGGCTTGGTCAGGAAGTCGTCGGCTCCGGCCTCAAGCCCACGCACGCGGTCGGCAACATCGGATAAAGCCGTGACGATGATGACGGGGATGGAGGCCGTGGCCGGGTTCTCCTTGACCCTCTTGCAAATCTCAAAACCGTCCATGCCCGGCATCATGATGTCGAGCAGGATGAGGTCGGGTTTGTCGGATTCGATTTTCTGCAGCGCTTCTTCGCCGTTCTCGGCTGTAATCGCGAAGTAATATTCATGCGACAGCTTGGCTTGCAGCAACTTCCGATTCAACGGGGTGTCATCGACGACAAGAATGCGTGCGGTCATGAGTCGGGGGTTCCGTTCACAAAGGTGACGTTGAGGATTGAGGATCGAGGATCGAGGTATTTTTTAATCATAGCAAGGAAGGTCTGGACGGCGATAGGTTTCGACAAATAGTCCTCGCAACCGCCGGCGCGAATCTTTTCTTCGTCCCCCTTCATGGCGAAAGCCGTGATGGCGACGACAGGGATGTGTTTAAGCTCGTTGTCGCTTTTGAGCCAGCGCGTCACGTCAAGCCCCGATACTTCGGGCAGCTGAATGTCCATGATGATAAGATCGGGCTTGTGCTGGCGCGCCATGGGCAGCACGTTCATGCCGTCCCGCGTGTGCTGCGTGCGGTATCCGTGCGCTTCGAGCAGATCGCGAAACAGTTTCATGTTGAGTTCATTATCCTCAACGATCAAAACGAGCTTGGGCATACTCACGGCATTAACGGGCATGGCGATAATCGCGGGTTGAATAATCGGGCGTACTCAGCGGCGCCAAGCAGGGTTGACATACGACGACGCAACAGTCCTTGGATGATTTCAGCAATGTGGCCTCGGCAAAGCTTCAACGGTCGCAAGCGTGCCGATGACCGAGAAGTCACCATAGTCAATGCGCATCGAACGCGCAACGCCATTGGCCAAAAGATTCAAATCCATTTCGTAATCCGGCTCGACGGTTTCATCGTCAACCTTGAAGAAGGCCATGCGCACCGGCCACGCCGTCTGGTTCATCAGGGGATTGCTTTTCAGCTCCGGACTCGTTTCCGTTTCCAGTTCATGCGCCTGAGGCGGGTCGATGAAAACGCTGACGTCGCTCGACCCGTCTTCGTCCGTGCCGTCAAAGACGCGGCGGCTGAAGAATTTTTCGTTGGCCTGCGCTTTTTGAAGGATGAGGAGGGTGTGCGCCGAGGGGAACAGGGTGCCAGACGGCAGCTTGGCCACTTTGTCTGCGGGTGCGGTGTAGGTTACCGTGCCTCCCTGATCCGTCAGAACGGCTTTGCCGCGATACGTCTCGGTGTCTTTGTTGTCGGTGACGCGGCGGATATTGAAATTATAGCTTTTGCCGTCCTTCGCTTCCCACGTCAGTTCGGTGCTTACGGTATTGGATTCCGTTTCGTCGGCATAATTGAAATGCAGATTGAGGTGCTGCTGCACCGCCCATCCGTCGCAAACGTCAGCCCATTCGAACAGCATGCGCCCCGATACGCTGGCGACATTGCTGCCATTTTTAACCGAGCCTAAGGTCATATTGTAAACGGCTCTGTGCGGCGCAACAGTGACGGGCGTCGATATGGCCTTAGGGGAAATGGCGTTGCTTGCCGCTGGCGGTTGTTCCAAAGGTGACGCAATGGCTGCTTGAACGGCGCAAGCGCATAGCAACAGGCCAATTACGAAAAGACGCAGCGGATTCATCATGCATCAAGTCCTCATGCGGGGCGAAAAAGAACACATCTTCGATAAACTACTTAGTGTTAACACAATCTCAAAGCGATTAGAGAAATAGGCCGATGGAAACGTGATTTTGGGGCAAAAATTACCCTGCAATTCTTATCAGCTGCCTCCCGCCTTTCCTTCGAATGCCGGATTGATAAATTACATTATTGTTCAATATCATGTGGTTAACGTTGCTCCTGTGCCTTGGCACGGTGATTGCCAATACCTTTGCATATAAACTGGGAAGGAGCCCATGCCATGCAAAATCTAGGTCTTGTCAAAAAATCATTGAAAGAGATGCTGCCAACGACCTTGCTTTCGGAGCGTTGGGAGCCTGCCGTTCTGGGAGATACGCCTGAAACCTATATTCATGATTTGGCGCGCGCGCGTGTATCGTTGGCCGAGGCGGAGCGGGTTATTCGTGTCCAGCAAGAGCATATCGATCAGCTGGAGGATATGGCGCTCACGGATGAATTGACGGGATTGTTTAACCGTCGTGGTTTTCTTCTTGCCTTGCAGCGCGAATTATCGATCGCGCGCCGTGAAATCGGTCAGATCGGCAACTGCATGAGCGGTTGCGTCGTGATGATCGACCTTGACGGATTCAAATCGGTCAACGATCTGTGGGGGCATAGCGTCGGTGATGATTATTTGCAGGCGGTTGCGCATGCCTTGCTGTGCAGCGTTCGCGCCAGCGATACGGTCGCCCGCCTAGGCGGCGATGAGTTCGCCATTCTTTTTCCCAAGATGGAAGCCAAGGTTGGCCAGCGGCGTCTGGCCAAGCTGGAGGCTTCGTTCAACAGCCGTATGGTCGCGTTTGGCGACAGGGCGTTGCCGTTGTGCGCAAGCTTCGGGTTAACCTCATATGGGGGCGCGAATACCCCGGAAGATATTCTCGTGGCCGCCGATAAAAAACTCTACGATCATAAAGCGTGTCGTAAATCGAACGCCCTTATTGCCCATTAAACCGGGATTTGATGATCTCAGCGCGGCGCGTATATTCCGCCGATTTTTCGTGATCGCCGAGATGGTCGTAAATGCTCGCCAGAGCTTCCATCGAACGGTAGAAATTGGGATCAATCTCCAAAGCGCGATTCAGGTTTTCTATGGCTTCCTGCGCGTGTTCCGGCGCGTCGGGCTGGCGCAACAAGGTAAGCGCG
Source organism: uncultured Pseudomonadota bacterium (assembly GCA_903875345.1). Taxonomy (GTDB): domain Bacteria; phylum Pseudomonadota; class Alphaproteobacteria; order UBA9219; family UBA9219; genus CAIQVS01. Next base: position 12,088 of record CAIQVS010000324.1, on the reverse strand, counting down.
TAGTTATGCCGGGTTTCCGCATAAGTGTCCGTGAGGGAAATGGCCTTGCGGAATTCGTCCAACGCTTCCGGTAGCCGGTTGTTTTCGGCATAGGCCAATGCCAGATTGTTATGGGCGCGCGCCGAGACCGCGCCATATTTGAACATGTGCGTATAGAAGCTGATCGGATCGTGCCATACCGTATTTTGCCTGAGCGTCATCACGCCAAGCCCTGCCGCTAACGCTACGCAGGCGCAGGCCGTTACCGGTTTCCACTGTTTCCAGTTCGTTTTCTGCAAGGCGCTGTATACGTTCTCGGCGCCGCCAAGAAACAACCCGATCGACGGCACATACAGCCAATGTTCGAGAAAAAGGGAATTGCTCGGTGCGACAAGACCGCTTTCGGGAAAATGCGCCACACCGCACCAAAGCAGTCCCCAACTTAAGGCCATGTTTGGCCGGTCGTCCTTTTTCCGGAAAACGGTGCGGAAGATTTGTATCGCGGCGCCAATCACGAAGACCAAGCCGAGAAGCTCGGGAGGTTCCGGAAAGTCATTAAAGATCGTGAAGGTTCTCTCCATATGCAGACCGACCGGCCACACAAGAAGTCCGGCATAGGCGGGCAGGGTGGCGAGAAACGTGTAGAACCGGTACCAGAAATGCGAGGCGTAGAGACTGATATTGGAGAAATCCTTGAGGACGTATAAATGTTCGTAGCGACGCGGCCCGTCGAATTGGTCATTGCCCAGCCGCCAGATCATATAAATCGCCGCAATGATCCAGAGTGGCCATGTATGGCGATAAAGCTTCCAATTCAGCCGATCCGGATTGGCGGCGAACAAACAGACGATGACAAGGCCGGGAATAATGACCGAGGTTTCCTTGCTTATGAGCCCCAGCGCAAAAATCGGCAGGGCGAGCATGACGCGCCGGAAGGATCCGTCCGGCACGATAATAACGCAGGCAAGCAGGGCAAAGAACACGAACAACAGATCGGCTGTGCCGCTCATGTAAGTGACGGCTTCGGTGTGGACCGGATGCACCGCCCAGATCAAGGTGGCGAAGAAAACCGCCGGTGGACTGAACTTCAGTTTTTTCCCAAGCGCGTAGATCAGGCAGGCATTGGCGGCGTGCAGGACGATATTGACCAGATGAAACGCGAAGGTCGAACGACCGGCGATATGGTTCACGAAAAAATAAAGAATGAGTTGCAGCGGGCGATAGAACCCTCCGGCAATGTGCGTTCCCTCCGTCGTCGATGAGACGAACAGCTTGCCGAAATTGTTCCAGCCGTCGAGCAGTTCGTTTTTGGTGATGATCAGCTCGTCATCAAACAGGAACGCGTTGTCGTACACATTGCCGTACACGGCGAGAACGGCGAGGATCAGCCCCAGATACGGCACAATAAGATGTTCAAGCCGAACGGCGGGCGTAAGGGTGGGGGCGCTGGTTGTTGTCATGGCTGATATTTGGCTCGAATCGTTGCGGCTTTTTGCCTGTAAAAACTAGCTTGTTTGGTATCGCCAAGATAGTCGTAAAGATCGGCGAGGCCGTAACAGGCGGGCAGGAAATCGGGTTTAACTTCCAAAGCGTGCTTCATCGCGGCTATTTCCTCTTGTATGTGCGCATGACCGCCCGGATACAGCGACAGCACGGCGGCGATATCCTGATAGGTCTCAGGCGGCGGAGCGGGGTCTTTGAGCGCTCTCTGGAGTTCCTCCATGGCGGCGATGTATTGGCCGTTGTTCATGTAGGCAATCGCCAGATTGTTGTGGGCGCGGACGGAGGTTTCGCCGTGATCGAGGATGTTGCGATAGAAGGTGACGGGGTCGCGCCAGATTGCGTTTTGCCGGTAGGTCAAGACGCCAAGAACAACGGTCACGATGGCGGCGACACCGGCGATCGTTTTTCGGGCTGGCGCGGGTTTCAGGATTTCGCCTAGGCTCTCTGCGATGCCGAGAAAAAGACCGACGGACGGCAAATACATCCAGTGTTCGAGAAACAGCGAGTTAACCGGCACCAGAATGCCGCTCTGGGGAAGTTGGGCGCATCCGAACCACAGCAAACCCCAACTGAGCGGCAAGCCACGACGCGCGCGTCCCCACGCTAGTTGCGCGACGATCAGGGCGGCCAAAACGACGCCGCCAGCAACCGGCCTCGACCAGGGATTGAGGTAGACAGGGAAATTGCGATCCATATGCAAGCCTTGCGGCCACAGGATCAGTTTCACATAATCCGGCAGCGCCGCCAGAAAAGTGCAAATCCGAACCAGAACATGATTGCCGTATATTTCCGCCGTCGCGCCGCTGCTTATAAATTCATTGCCGTGAAACGGGACAAAAATAAACCGCGCGGCAAGATACGCCGCAGCCGTTCCCCAAAGCGGCCACGTCCGGAGATAGATTCTGAAGTTCAGCCTTTCCGGTTGCGTGAGATACAGGGTGATAAGAACCAGCGCCGGAAAAATGATCGCCGCTTCCTTGCTCAGCAGGCCGAGCAGGAATATCGGCGTCGCCAGCCAAAATTTGCGCGGCGAAAAATCGGGCAACAGGATGACAAGGCCGAGCAGGCAGAACAGCGTGAACAGCACGTCGGCTGTGCCGCTCATGTAGGTCACGGCTTCCGTATGGATCGGGTGCATCGCCCACAGAGCCGCCGCGATGAACACGGCGCCGGGGTGAAAATTCAGTTTCCGTCCCAGCGCGTAAACCAGACAGGCGTTGGCGGCGTGCAGGCCGAGATTAAGCAGATGAAACCCGAACATGTTCAGTCCGCCGATCTGATAAACGATCAGATACAAGACGTTCTGCAATGGGCGGTAGAATTGGCCGAAGCGAAACGCGCCGCTGTTGACGTAGGTCAGAAAGATTTCGCCTAGCGAATGCCAACTGCGCAAATAATCGTTTTTCAGGATCAAATACGTATCGTCATACAACGGATCGTTGTCGAATGTGTTCCCGTACACCGCCAGCACCGCGAGGGTCAGAAGGAGATAGGGAAGGAAGTCTCGAATCTTCAAAGTGAGCTTGCGCTGCATGTCGAATCAATCTCAGGAAGGAGATAAATGTTGATAGCGCGTCTTGACTGAATTGTAGAAAATTATATCGAAGGTAGAGCGGTCTGTCCCTCTCCCGCTTGCGGGAGAGGTTAGGTGATGGCGCGTTGGATTTCAGCGCTTATTTCGCCTGCCTGCCCCTATCCCCTCCCGTAAACGGGAGGGGGACTCTTCGGCTCTTTCTTCGCTTTTTGATCCTGCAATTTATTCGACACAGACTACTCGACCATATCCGCCGCAGCGCGAAGCGCGGCGATGAGGCTCGATTCATCGGCAAGGCCTTTTCCAACGATGTCGTCCGCCGTGCCGTGACCGACGGAGGTGCGCAGGAACGGCAATCCGATCGTGACGTTGACGGCTTCAAATCCCGCCAGAATCTTGAACGGGATCAGCCCTTGATCGTGATAGGCGGCGACGACGGCGTCGTAATCGTTGTTCCGGGCGTCGAAACCGCGAAAGAAAGCATCGGCGGGAAAAGGGCCTTCCAGACGCGTGTTGCCGATAGCGTTGACGGCCTTCATCACCGGCGCATAAAGATTGTTTTCTTCCTCGCCGCCGATTTCTCCCGCATGGGGATTGACGCCGAGCAACGCGATGCGCGGCTCGGAGATTTTCAGCCGATTGCGCAAAAATCCGATGAGGGTTTTCAGCGGACGGGCAATGGCTCCCGGCGCGGCCAAGGCTGCCGGAACATCTTTCAGCGCGACATGCCGTGTCAACAGCAGCAATCGGAATTTCTTGTGTACGAAAAGCATTTCGGCGGCGGCATTCGGCGCATTGAAATATTTCCGCGCCAGCGTTTCCAAAATTTCGGTATGCCCCGGATAGGCGTAACCCGCCGCCGCGAGATTGCGTTTCGAAATCGGCCCCGTCACCAGCGCTTCGGCTTTTCCTTCCGCGATCATGCGCACGGCTTGGTCAATGGCGTGATAAGCGACCGCGCCGGGCAGATCGGCGTCGATGGGATGGTATCGGATTCGAGAAACAACATTTTCGGAAGAGCGGTGGGATTCCCCTCCTCTTGAGGGAAGGGTTAGGGGAGGGGGGGCTCCGTCAAGTGCTAGATTGGGGCTGTTGCCCTCCCCCTCTCCTAACTTCCCCCGCAAGGGGGGAGGAACAAGACCGTCCTGCGGCAAGGGTAACTCTAAATCCCGCGCCGCTTTCTCCAGCGCCGCCGCGCTGCCGATCACCGTCAGCGACAAATCCGGAAATTCATTCAGCCGTTGCAGCGCCTTGACCGTGATCTCCGGTCCGATGCCGGTCGGATCGCCGATGGTGAGGGCAAGGAGCTTTGACTCATGCTTCATCATGCTCATCCTCGACAAGGTGGCGGACAACATCGCGTTTCTGATGAAGGACGCGGATAATCGTGATTCCGTTGCCCTGCGGCAGGCGATAAAAGACGAAATGCTCGCCGACGCTCGCACGACGATAGCCGGACCGGACATAACTGAAATCCTTGCCGGATAAAGGGCGTTCGAGCAAAGCGTCGAATCCTTTTTCGATCAGGGCGAGATAGCGGCGGCGTTGTTCCCGTCCCCACAATTCTTCGGTGTAGGTGCCGATATCCACAAGATCGGCGGCGGCGCGGCGGGAGATTGTCCACCTCCGCGCCTTGTCCTGCGCCGTCATTTCGAACGCCGGGATTTATCAAGTTTGCCGTTCAGGGCTTTGAAAGAGAATTTTTCGGCGATGCCGCTGTCCTCGCCCTCGATCAGAAGATGGCGCATGGCGTTCAGCCGCGCTTCGCGTTCTTCCAGCAGACGAAGGCCGGAGCGAACCGCCTCGCTCACCGTGCCGAAATGTCCGGCCTTGATTTGCCGCGCGATGAATTGCTCGTAATGCGCGCCGAGCGTGACGCTGGTGTTGGACATGGAGCGTTTCTCCTCCGGCAGGCCATTAATACCAATGGATAATACTGTTGGCTCGCCGTGGCGTCAACCCGCCTTCTTCACCGGCAATTGCAACCGGATATGCAGTTCCTGCATGCGTTCCGGCGGGACGGTGTTGGGGGCTTGCATCATCAAATCTTCGGCTTGTTGATTGAGCGGGAAGGCGATGATTTCACGGATGTTCGGTTCGTCGGCGAGCAGCATGACGATGCGGTCGATGCCGGGCGCGGTTCCACCGTGCGGCGGCGCGCCGAGCTTCAGCGCCGACAGCATGCCGCCGAAACGCGTCTCCAGATCCTCGCGCGAATAACCGGCGATCGCGAAGGCCTTGTACATCACGTCCGGCAGATGGTTGCGGATCGCGCCCGACGACAGTTCGATGCCGTTGCAGACGATGTCGTACTGGAACGCCTTGATCGTCAACGGGTCTTGCGTCTCCAGAGCCTTCAGCCCGCCTTGCGGCATCGAGAACGGGTTGTGGCAGAAATCGATCTTCTTGCGCTCCTCGTCATATTCGTACATCGGGAAATCGACGATCCAGCAGAAACGGAAGGCGTTCTTCTCGATGCAGTCCATTTCCTGCGCGATTTTGGTGCGCGCCGCTCCGGCCATTTTCGCCGCCTTGTCTTTCTTGTCGCAGATGAAGAACACGGCGTCGCCGTCTTCGCATCCGGTCAGGCTGCGCAATTCCTGCTGCGCGTCCTTGCCGACAAAACGGGCGATGGGACCTTTGCCCTCGCCGGATTCAAACGTGATGTACCCAAGCCCCGGCGCGCCCTGTTCCTGAGCCCAGCCGTTGAGCTTGTCGAAGAAACTGCGCGGCCTGTCGGAGACTTTCGGCGCGCGGATGGCGCGAACGACTCCGCCCTGATCGATGGTCGAACGAAAGGCGCGGAATTCGACATCCTTGCGGCTGAACACCGTTGTCACATCAGTGACAATCAGCGGATTGCGCAAATCCGGCTTGTCGGAACCGTATTTCAGCATCGCTTCGTCGTAGGGAATGCGCGGGAACTGGTCGGTGGGCGTGATCTGGGGCTTTTCGTCGCGGTTGTAACTGCCGAATTCCTCGAACACGTCGTGCAGGATGGGGGCTATCGTGTTGAACACGTCGTCTTGCGTGACGTAGCTCATCTCGATATCGAGCTGATAGAACTCGCCCGGACTGCGGTCGGCGCGCGCGTCCTCGTCGCGGAAGCAAGGCGCGATCTGGAAATAACGGTCAAATCCCGCGATCATCAAAAGCTGTTTGAACTGCTGCGGCGCTTGCGGCAGGGCGTAGAATTTGCCCGGATGGATGCGGCTCGGCACGAGGTAATCGCGCGCGCCTTCGGGGGATGACGAGGTCAGGATCGGCGTCTGGAATTCGTTGAATCCGGCGGCGATCATGCGACGGCGGATCGCGGCGATGACCTGCGAACGCAAAACGATATTCGCGTGCAGCTTCTCGCGGCGCAGATCGAGGAAACGGTATTTCAACCGCACATCCTCGCCGGTGTCGGCGTCGGGATTGTTGACCTGCATCGGCAGAGGCTCGGCGGCGCTCTGCACGACGAAGTCCTGAATATCGACTTCGACTTCGCCGGTCGGCAATTTGGGGTTGGCGGTTTCCGCCGGACGCTGCACGACCTTGCCGGTCACGGTGACGACGCTTTCGTTCTTCACATGCTCGATCGCGGTCAGCAACGGACTCGACCGGTCGATGACGCATTGCGTCAAGCCGTAATGGTCGCGCAGATCGATGAACAGCAAACTGCCGTGGTCGCGCTTGCGGTGAACCCAGCCGGACAGGCGTACGGTCTGGTCTTTATCGGAAAGGCGCAAAGCGCCACAGGTATGGGTGCGATAGGGGTGCATGTCGGACATAATTGCTCAAAGCCAAGGGTTATCAAGTTGCAATTGTGGATAATGATTACCGCTCAAATCCTTGCTGTGCAAGCATACTTTAGGTGATATTGTGCCGTGATCTTGCCCCTGAATTTTAACCGCTGATGTCCATGCTCCTCACCACCACCGAACAACTCGCCGCTTTTTGCGACGCCCATGCCGCAACCGAATTCGTGGCGGTCGATACCGAATTCATGCGCGAGCGCACCTATTGGTCGAAGCTTTGCCTTGTGCAGCTCGGCGGGCCGGAGGATGTGGTCGCCGTCGATCCTTTGGCGAAGGGTATCGACCTTAAGCCCTTGTTCGCGCTGATGGCCAACCGCAAGGTGATGAAGGTCTTTCACGCCGCGAAGCAGGATGTGGAGATTTTTCACAACCTGACCGGTCAAGTGCCGCAGCCCCTGTTCGATACGCAGGTGGCGGCGATGGTTTGCGGCTTCGGCGAGCAGGCGAGCTATGAGACTCTGGCCGGACAGTTGGCGGGCGCGAAGATCGATAAATCCAGCCGTTTCACCGACTGGTCGAACCGCCCGTTGACCGAGAAACAGCTTACCTATGCTCTCGGCGATGTCAGCCATTTGCGTACCGTATACCTGAAACTGCGCGAGAAGTTGGCGAGAACAGGACGCGCCGAATGGGTGCAGGAGGAAATGGGGGAACTGTCCGATCCCGCTTCGTATCACATCGAACCGCGCGAGGTTTGGCGGCGCTTTAAATGGCGGGCGGATAAGCCCAGACAAAGGGCGCTGCTGCGGGAACTGGCGGCGTGGCGCGAGCTGGAGGCGCAAAGGCTAAATGTGCCGCGCAATCGCGTTCTGCGCGATGAGGCCTTGCTGGAAATCGCCTATCATTCTCCGAAAGACGCGCATGAACTGGCGCGGACGCGTGGCCTTAGCACGGGTTTTGTCGAAAGTCGGCAGGGGCAGGAAGTGCTTGCCGCAGTCGAACGCGCTCTGGCCTTGCCTCAGGACCAATGTCCGAATGGGGAAGATCGGCGGATCCTGCCGCCCGGCATCGGTCCGGTCACGGATTTGTTAAAAGTTTTGTTGAGACAGGTCAGCGAAGAGCATGATGTCGCAGTTAAATTGATCGCGACGGTCGATGAGCTGGAAGAAATCGCCGCCGATGATAACGCGAATGTTCCAGCTCTGCATGGCTGGCGGCGGGAGCTGTTCGGCAATCTCGCTTTGTCGCTCAAGCGGGGCGAAATAGCGCTTTCGATAAGCCGAAAGAAAATCGTCACTTTGCCAAGCCATTCCGGCTAGAGACGGCGGAAGTCTGAAGACCCAAGATTAACAGCTTATGAAGCGACACATATCAAGTCTTGACGTGGATCAATTCGCCGACCGCATGATGTGGATCAATTAACGTTCGCCTAATCCTCTATAAAAATATGACTTGGATCAATCTGCTGAGAGCATGACGCGGATCAATCCACACCCGCCTAACCCTCATTCTCACACCCCCAAGGAGCGTATTGTGGAATTCAGCATAGCCAGATTATCGAGAAGTTTGTCGTTCCGGCTTCAAGCTGTTTCGATCATGCTGTCCTTGGTTGGCGTTGGATTTGGGGTCAAAAGTTTTTTGCATATACGCGAGAAATTTGGCGTCGACGCCAGCGAAGTCTTTTCTCAGGATCTTCTGGTTCAGTTCGCGGTCGCGGCTGTTTTCAATTTGCTGGCCGCGTACATCATTAAATCGATTGCCACAAAGCCCATCAAAACGCTGACCGATGCGATGGTTGATTTGGCCAACAACAAACTTGATACCGAAATTCCTTATGCTACCGAAGGAACCGAGCTTGGCAGCATGGCGCGCCGGGTGCAGGTTTTCAAGCAGAACGCGATAGATAAGAAAAAACTGGAGCAAGAGCAAGACGAGCAGCAGAAAAAAATGCAGCAGGAAAAATCGCGCGCCATGAACGAGCTTTCAAAAAGCTTCGAAGCCAAGGTTCAAGGCATTGTCAATATCGTCTCTACGGCGGCGGCCGAGATGAAAAGCATGGCGCAGAGCATGAGCCGAACGGCTGAGGACGCCAGCAAAAGGGCTGTGACCGTCGCGTCGGCTTCGACGCAAACGTCTAACAATGTTGGCGCTGTTTCGGTGGCGGCGGGGGAATTGAACGCGGCTCTTTCAGAGGTCGGGCGCCTTGTCGATCAAGCGGCGCAAATTTCAGCCGGCGCCGAAAAGGATGGCGAGCGCAGCGATACGACGGTGCAAAATTTGGCCGCTGCCGTGCAAAAAATCGGCGCGGTCACGGAAATGATCAGTCAGATCGCCGGGCAAACCAATTTGCTGGCCTTGAACGCCACGATTGAAGCCGCCCGCGCCGGGGAGGCCGGCAAGGGGTTCTCCGTCGTTGCGTCCGAGGTTAAAACGCTGGCCAATCAGACCGCCAAAGCGACCGAGGAAATCAGCGCTCAGGTTGTTTCAATCCAGAGTCAAACGGACGCCGCTGTTCAGGCGTTGCACGCCGTGTGCGCGACGATCGGAAAAATCCGCACAATATCCTCGACAATATCATCCTCCATTCAGGAGCAGATTCAGGCGACCAACGAGGTGGCCAACAATATCCATCAGGCCGCCGATGGAGCCAAGCAGGTTACCGAGGAAATCATCACCATTACCAAGGCGGCGGAAGATACGGGTACCGCGTCCAGCCAGATGCTGGAGGGCTCCAGCGCTTTGGCGCAACAAGCCGATACCCTGAAGCGCGAAATCGAGAATTTCGTCGTCTCGCTCCGAGCGGGATAGTCTATCTTTGGTTTATTTCGCCGTGGAGGGGGCGTTCAAGGCCTCGCGCAGCGCTTTGATTAGCTGCAGCGGATCCACGTCGTCATTGTACATGCTCAGAAATTTTCCGTCAGGTCCCATGAGGTAGATAAGCGACGAGTGGTCCATCACGTAATCCTTGTCGTCGACCATATCTCCTTTGGCGTAATAGACCTGATAGGCTTGGGCAGCCTCGGCAATCTGCGCGTCCGATCCCGTCAGGCCGATGATCCGGGGATGGAAGCTTGCCACATAGTCTTTCATCTTGGCGGGCGTGTCGCGCGCGGGATCGATCGTGATGAACAGGGGTTGAAGTTTATCCGCATCCTCTCCCAGCTGATCCAATGCCCGGGCGATGACTTTCAATCCGGTGGGGCATAAGTCGGGGCAATACGTGTAGCCGAAATAGACCAGCATAAATTTGCCGCGAAAATCGGCGTCATGGATAAGCTTTCCATCCTGATTAACCAGCGTAAATGTCCCGCCGATTGGCTTGCCGTTGGGAGGAACAGTCAGCTGCGCTTGATGGCTGGCCGCGTTAACATGCTCGGCGTTGTGGAGCAGGGCGGAGAGGCGGCCTTCATCGGAACTCATTTGCCAGAGAGCCGTCAATCCCGCCAGAAGCGCGCCGAGCAGGATGGCCAGAAGCGCCAGCCGACCAAACCGCGTGGCAAGGCTTTTCTGCGCACGGCTCCAGTGATGATGAATAAACTTACGCATGGCGGCATCCTAGAGCAAGTGGCCGCCGGAAGACAACGGCTCAGGATTCAATTACGCTTGCTGAGGCGCAACGTCTTTTTTCCCGCCGGGGTACGCATTGACAGCGGCGACAATGACCGCCGCCCAGTATGGCAACGTTTGCACCCACAACATGCCGCCCCAAAGAACGGCATCCCGATTTGCGGGCGTGAAATTGACAAGAACCGCGACGCTGCATCCGATCAACGTTACAAGCAAAGCCGCTTCTTCCCATGCCATCAGGAAGGCTTGCATGAGCGCGGGCTGATCGGCGCATTTCGGCGTGCGGAAGAACGGTTTGCCGGAGGTGAACAAGCCCTGCCATACCGCGCGGGCGACGGCGTGCGACAAGGCCATTCCGGCGACGGCGGCGTTGATCCGATCGACCATGCCGCATTTGACCCGTTCGCGGTAAAGCCAGAAACCGGCCACGATCTTGAAGATAAACACGCTGAGGGTCGGAATCAGAAAAACGGCGGGCGGGAACTCGACCCATTTTAACAGCAGCAAGACAGACCAAAGAATGGCGGCCAACGCGAAAACGATATGCGCCGCGTCGGCGAACCAAGGCAGCCAGCCGGAGATGAAATGGTAACGTTGGCCTCGTGACAGGTTTTCTCCTTCGGCCAGATCGCGCCAATGGCGTTTCAGGATTTGCACCGCGCCGTAAGCCCAACGGAAACGCTGGGTTTTGTAGGCGCTGAAATTGTCCGGAATCAGGCCGCGCCCGAACGAGTGATTGAGGTAAACCGATTCATAGCCGTTTTCGAACAGGCGCAAGCCAAGCTCGGCGTCCTCGCAAATGCACCACTCCGCCCAGCCGTTGACCCGATGCATCGTCTCGGCGCGGATAAGGGTCATCGTGCCGTGCTGGATGATCGCGTTGCGCTCGTTCCGTTGCACCATGCCGATATGAAAAAAACCGGCATATTCCCAGAAGCACATGCGCTTGAAATAGCTTTCGCCGCCGTCGCGGTAATCCTGAGGCGCTTGCACGAAAGCGACGCCGGGTTTCTCGAAATAGGGAATCGTCGCGCGCAGCCAATCCGGATTGACGATATAATCGCTGTCGATAACGCCGATAATGGCGACGTCCGGCGCGGTATTCTGGAGGGCAAAATTAAGCGCTCCCGCCTTATACCCCGGCCATTTCGGCAGATGGAAAAAACGAAACCGCGCGCCAAGCGCGGCGCAATGCGCTTCGACGGGCTTCCAGATGGCGTCGTCTTTGGTGTTGTTATCTACGACAAGAACTTCGAAATTGGGATAATCCAGCCGCGCCAGAGCATCCAGAGTCTTACACACCATATCCGGCGGTTCGTTGTAGCAAGGCACGTGAATGGAGACCTTGGGGGCGTCAGGCGGCGGCTGCCACGCGCTTTGCGGCGTGAAATCGCGGCGGCGGCGGTTCGTCCAGACGACTTCCGTGAGTTCAAATCCGTCAACCAGCAAGAGCGAGAGCAGGACGATTTGCGCGCCGATCAACCCTATCCAGGCAAGAGTGTTGCTGTTGATGATCTTCTCCGCGAGCGCGGCCATGATCGCCCAGATCAGCACCGACATGACGGCTTGAATAAGTCCGGCGTAGAAAAGCTGTCCGGCGAATTTCAGCTCTTTTCGCCGCCGGACGAACCATTGAATGGGGCCGAGCGCGAGCAGGGACGCCATAAGGCAACCCTGAAGCCAACGCGTCGATTCGGCGATGCTGCCGCTCATCGAAAATTTGGGCTGGTGCCGGACATCCCACAAGCCCCAATGGGCGCCG
>CAIQVS010000323.1 GCA_903875345.1 uncultured Pseudomonadota bacterium | reverse complement strand
CTTACCGTCGTCGAATTGTAAATCATCGTCAAGTTCATTGATGCTAAACTCGCCGCCTATTTGGGTCTGGTCCGGGCTGAACGAAATCCCCTCTGAGTCAAGCTTGCGGCTTTCATAATCGAAAGTCAGATTTGGCTCGCCATGCTCGGTAACTTTCAGCTTATCGTGATTAGAGTCATACACGGTGTTTCTATCGCCGACTTTGATGCTCTCCTGCCCATGCTCGACGGTCAGATCAACGTTTTGTCCGGCCGACCGGGCCTGAATATGGTGATCCTTATTTTTGAAGTCCAATCCATTTTCTGCATCAGTCAATTCGTTGCCGACCGTCTGTGTTTGGCAAGTGAAATTTGAGCAGGTCTGGAAAACGAATTTTGAGCAGTTCATCTTCTGACATAGTACTTAGTACCTCGGAATGTTAGCTGTATGGTGAGATTCTGTGAAAACCGCCACGGAGGTGACTGCCCGAGAAAAGCGTGCCCGAGCCCAACCACCCGTATAGGGCAGTCATTGGAGGGGCGGCACGGCTGCCTGGCAGCCGAATGGCCACTACGATCGCTCAGGCCGCAGATTTGTTTTTCTTGCGGCGGAGTCCTTCCTTGAAGCGATAGCTTTCTCCCTCTATCGCCACGATATGACATCGATGTGTGAGACGATCGAGAACTGCGGCTGTGAGCTGTGCAGTGCAAAATACGCTTGTCCAGTCCTTGAATTCGAGATTGGTGGTAATGATTGTTGACCGTTTTTCATAACGCGAATTCAGCACTTGAAATAGTAGTTTTGCCTCTTCTGCATTGCAGTCAGCCATTCCAAGTTCATCGACAATAAGAAGTTGAATTTTCGAAAGCTGTTCTTGGACTTTGAGCACACGGTGGTTGTCCTTTGCTTCGATGAGCTGGTGAACGAGTTCACCGGCGGTAAAGAATCGCACTGTCTTTCCATCCTGGCATGCCTGAACGCCCAATGCTATTCCCAGATGTGTCTTTCCCACACCGTGCGGTCCAATCAAGATCACGCTTTCCGCATCATTCAGATAGTCGCCTTTAAAGAGTTTCAGGACAGACTTCCTGTCTACTGCCGGCACTTCATCGAATGCGAACTGGTCTAACGTCTTTAATGATGGAAATTTTGCGCGTGTGATGCGTTCCTTGCGCCGGCTTGAATCTTTTGACTCCACTTCCTGTTCTAGAAGAGCGCACAGGTAATCTTCGTAACCGACTTTGCCGGCCTCCGCTTCTTTGGCTGCCCTCGCATAATTTTTGGCTACTGTCGATAGCTTTAAGCGTTTTAGATATTCGTCAAGCAATGCTTTGCTCATGATTGTTCTCCATAAATTTCTGATATCTTGCGATGTCGGGGATCTTGACCTCATATACAGTTAGGGCTGGATGCTCGGAACCATCGAGCATCTCTGCAGTTCGTTTGGCAGCTCGATTGCGATCGACCGTCGCGATGACAAAGTCGGCTCTGTAGATGCTCATCTGAGTGGATTGTTCAATTGCAGTACTTGTAAGCTGAGCCCCATATTTCACGTGGCATTTCAGAATGCCGACAAATCCGCGACCGGCTTCGCCAGGCCCATGTCTGTCAACCATCCCCTGGTAGAAAGCCCAGTATCCGTCCGGCCATTGATGTTGAATCAATGGGCGAGCATATGGCACCGCATGGGGCTTTCGCTCCAATACATCAAGATAGTGTTCCGGATTCAAAATGTATTCATCTTCTCCATAATTGCGCTGATGCTCTGCCACGATTTCCAGACCGGTGCCGATCACCACTCGGTTCCAGTAGCTCGTTATCCAAAGTGTTTTTCCAACGAACCTTGCTGGTACAGAGTAGCGATTGCCTGCCAGTTGCATGGTCTGATACCGATCAACGATTCCTCCACGTTTGACCCCCGGATCAAAATCACGCTCCGGCAATCTCAGCAGATGCTCGATCTCCTCATTCCACGCTGCCCCAATTGACTTTGTCTGACCATCCACTGTTCTTTTCTCATCCTCTTCGCACTTCTTGACCAGATATTCGTTCAATTGATCAAGTGAATCAAAAGCCGGCACTGGTACCATCCAGTTACGCCTGCTAAAGCCAATGCTGCTCTCGATTCCCCCCTTACTCAGCGTCGTCAACTACGTCGCATTCAGCAGATGAACGAACCTTTACCGTAATCCACCCCTTCCATCCCTTGCGGGGCAGAGTCTTGGGGCTTGTGTCCCTTCACAAGGCATGGGGAGAGGATCGAGTGAGCTACGTGAACAGTCTTGATGGCGGCATAGATCATGTGCCCGCACAATGGACAGATGTTGTTCCGCTGGATCCCTTTGTCGCAATATCCGCGGGCAGAGCATATTTCAGGATGGCAGACTTGCTTGAAATGGTTCGGCTGCTGAAAGGTCTAGAAAATTGCGATCTGGTGTAAATGAAATAACGCCGCTCTTGTAAAAATAATTCTGCCGCTGTCCCTTTTTCTTTAGTTCCGAATATGCCTCACAGAACAGATCCCAATTGTCATTCAACCAAGCTTCGTCCGGCTATCAAGAATTGACTTTTCGCCGAGGAGCGGCATAATGGTGTTTACACCTCGGCGGAAGTTCCAAATGGCAAAACGAAAAGTAAGTAGCGCTAAAGTCGATGCCCTTCAGCACTCGGGAACTTTGAACCCGCATCCTGAGGAGATCAAAGATGAGTTGTTTCAACACAGCAACTTCTTCGACCCGCATGATCTCATGCAGGTGAAATATGAAATGATCAGGCGCGTCAGCGTAGATGGTTGGT
>CAIQVS010000322.1 GCA_903875345.1 uncultured Pseudomonadota bacterium | reverse complement strand
GGCGGCGAACGCGCGGCGCTGGAGGCGCAAGCGCGGCGTGCGGGCGTGGCGGATCGCGTGCATTTCCTCGGTTGGCGGCGCGACACGGCGTCGCTGCTCGCCGCTGCCGATATTTTCGTTTGCTCGTCGCGGCGCGAGCCGCTTGGCAACGTCATGATCGAAGCTTGGGCGGCAGGCAAACCCGTCGTCGCCGCCGACAGCGACGGTCCGCATGAGCTGATACGCGACGGCGAGACGGGACTTTTGGTTCCGGTCGAAGACGCCGAGGCTTTGGCGGTTGCGATCCGGAAGCTTTCGGATAACAAGGAATTGCAAACCAAGCTTGCCGTCCAAGGTCAGGCTCGCTATCAGTCCGAATTCACCGAAGATCGAGTCGTCGCCATGTACCGAGAATTTTTCGACAAAGTCGCGCGCTGATGTGCGGCATCGCCGGAACTATGACGGCGGACGGAACGCCGCCCTCGCCGGAGATTTTGGCGGCGCTGGTTAAGGCGTTGCGACATCGCGGTCCCGACGGTCATGGCCAGTACGTCAAAGACGATACCGGCCTGATCCAAACGCGGCTTGCGATCATCGATCTGGTGACGGGTGATCAGCCACTCTTCGATGCGGACGGAGCGGCCTTGGTCGCGAACGGCGAGATTTACAATTACATCGAATTGCGCGCGGCGATGCCGGAGGTCGCGTTCAGAACTCAATCGGATTGCGAGGTGCCGCTGCATCTTTATCGTCAACGCGGCGCGGAGTTTGCGCGGACGTTGCGCGGCATGTACGCGATTGCAATTCATGATCCGGTGGCGGGACGGTTGTTGCTGGCGCGCGATCCGTTCGGCATCAAGCCGATTTATTACGCCGAAACGCCGCAAGGTTTCGTGTTTGCTTCGGAGCCAAAAGCGATCCTTGCCACGGGATTACTGGAACGAAAATTGGTTGCGGCGGCGCGCGATGAGCTGATGCAACTGCACTACGTCACGAGAGAGGCCACGGCTTACCAAGGCATCCGCCGCGTCTTGCCGGGCGAGACTTTGGTCATCGCAAGGGGGCGCATCGTTGAGCGTCGCCGGATCTCGGCTTTGCCGTCATCCGGCATCGTCGCGCGGAATGACGATGACGCGATAGCCGAACTGGATCGCGTGCTGGAGGACAGCGTTCGGGTTCATCAACGCTCCGACGTTCCCTATGGCATGTTTCTGTCGGGCGGAATCGATTCTTCGGCGATTCTGGCGATGATGGCGCGGTGCAACGACAAGCCCGTGAAGGCTTTCACGGCGGGATTTTCGGGCACGAAGGTGGCCGATGAGCGGCTGCATGCCCGCAAGGTCGCGGCGGCTTTCGGCGCGGAGCATATCGAGGTCGAATTCGGCGAAAGCGATTTCTGGAGTTTGCTTCCCGCTATCGCCGCCGTGCTGGACGATCCAACCACGGATTACGCCACTCTGCCGACGTTCAAGCTTGCTGCGGCGGCGCGGCAGGCCGGATTGAAAGTCATTCTGAGCGGCGAGGGCGGCGACGAACTTTTCGCCGGATACGGGCGCTATCGCCGCCTGATGCGTCCTTGGTGGCTCGGCGGGCGTCAGGTTCATGCGCACGGGACTTTTGACGGGTTGGGCGTTTTGCGGGAACCATCTTCCGCATGGCGGCGTGGGTTGGAGGAAGCGGAAGCCACAGCCCAACAATCCGGCTGGACTCGTTTGCAGAAAGCGCAAGCGGCGGATTGCCGAAACTGGCTGCCGAATGATCTGCTCATCAAGCTCGACCGTTGCCTGATGGCGCAGGGCGTCGAAGGGCGGACGCCGTTTCTCGATCCGGAAATGGCGAGGTTTGCGTTCGCTCTGCCGGACGGATTGAAAATCCGCGACGGCATGGGCAAATGGATTTTGCGCCAGTGGTTGCAGCGGCACGCTCCCGTGGCTGAGCCGTTCGCAAAGAAACGTGGCTTTACGGTGCCAGTCGCCGAATGGATCGCGCGGCGTGGCGACGCGGTGGGAACTCTCGTGGCGCGGCAGGAATGCGTGCGCGAATTCTGCCACGCCGATTGCGTCGCCGATCTTTTCAAATCATCGCAAGAAAAACGCGCCGGGTTCGCGGCGTGGAGCCTGTTGTTTTACGCGCTCTGGCACAAGCATCATATCGAGCAAACACCGATCATGCCGGACGTGTTTGTATATTTAAGCATGTAGAAAATTTACAAAATTTTAACCATAATCGGCGGACGATGACAACGTTGTCTGACTAGACTCTGTGTCCGGTTCTGGCTGGATTTTTTTATTATCTTTCCGAGCAGTTTGAACCCCATTTGCAGGAGGAACGTCGGCCGTGACCACCAACTCAATTAACATCAACGATATGGCGCTTGGCACAAAACTCGTGATTGCAGTGACCATTTTCGTGTTGCCGCTTGCGCTGCTTGCGTATTTCTTTATTGCCGAAGAAAACGGGTTAATCGAGTTTACGAATAAGGAAATTGCCGGCGTGCATTATCTTCACACGACGCAAGTCGCGCTCGATAATCTTGTCGCAGCGAGCCCGTCGAAAGACGACATCCGACAAGCCGCCGACGCGCTGCGCAACAGCGACAAGAATGACAACGGATATCTGGCCGTGGCCGACGCTTCGAAAACGGCGGCGTCTTCGTTGGATGAGGTTGCAGGCGGCAAGGATTCCGGGGACGCAATCAACAATGTCGTGGCGCTGCTTTCGGCGCTTTCCGATAGTTCCAACATTACTCTTGATCCCGATGCTGACGCTTATTTCGTCGGCGATATTCTGGTCAATCAGGCGACAGGCGTTCTGCAGCAGACCTATAATCTGCTGGGTGCGGCGCGTGACCTCGATGCGGATAGCGCTAAAAGCTCCGACCACCTGATCGCTTTCGCCGAGGCGCGCGACGGCGTGGCGACCAGTGCCGGTAATCTGGCGACCGATCTGACCAAGGCTATCAAGGGCAACACCGACGGCAAGTTGAAGGGCAATCTTGAGGATGACGGGAAGGCTGTTGCAGCGGCGGTTGACCGGTTGACGGCAGCATCCAAAGGAACCGATCGTCAGGAATTGACGGCGGCGGCGGGGGCGTTGACGAAGCTCGTAGCGGCCTTCACGGTGAAGTGCGACGACGAAATGGAGCGGTTGTTGAATGCGCGTAATGCCGGTTTTTACGGCGTTATATACAATCGTTTGGGCGTTATTCTGGTGTTCTTGTTGATCGGCGCATTGGCGTCATGGAAGATTGTCACGTCGGTAACAAAACCCATTCGTCATATCACCGGTTTGATGGGACAAATTACGCAAGGCAATTTGAACATCGATGTGCCGCAGGACAATCGCAAGGACGAGGTCGGGGGGCTTATCGTCGCGCTGCGCGCGTTCCATGAAGCCGCTATCGAACGCGATAAGGCGCGCCGCGCCGAAATCGAACGGACGCAGGCCGAAAGCCGCAGAGCCGAAAAAATATCGCAGCTTAGCGCTGGGTTCCGCGAGTCCGTCGGCGTCGCGTTGAACGCGCTCCGCTCGGCGGTCGGCAATCTGACGCAATCCGCTAACGGCATGACGCGGGACGCTGAAATTTCCGTGCAACAGGCGGCGACCGTCGCGGCTGCATCGGAAGAGTCCGTTAATGTGCAGACGGTCGCGTCCGCTTCGGAAGAATTGTCGGCGTCCATTCAGGAAATCGCGCGCCGTATTACCGAGTCCAGCGACGTCGCGCGGCAAGCAGCGAAGGACGCCGAGCAGACGCGCGGCATCGTTGCTAATTTATCAGGCTCGACGGCCAAGATCAGCGATGTCGTGAGCCTGATTAATCAGATCGCCGGCCAGACCAACCTTTTGGCTCTGAACGCGACCATTGAGGCGGCGCGGGCGGGCGAGGCCGGCAAGGGCTTCGCCGTGGTGGCTTCGGAGGTCAAAACTCTGGCGACCCAGACCGCGAAGGCGACGGAAGATATTACGTCGCAGGTCATTTCCATTCAGGACGCAGTGAAGAACGTCACTACGGCGATTGAGCGCATCGACCATACGATCGAGCAAATGAACGGCATCTCTTCGACGATTGCCAGCGCAGCGCACCAGCAGACGACGGCGACGCAGGAGATTTCCCGCAACGTGCAGGAAGCGGCGCAGGGCACCGGTCAAGTCACGAGCAGCATTTCGCAGATTTCTCAGAAGATCAAAAGCACGCAGAAAGCGTCGGAGGATGTTTTGGCCTCCGCCAGAGATCTAGCGAACCAGACCGAGAAACTGGAGAAAGACGTCGGAACTTATCTGTCCGACATTCGCTCGGTCTAGTGGACTGTGTCAGCTTAATTTTAGAGAATTAACTTT
>CAIQVS010000321.1 GCA_903875345.1 uncultured Pseudomonadota bacterium | reverse complement strand
GCCACCCACGCGACCTTCGTCACGTCGGACAATGTCGCGAGCAGAGGCCGCCAGCACGGGGACATTTCGCTGTGGCCGTGAATCTCGACGGCGCCGAACAGTCTTGGAGCGAGGGGCGCCCTAGCGAGGGCGAGGCTCACGAGGTCCTGCGGCCGCTTCATCGACGGCGGGAGCCGCCTCAGCGCGTCGACCTCGAGGTCGTTCAGGGTTTTCAGGCGCGGATGGTCGGACGCGGAGAGGTCGATCCCCGCCCGCCAGACCTTGTCCAGCGTGCCCGCCGCCGCGCGCGCCATGCCCGGCAGGTCCTGGATCGAATCGAAGCCGGGGAAGTGGCGCTTGCCCGGCGGGGCGCAGGACGTTGGCGAGACGATCATGCAAACGGCAGTGCGCGAGGCGCGTGAGGAAACCGGTCTGGACATAACGCCGATGGGCATTGTGACGGCGCTTGATTCCATCACCCGCGATGCCAAAGGCAACGTTGAATATCACTACACGATGATCGAAGTTCTGGCGGAATCCGCAGAAGGCGAAGCACAAGCCGGAGACGATGCCGTCGCCGTGCGCTGGGTGACAATGGCCGAGATTGAGTCCCTCTGCGACTGGCCAGAAGTTGCCCGCATCGTGCAATTGTCGGCGTTACAGCGGGTGTTGTAAAAAACTATCACGCCAGTCGCTATAGATCTCGCAAAGAACGCGACGGCACAAAACACTTTGCATTCAAATAGAAAATTTCCATCTGATGGATGAAACGTGAATTTTGAGCGGTGTTTTGTCAACAAAGCTCAACTGACTGATATTGAGTTTTGTCGGATCAAGCAACAATATCCGGAATCCCTGTTTATAAGGAAATATCGATGCGGTTCTTGCCCCAATATTACTGATGGTGTCTTGATCAAAACTTATGACCTTCCATGCGTTATCTTCATCCTTCCATAATTTTTCTTCATCTACAGAGTTCTCAATATCAATAATACAGGGTGCCGCGCAGCTGGATAGGTTGAGTGTAGCTTGACGATCCCCCAAATGAGTCTCCACTGTCTGCAAGGGGAACAAAGAAGGACGTACAGTTAGAAGAAACACTCCAGAAAGCGCAATCAGAACCGCTACAGTAGTTGAGCGCTTAACGATCAATAGGTTAGCCATGAAAATGCCATACAGACCAAATATAGGGAATATCCAAACAAAATAATGAACTACATTATAATGCCATATATTTTGTGGTGATAAATCGTAATACGACGAATAAAGAAACACATAAAACAATACGGAGACCGATAAGACAGCCAATTCTTTTTTCTTTAGGCTTGTGACGACCATGCCGCACAATCCGACGAACAGATACGGAAATTGCGCGAACAAACCCTTTGTTTCATGATAGGTTCCGTAGAGAGGCTTGGGATCAATGAAAATGCCGTAAAGTTTATTTCCTATTTGATTCCCAAGAAAGACCGGGCCGTCAGTGGTCATCGCCTCGTAAGCAGATAAATGCCAACCGTAAATGCGCCAATGCAAAAAGACGGCAGCGGCAACAAATCCGTAAGCGTCTGGTAATGGCCGCGTGGTAATTTATTGACGAACATTCCACGGGAGGAGTTCGGCGATCCGCTTCATGGGGTGG
>CAIQVS010000320.1 GCA_903875345.1 uncultured Pseudomonadota bacterium | reverse complement strand
GTGACTGGAGTTCAGACGTGTGCTCTTCGATCTTCAGGCCAAGGTCAAGGAAGCTCTCGCTTCCACCAATAACAATAAGCTGGACGCGCAGAAGCTGCTCATCACTTGGGCGGTGCGCGATCCACAGCTGTTGCTCGCTATGACCAAGCCCTATCTGAAGGCGATTGCCACGGGTCTTATTGAATACGCGCTGCGTGCTAAAGATATGCCTGACGACACTGGCCCCGATACTTTCACCCGCACGGCCATCGACGATATCGTCGCGTCGGCCGACATGCGCGTGACGGCAGATAAACGCAAGAAATCAGCGTTGCCGCCGCCGAAATCGACCGAGCGGCAAGCCTCGACGATGCGCAAACTCGCGGCAGCTTTCACCAAAAAGAAATCGTAGCATTTGCTGAGATTTCAGGATGAAGACGTAGGGTCAGGCCTATATAAGGGACTGATAAGTTGTGTCGATTCATGCAATTAATGGTTCGTTAGGGTGGAAATACTATTATTTAGTGTTCGGGTCGCGGGATGAGCGTCGGAGGGTTTATGCGTGTTGTCTTTTCGAAGGAAGCAGCGCCGGTATTATTGGGCTGCCTGTGTTTCCTTTTGCTGGCGTCGCCAAGCGAGGCAACGGCACAAGACAGTGATACGTTGGCAACAGCGCAATGTGTGCGCACAAAGTTACCGCAAAATGTGGCGATGAGCCCTTTGGTCTTCGATGTCCGGTATTACAAGTCACATAACAAGATTGTCTCCAATCTTTCGGATGGACAGGCCGAGCAGTACTGGATGAACTGCGGCCTCAACCGAGGGCAGCAAGCGCATCCGTTGTTTGCCGTTCGGCAGTTCATGAGCATGAATGCACCGAAACCAAACGGTTATCCCGACACTTATGAGGGAGCCATACAAGCGTATGTCAGTTGGGGATACACGGGTAGCGGCAATGGTTTGCGCGATGGCGGTCTGGCCGGTGTTTTGGATCTTGAGCATTATGTCTTTGATGTACCCTATTTTCAGAACCGTTATCCCAACACGGCCAACTATCCGATCCTGCCGGGGGAAGGCAACACGCCATTAGAAAAGCACGATTTGGCTTCGGAAACGTCTTGGGTCGAAAATGGCATCGATCAGGCGCAGATGAGCGCGCCTTGGTTTTCCGTCAAGGATTACTTGTATCTGAATGCAGACAAGGCCGCCAAGTTTGGGAATAACTATCCGGCGGCGATCAATTATTATGCAATCAATCCCAACGACTTTAACCTCAGTCAGGCAACGTTTGCTCTCGACTCGCGTGTGTTTGATAACCAGCAATGGCCACATTATTACGCGGCAAATGCGGGGGATTCAAATCAGGGCTTTGATTGGGAAGGGTATTACCAGCATTATCATCCGGAGGCTGCCTCGTATTCGGATCAATATGTTGCGAATACGTGGCTTACGCCTTTCACGGCTTACTGGTTCGACAAGGGATTGCCGGGAGGCGAGAAGGGCTCCGAGATGTTTTCGGCTCCCGAATATCTACAGATGAATCCCGATCGCGCCGCTTATCTGAAGAGTCAGCCCTTGCTGCCGACCAGGTCGCTTAATGAGGCGGCGCTGCGTGATTACATGCAATATGGCCGTGTCAACGGCCTGCCAGGGTTGGTTCAGGTTTCGGGCGATTTTCTTGATTATATTCCGAACCAGAGGCCGGGATTTTTAGTTGGCGCCAACGATCGCGTTGAACGTTTTGTGTCGCCGAGCGGAAGAAAGATCAGTGTCATCGTTCGGGCGCCGGTAACAAAAACTGAAAACGTACTCAGCGAAACGCCTTCGGCTGAAATTTGTTCAGGTCAGAGCGTGGCCGACGATTATTTCAACCGTACCTTTATGACTGATATCGTCTATGCTATGAACAACGGATTTGGAGCCGTCAGGATCATTCCGCCGAAGGGCATAACGGCCTGTCATTTTACCTTCTCAGGTAGTTATTACTCCGGCCAGAATGGCCAAGTTAATTTCCCCGCTTTTCACGATCTGGTGGTTGATTTCAACGGCTCGACACTTAATTTTTCCGACATTGCGACAGCTATTGTCTTTGGCGGAAATGTGACGCGCGCTGTGGTCAAGAATTTGACTATCGATTGGCCCGGTGTTCGCATCGCTTCAGTCGGCGTGATTGAGGAAGGCGCAGATGGGCGCAATGCTCTTAAGATCACGCAAAGTTATCCTGACATCAAAACGCAGCCACTTTCACATGAACCGCTTGAGGCGATCAGCGGATGGGACAATCAGAATAATACCTTTGGTCCCAATACGTATGACGCGTTTAATATTCAGTCATGCGTGACATATAATTCTGGTCTCGGCGCCTACGTCTATGTCGTTTCGAAGGCATGTCCAGCAAATGCGAGCCCGTTTGCGCTGCCACCCTATGGTCCGCCTGTTGGAACCTACATGCTTGCCAAGCATTATTATTACGAAGCCACGGGCATCGGTAATGCCCCAACAGCAAGCGTGACAGACCTGCATCTCAGCAACATTACGGTCAATGCCGCGCCCGGAATGGCGATGACATACATGAATGTCACCGGCATCTGGATCGATCATTACAAGCTACAGAGACCGGAGGGACGCATCGTTTCCAGCACCGCTGACGCGCTCGATCTGGCGGGCTACAGCGATATGATCGTCGAAAACAGCGACATTTCCTATTCAGGCGATGATTGTTTGAATCAAGGCACGAATTCGATGTTGCAACCCAAATCATTTAATGAAGCGACGAAAAACCTTGTTCTCTATCCCGTCTGGGGACAAGTGTCTCCGGCTGTTGGCCACACGCTGATGTTTGTGAATTCGGCGGCGGCTCCTTTGGGATACGCCAAGGTGACGGCAATTCAGACGAATAAGAATGACGGGACATATTCCGTTACGGTTGATGAACCCATACCTCCAACCTTCGGTATGGATTCCTATGTGCAGGATCTCGCCGGGATGGCCGTGCGCTATGTGATTCAGAACAATGTGCTGCATAATTCATCCGGAAGGTTGATTGATCAATCCCCGCTGGGTTTGGTGCAAAACAACAAAATTTATAACATCTCCCAAACACCCGTGGTTCTGGCCAGTATCTTCTCGGAACCCGGCGGGCAATGGGGTATTGGTTCCCACGACTTTATTTTCCGGGACAATGTGATCGATGAATCGTTAGTATATACGAACGCTCTATCCCAATC
>CAIQVS010000319.1 GCA_903875345.1 uncultured Pseudomonadota bacterium | reverse complement strand
CAAGAGCATTCGCACCGCACCGGCTGGGCGCGGTCTCGGTACATCCCTGTACCTCAACCGCACACCAGCCTATTGCCGTGCTCACAAGGCGGCATCCATGCCAAGAAGGGCAACCGTCCTGGTAGCCCTTAAGAGCATCGTCCTCCTGTCCAGAGTGATGTAATGCCTGTAAGTTGAAAGTTATTGAGAGCAAGAGCGATAAAAGCGGTTTACGCCAAGAAGGGAATTGGCCGGTTTCGCCGATATAACTGATAATATAAGGTTTGACGGTTAATGTTTTAATTATATAATGGCATGTGTTTTGCTGTGGTTTTTTATCCCTATATTTTATTATCATGTAATATATTTGTATTGATTTTTCTGTATTTGTTATTTGGCATTGGTTTTGCGGTGGAAAATCCTCCCTTTTTTTGGTAAATCAAGTTTTGAAAGTTTTTAAGAACAAGTCGTTTACACGCTTTGCCAGAAAGTCAGGGATCAACGATGCGGCTTTGTGCAAAGCGGCGATGAACGCCGAGCATGGCTTGATTGATGCGGATTTAGGCGGCGGCGTGATTAAACAGCGTGTCGCCCGAGACGGCGGCGGGAAGTCGGGAGGATTCAGAACCATTATTCTTTTCAGGGCAGGAACACGGGCTTTTTTCGTCCATGGATTTGCTAAGAATAAATTGGACAATATAAGTGATAACGACTTGGTTTTGTTGAAGCGGCTTGCAGCGGAAATGCTGAATTACAATGATGCCGAACTAACCCAAGCAATTAACGAAAACCTAATTATTGAGGTTACTTGTGATGAAGAAACAATATCGTAGCGATATAGCCGCATCCGTCCACGAAACCGCCGAAGGATTACATAAGGCAGGTTTAATGGATAAGCTTACTATGAATGAGTTTGACGCGCTTTGTTTAACCCCTGTTGTTCCTATGACACAGGATGAAATCAGCAGTATGCATAAGAAACAAAAAGGCCACCTAAAAAGCCCAAACCAAGAGGGAAAGATCCGATGAGCGACGATACCACCGAAGACAAAAAAAAGCCCACCAGCAAACGCAAGAAGCGCGAAATTGAGAATGCTGTAAAGATTTGTTCGACTCCCGTAACCGTCGAAAATCTAGCGTTTATTGCACGGGAGTTCATATTGTGTACATTGCCGCACAGTGACCCCGGAGACGTTCCAGCGTGGAGCCGGACGAATGGCAATTTAACCCTTGGCGTTCAACCTGGATTTAACTACAAGACGGGCAAGAGTTACGGTATTCCCTACGGCACTATTCCGCGTCTACTTTTGGTGTGGATAGTCACCGAGATCATACGCACTAAAAGCCGCCGCCTTGAATTGGGGAACCGTCTTTCTGATTTCCTAATTAAACTTGGCTTAGACCCAAGCCGTGGCGGTGAGTGCAGCGATGCAAGACGAACTCGGCAACAAATGGAAAAGCTTTTTAATGCCATTATAAGCTTTGAATATTCATTGGAAATGGTAGGATTTATCCATGAGTCTAAGATAAGTATGCAAGTTGCTCCTAAAATATTCTTATGTTGGAATAAGAAAGACCCCGATCAACTTAGCAGTTTTGGAGGAACTAGCGGAAGTTGGATCGAGGTAAGCGATGATTTATTTCAAGCTGTCATGAAAACACCTTCCCCACTTGATATTAGGGTATTGCGGCATATCAAGGATAGCTCGTTAGGAATCGACCTATATACCATTTTGAATCGTGAAGCGTTTCGCGCTATGAAGGACGAGAAGCCGCGCTTTCTGGCGTGGGAATGGCTACATGACCAGACAGGTAACGAGTACGGGGATATTCGGAATTTTCGGCGTGACGCTTTGATCCAGATACAAGCAATCATAACCGTTCACCCCGGCTTGTTGATTTCAATCCAGCGGGGCCATAGGGGGCAAAAGTCCGGCCTAGTGATAAGCAACCTCTCTACCCCCTCCATCCCATCGGATTTGGTAAGGGAGCCGATTCAAGGGGAAGTCAACCGGACCCCGCCCGTCTTGGTGTTGCTTCCACCGCCGCCGCCCAAATTACCGCCGCCGGAAAAAATGCTCAAGCCGGGGACCGTGGCACGGTTCAGGGCCATCTACCCGAACCTCGACCCGTTGGCTTGCAAGGCGGCTTTCGATGTTTGGGCGGCGGGCCTGCCCCCGGATCAACAGCCCCGGCACTATGACCGGGTATTTTTGAGCTTCGCTAAACGGTGGATCGTCGGCAAAATGGTTGTCAACAACGGCTAAAAATGTTGGTGT
>CAIQVS010000318.1 GCA_903875345.1 uncultured Pseudomonadota bacterium | reverse complement strand
TCTGTGGGCCTGACGACATCCCAAAAAGTGACCAGGAAAACAGATTAAAATTGGAATGCCACAATTTGGCTGAAACCCACACAGAACCACGATCTTACAAAAATCCTGTGAGAGTTTTTATCCGTTTGTGCAAACGCACCCAAAGGTAAGTGCTGGCCGGTGGGTACAGCGCCGTCACTTGCTTTACCGCATCCTCCGCCATTTTCGCCGTGTTGGTAGGTGTAAGGGCATCCGCGTAGAATCCTCTCGGCCCTGGGCTGTCGGCGCATCCATTCACCAGCAAGCAAGCAATGGCGAATATGACAACGTGCCATTGACGCAAAAATAGGCCGTCACGCCGCACAGGATGCCCGTGGAGGCGATTACCACCCATTACAGCGCCTACCCTACCTTGAAGCGGTAAAATAGCCATCACAAGCCCCCCCTTGTGATAGTGACCTTCTCCTGTTCGGAACCGACACCGACAATCAGGATGGCCTTGTCAAACAGGGTATCGACTATGTAGCGGTCGGACTGGACGCGGTAATTGACGATGATCTCTTCTGCGCTGCTGCTCCACGGGAAAAAACCGTCTTTCCCGCGCACGACAAGCAGGGTGGGGGCCTCGGTCTGTGCCATGGTGCGGGGCATCTGGATGATGGTTTTCACGCCGTCGTTGTAGACCCGGACAGGTTTCCAGCTTCCTTCGCCGTCAATCGTGTAATTGAAATCTAGGCTGCCCAAGTATTCTTGGGTTTCCGGGATGATCGCTTTTGTGTGTTCCTCGCGGTTGCGGAGTTTGATCTCGTCCCATTTTTTTAACGCATCGTCCGGGTAGACAAATGACACTTTCGGCATGAACTGGGTGCGGTGTGACCTCAGCCTTAAGTTGTACGTCCGCCTGTTGGTGGTCACGATGAGGGATGTATCAAGGTTTACGTCCATCGGCTTGATAATCAAATGCTGGACTTCGCTAGGGCCGTAGCCGGTGATCGCCGGTTCGACGGTCCAGCGCACGTTGTCACCAAGGTGGATTGAATTGACTTGTTCGCCCGGTTGCAACTCGACATCGCACACTTGCAACACCGCGCAAACAATGCTTGGCTGAGTCGATCCGTAGAGGTATTGGATAGCCCCGCCCGGTCCCGCTGACGGACTTACCCCCCTAGTCGCACTATCCGCCCGCCACCGTTCGGCAATGGCGATGGCTTCCTTTTCCAGCGGTGTCATTTCCCAAGTCGTCTGATTGGACAAATACAGGTCCATCAGGTTATCCGTTTGTGCTGGCGGTTTTCCCTGTTGTGGAGTTTCAGCTAGGGCGCAGTTACCCCATATGGAAAGCGAAATAAGAAATATGCAGACGTGCGCAAGAGGGCGCAAGAGGGCGCAAGAGGGCGCAAGAGGGCGCAAGAGGGCGCGGCTGGCAAAATGCGTTCATAAGTAATCATTTGGCTGGTTCCGTTGGATTTGAAAGCCACCAGATGATTAATTTCACGGTAATAGGTGGCGGCAGACTTGGTCAGGGGTCGAAAACCGCCCATAGGAACAGCCACGCTAAAAAACGTGCCCCAACCAAGTCCACCATAAAAAAATGCATAAAAAAGCACCAAAATCATGGCAGATTGGCGCTGGGGGTGTGCGCCTATGGGTAAATCAGGTTTCGACGCCTGACCTCCGATGCGTCGGAGGCATTTATATTTTTCGCCTATCTTGCCGTTATGTCAAGCGGCCTATGAATTCCGCGCCTTATTTCAAGCCTTATGCGGCATCCTCGATATCGAGTTGCGGTTTAGGCTTGGGCTTCTTTGCCTTGGGTTTGATGTCGCCTTGCCCCGGCTCGGCGTTGACTTGGGTTTTCAGCACGTCGGCCCATTGGTCGCACTGGCGGCGGGACTCGTCTAGCGCGGCCTGGGCGGTGTCGGCCCTGCGCTGTGCCTCGGCCAACTCGCTGGCCAGCCGCCCAGCTTCCGCTTTAGCCCTGTCCAAAGCGCCGGACTGCGCCAGTAGGTCGGCCCTGGCTTGGTCAAGTTCCGCGCTCACCTGGTCGGCTAGGTCCGCAGCCTCTCGCCGTGCCTGTTCGGTTTCCTGCCTTACCCGTTCCAGCGCCTCCCGTTCGGCCTGTAGCCGCGTATTAGCCATTTCCAGAGCCGTGGCCCATATTCCCCCAGCTATTTCACCTAACCGGGCTGTGATCGACTCTGGGGCGGGTTCCCTGATGGGCGCGGGGGCGGTTCGGCTGGACTTCCAATCTTGCATTGCCTCGCTGATCGTCGTGAAGCTGCCGCCGCCCAATGCCTTGCGCACCGCCGCCAGCGTGGGGGTTCCGCCGGCTTCCGCGATCTCGTCCGCCGCCCGGTGTATGTCTTGTGTGGTGATTGCCATTGCTGTATACCTTATAGTTGTTGTATGTTGTATGATACAATTACATTGTACTACAAAATACTACAACATGTCAAGCTTTACGCAATGGGTGTCAAGTGCGCGGCTTGGATGCCACAAAAGCCTGTTTTCCCCCTGGCGTAAACGCTTTTAACGCTCTTGCTCTTGGGTGGCTGGTCTGTGCGACTTGGCTAGGGCTTACTGCTGTGCCTGTTTTCCCCCTGGCGTAAACGCTTTTAACGCTCTTGCTCTTGGGTGGCTGGTCTGTGCGACTTGGCTACGGGCTTGGCGTAAACGCTCTTGCTCTTAATCGCTCTTAATCGCCCTTCTTTCCATATGGCTTTTCTGTAAAGTTATCCACAGGCAGCGCCGACAAACTACAGGATTTTTTACAGAGATTAACTAGAGATATATAAGGAGTGAGGGGGGAAAGGAAGGAGAGATTCAGCGTAGAAAGGAGGGAGAGATTCAGCGGGGATAACTCGGGAAAGCCAGACGTGGCAAGGCTTTCATGGGTCAAATAAAGGAGGGAGAGATTCAGCGGGGATAACTCGGTTTTCGCACAGGCTTGCACACAGAAAAAAAGCCGCAAAACACACTCGTCTAGGGGTCGGTGGGGAAAGGAACTAGAGATTCAGCGGGGATAACTCGGCAAAGCCAGACGTGGCAAGGCTTTCATGGGTCAAAGAAAGGACGTACAAATTCAGCGGGGATAACTCTGCTTTTGCCCAGGCTTGCGCACAGAAAAAAGCCGGAAAAGCTTACATTAATTGTGGGTTATTTTTGGTTTTCGCGCCCATGCCAAATTTTGATGACTTGGATTTCATCGCTCGTTACGCGGTAACGCACCCAATAGCCGCCTTGGCCGAAAGAAACGAACCAGTCCCGCAAGTCCGGGTTGTCGATGTCTGTCACAGGAAGGCCAAGAAAGGCTTGTTCGGGAAGTTTCTTGATGGCCTCCCTGATGCGTTTTGCAGCGCGGGCGGCGGCATTGGGGTTGTGGGCATGGATGAATTCGCGAAGGCGTATCAAGTCGGCGATAGCGGCGGGGAATATAATCAAACGCCGGGGATTGGGCATGTTGCCTCGCTTTCGCTTCCCCAGGTCGCAAGCCATGCGTCAACGGTTTCATAGGGGACGGCTTCGCCAGTCGCTTCAAACCGCGCCAGACGCTCCAAGGTGTCATTCCTGAGGCTCTCGGCGGCTTCCTCGCGCTCAAGGAATTGCCTTATCGCTTCCCTCATCAGCCAATGGGGGGTGCGTTGGCGGGATTCGCCCAAGGCTTTCAAACGGTCACAGGTGGTTTCGTCTAATTTCACGGCTTTGCTTGCCATCGCGTGAACCTCACAGGTACTGATAGGTAATAACTATCAATACCTGTTAATTGTCGTTTTGTCAAATTCTTGTCGTGGGTAGGCAACACCAAGGTTAGCCGTTGTTCACAACCATTTTGCCGACGATCCACCGTTTAGCGAAGCTCAAAAATACCCGGTCATAGTGCCGGGGCCGTTGATCCGGGGGCAAGCCCCCCACCCAAAAATCGAAAGCGGACTTGCAAGCAAACGGGTCAAGGTTCGGGTACAGGGCGTTGAACCGCGCCACGGTTCCCGGCTTGAGAAATTTTTCAGGCGGCGGCAACTTGGGCGGCGGCGGTGGAAGCAACACCAAGGCGGGCGGGGTCCGGTTGACTTCCCCTTGAATCGGCTCCCTTAACAAATCCGAGGGGATGGAGGGGGTGGAGAGATTGCTTATCACCAGGCCGGATTTTTGCCCCCGGTAGCCTCGCTGGATCGAAATCAGCAAGCCGGGGTGAACGGCTATGATGGCCTGAATTTGTACAAGGGCATCACGGCGAAAGTCGTGAAGAGCTTTGTATTCGTTGCCGGTCTGCTCATGTAACCATTCCCACGCCAAAAAGCGCGGCTTCTCGTCGTTCATGGCGCGAAACGCTTCACGGTTTAAAATGGTGTATAGGTCAATCCCTAAGGAGCTATCCTTGATATGCCGCAAAACCCGAATATCAAGCGGTGAAGGTGCATTCATGATAGCGTTAAAAAACCTTTCACTTACTTCGATCCAACTTTCAAAAGTTCCAAAAATTGAGAGTTGATCGGGGTCTTTTTTGCTCCACCATAAGACCATGCGCGGCGCGACTTGTATATTTTCCTCGGCATAAGCGTCGTCGCCTTGCAACGAATAATTAAAGCTAATAATTGAATGCAAAAGCTTCTCCATCTGCTCCTTAACTCGCCGCGCATCGCTGCGCTCTCCACCACGGCTAGGGTCTAGGCCAAGTTTTATCATGAAATCAGCAAGACGGTTCCCTAGTTCAAGGCGGCGGCTTTTGGTGCGAATAATCTCCGTAACCATCCACACAAGCACAAGGCGCGGAATTGTTCCATAGGGAATACCATAACTCTTGCCCGTCTTGTAGTTAAATCCAGGCTGAACGCCAAGGGTTAAATTGCCATTCTTCCGGCTCCACGCTGGAACGTCTCCGGGGTCGCTATGCGGCAATGTGCAGAGGATGAACTCCCGCGCAATAAACGCTAAATTCTCGGCGGTTACGGGGGTCGAAGAAATTTTTACAGCGTTTTCAATTTCGCGCTTCTGGCGTTTGCTGGTGGGCTTTTTATCATCGTCGGTAGTGTCGTTCATCGGGTCTTTCCCTCTTGGTTTTGGTTTAGGTGGTGGCCTTTTTGTTTCTTATGCATATTGCTTATTTCATCCTGTGTCAGAGGACGAACAGGGGTTAAACAAAGTTCGTCAAACTATATAGATAATAATATTAGCAGTCAAACTTTATATTACCATTAATATCGGGCGAAACAGGACAATTTCATTCTTGGCGTAAACCGCTCTTATCGCTTTTGCTCTTGATAACTTCCAACTTAAAGGCATTACACCACTCATTGCGCTAATGGCTTTGAAATAGACCAAGAAACATATTTATCAGATTCGTATTTCTTAATAACAGGTTTTTCTTTAAAGCCATTTTGTGAATTATTAAGAACAATTCCAAGATGATTCAAATACGAATTAGCATTATTATTAAAATCATCTAAGCTCTTAGAAAAACCCTTGCAGATTATAGATAGTGATTGTGGCAATGCGGCTCCATCTGAATTTATATCGAAGACACCCCCTGCACTATGGCATGATGCCATAGCGTTCTTTTCATCGACAT
The DNA here is from genome assembly GCA_903875345.1 of uncultured Pseudomonadota bacterium. GTDB lineage: Bacteria > Pseudomonadota > Alphaproteobacteria > UBA9219 > UBA9219 > CAIQVS01. The sequence continues at coordinate 468 of CAIQVS010000318.1, read as the reverse complement.
TTAATGCTTTCAACGCATTACCTACAATAGACTGCTTTGGTTGATCTGCGGCACACGACACTAACAGCAAAGAAAAAAAAGCAATCATTACAGTAATTTTCATCGTAACTTCCACAATTTTATTGTCAACTATCATATTACTAGCCTTGCTTTCCAATTGTGAACACAGGTCTCAACACGTCCTTGATGTTTCCTTGGTTCATCGGGCCAAAATAGCGACCATCGAAAGATTTTGGGTTGTAGTCGGACATTAACAACACTTGTTCTGTGCCAAGCGTGTAGGCGGTCTCATTGAAAGGCAAGAGCTTACCTTGCGTGTCAAACCGGCGCAACGCGCTATTGGGTGAGTTTGCACAAACGGACGTAAACTCTCACAGGATTTCGTTACGTGAAGACTCTGCTTATAGGGATTGCTAAACCCGTGCGCCCGATTTGCCTTCCTTCAGCCCTCGCTTCTTGAGCCAACTG
>CAIQVS010000317.1 GCA_903875345.1 uncultured Pseudomonadota bacterium | reverse complement strand
TTCGGATGTTTGTCATCTCTATCCCCTTGGCTTTCCGCCATTTTAGGGGCGCGACTCTCTCTTAGCTACCTGTCCAGTTTTCGGGGGCCAGCTCAGTCCCTTGCGGGTATCCATGACCCCAACGCTTAGAATAAGAGGATTTTCTGTTGATGGATGATTGACGGTTCCTGCCAATTCATCGAGAAAGATGCCTTGCGGAATAACATGAATGTTATCGCGTTTAATGGGCAGAGCTTGTTGAACGTAGGGCGTATCGACAATTATTTGGCGTGCAAAGCGTAGCGAAAGTCGCTCCATAAAACGATAAAACACAAACCGTAGTCCTGTTATGACAGATTTATTCTGGCAATAACGATTCCATGTTTCTTTTTCGGTGATGCCGTGCAGTGTCCATACACAAGCAAGCCTTCGCAGAGATAAACTTATAATCAGGGCTGTTTGCAAAAGACCAGTACCGTGAATATGGGTAACCGCGTTTTCAAGCTTAGAAATTTCGCGCATCAGGCGCGGAACATGCAAAATATTCGACGCCAGTATCTTAAAAGGTATTTGCAAATAAGTGACGTCCAATCCACCAGAGTTTCTTACGGGGTGTTTGGCTTCTGCTGTTTGCGGCAACGCGAACACTTTGACGCGCTGAATTTCGTCATGGCGTTGAATTAATGCTTGTGACAAGCCATAGACTGAAGCCTGAACGCCACCTTTAATGACATTGATGTCTTCGGGGAATGCCCCGATCATGACAACATTCAGCTTGATCATTTTCCTGTACACGTTTCATCCGGTAAAGCTGAAGCGGACAACAGATTTTTGTCCGTCCGCGAGCCTACCCTCATAACAAATCCGGCTCGTTGGGATTTTTACGCCAAAAGTCGGAGAATACCAACCTCCTTCCTTGGTCATGGGAGAGGCGATGCTTGCTTTAAGCAACCCTTCGTTGAGTAGATACAACAAAGGGTTGCCATTCTTGAGGATCAGTATCTTACCATCTTGTTCCGTGACCTGACAGTCAGGATGCACAAGATAGTTAGCGGTGACATTCCGTGCAACCTGCCCGACAAGTCTATCTTCGACGACAAATCCTGAGGTGGGTATTACCGTAACCGTGCGACTATGAATAACTCCATAGCGGCGAAAATAACCATCATGTTCGGCTTCAATTGTCCATTGGTTGTCTTGAACATCAAGGCTATTTAACCGTGTGGATGCTTTGTGTGACCAATTAAAGGCACCCGATATAACGCTGGAGTCGCTCTTTTCTATGCAAAGCGTGTTGTGCGCACCTGTGCCTCGGAAATATTGGCGCCACTGGCCACCCGAATGATAAAGATAAATTCCGGCATCGACCAAAACAGGTTGACCATCGATATGGAGCCATAAAGACAAAGCATCTGCATGACCGTGTGCGGCAATCGACAAATAGCCCAGCTGACCATGATCCATTGCCAGCATAATTTCATGCTCGCTGCCGTCTTTGACAAAACGGTGACGTCCAACGGTATAGCCGCCATTTTCAAAACAGCGCACGCCGAGCGGACTTATATTGCTTGTTGGGGCAAATCCAAACAAGGTTTGGCGGAAATGTGGTTGTAATTCCGGAGGCGTCAAATCAGGGGATTTCAAGAAAGACGAAAGACAGCCAAGAACCGAAGATACATAAGCTTCGTTCCTGCGGTAGCCTCCAAGAATGCACGCATTATCGTCGTCGCCAATGCGTGGTTGATGGCCGCTTCGATCTGTGAACCAACGTAGATATTCACCAGCCGCCTGAAGGCGTCTCATGCATTCATCAGGAATGGCTATGTTTTGGCTTCGGGCAATATGATATCCAAGCAATAGCATTTCGAGTAAAAACGCTGTGTAACTTATGGCCTGCTCCGCGCCAACGCCATCAGGCAAAATTTGTTCCCTTGCCGCTTCGCAGAGTATTTCCCAGCCAAGTTTTTTCCAGCGCGCTGCGGCGGCAAATTGCGGACACAGTGTTCCGAGGATAAATAGCCCCAACCCCTCAGCCGCGCGATGATTGTTGGCAGAGCTGTATTTTGATGGATAACGTTCAAGCCAGATTCCGTGCGTTTCCAGCGTTGCCCATAGTTTTTTTCGCAAGGGTTCCGTCAGATATTCGTTCGTTAGCGTCACGACCACAAGAATGCTGACAATCCGTACTGCGAGTTCAATGCCTGATGACCAGTTGACGCCCATAAAGGGGGGATTTGTGTCAATCCAGCTTTCGAGGTGACGAAGGCATGTTTCAGCAAGTTGCTGGTCTTTTCGTTTGAATGCCAGCGCAGCCATGGGCTGAAGAAACTGCAACCGGTTTAATTCCCAGACATACTTTACATCGCCCATTTCTGCATCATGACGATAATCGAGGGCATAACAAAAGACATCATGAGGCCAATATCGGCCAGTAACGGGATCAAGATGCCAGCGCCGATCCATTAAACATTCAGGCCATTCCTGCCCCAAAAGAAAAAACTTCCCTGTCTGTGCCTGCCTTTCTGTATCTTGCCATTCGGCAACGACTTGTTGCGGGACATTCCAGCCGTCAATCCCTTCCCGTAATCCCGGAAGAGATGGCAGGTGGCCATGATCACATGCATGAGGGATTAATTTCCCTTCATGTAAGCGGTCTATAATGCGTTTAGCAACTACATGCAGGCGATAAATCGCCTCCGGAAAAGACATCGCAGCGAGCCGGTGGCGATACCATATCGCTTTCTTAACAAACCGCATCATCCTTTAAAGACCTTGTCATAGGCGGCAAGAAGCTTCGGCGATTCATAAGGCCAAGCCAATTCATTCTCAACGCGAGAACGGCCAAAATGTCCCATGGCCTCACGGCGGGCAGGGGAATCGAGAAGCGTAAGGATCTTTTCGGCAAAATCGATCGCATCGTTTGGTTTCGCGTAAACGGATGCCTCTAGGGCTGAAAATCTGCCTTCCGTCACATCGAACTGCACGATGGGTTTTCCGAGTGCCATATATTCCATAATTTTATTCATGGTAGATTTGTCGTTCATGACGTTAACTTCGTCAGGATTTACGCAAACATCGGCGGTATTCAGTATCTCCAACATGTCCTGATCGGATACGCGCCCTGTGAATGTCACGAATTCGTCCAGACCTTTTTCGTGAGACAGGCGCTTCATGTCGTCCAGAGCCGGGCCACCGCCAATCAACGTAAAATGAACGTCAGTTCGGTTTTTCTCCTGAACGATATAACGCGCGGCGTCGAGCAAGTAGGGAATGCCCTCTTGTTGTCCCATGACCCCAATATAACCTACAAGGTAACGCTTGCCGTATTTATGGCTTTCAACCGCAGGAATAATTTTCATGCGGTCGAGGCTTGGACCGGAGCGAACGACAAACACACGATCCGGATTCATTTTGCCGCGTTTTATTGCAATCTCGCGATAACTGTTGTTCGTTGCTATGGAAACATCGGCTGTCATAAACGTTATGCGTTCGAGCCAAATCATTAGGTAGTAAAAAAAACCGCGTCGTCCAAATTTGGCCTCATACAGTTCAGGATTGATATCGTGATGATCGAAAATAAATTTCTTGCGGAAAAATAGTTTAAAAAAGCCGCCGATAAGGAAAATTGTGTCCGGTGGATTGCAAGCTTGAATGACGTCAAAGCCTTGTCTTAGGAATACTTTCCACGCCAACGCAAATTCCCAAAATAACGACGCGCCATATTCAACAAAGTATCCGAAAACGCCTTTAGCTTCATGGGGCAGGGGGTGACGATAGATGTGAACACCGTCGAGAAATTCATAAGGTTTTTCGTAACCACGTCCCACCGGGCAGATAACTGAAACCACATAACCATTTTTAACCAGCTCGCGCGTTTCCTCCCAGACTCTCCGGTCAAAAGGGACCGGAAGGTTCTGGACAATAACAAGGACACGCCGTCCTTTGGTTGCGGGATTACCAGCCAATGCCATTGTAATTCTTGTGTCCGGTTTCGATGGATTTCATACGAACGAAGTCAACAACTTTCTGTTCGGGACGCAACTGGTTGGCGATCTCCCCAAATTCCTGTGAATTATTCCCTATCACAATGACTTCGGCGTGACTGAGAACATCGCCAATGCTCGCAGACATAAGCTTCCCAATCCCCGGAATCTTGGACTCGATATAGTCAAGATTGGCGCCAGTTAATTTTGCCATAGTCACATTCTTGTCATAGACGCGAAGATCGTAATTTTCGCTAACCAACTGCGTTATCAAGTCGATTATCGGGCTTTCACGCATGTCGTCAGTATTGGCTTTGAAGCTAAAACCAAGAATGCCAATGCGTTTTGTTGTTGCCCCGGCCTTGACCATGGCAATTCCACGATCAAGCTGTGAGCGATTGGACGCTAGAACACCATCTAACAATGGCAAGGAGATATTCATTTCCTTTCCTTTGAAGCGCAATGCGCGAACGTCTTTCGGTAGGCACGATCCCCCAAAGGCAAAACCGGGACGCAAGTATGTCGTTGATATATTGAGCTTGGTATCCTGACAGAAAATATTCATGACTTCATGACTGTCGATGCCAAGCCCTTTGCAGAAAGCGCCAACTTCATTGGCAAAGGCAACCTTGGTGGCATGCCATGCGTTATCCGCATATTTAACCATTTCGGCTATCTCAATCGGGCAACGAATCATTGGTCCGGGTAGAGATTTGTACAAGTCCATAACTGCGCTACCGGCGCGCTCATCCGTTTCACCAACCACTGTTTTGGGAGGGTTATGGAAATCAAAAACTGCAGTGCTTTCACGTAGGAACTCCGGATTATTGCATACGCCGAAATCTTTGCCAGCTTTCTTGCCGGAGGCCAGGGCAATCGATTGAGTTAACGCGCGATGATATCATAAAGGGCATCGGCGTCCCAAGCAGCGATATGGCGCTTTAATTGCAGGCTTTCCTTGCCCTTAGAGCGGCGAAGAAGGTTGCTAGC
>CAIQVS010000316.1 GCA_903875345.1 uncultured Pseudomonadota bacterium | reverse complement strand
GCCTTAAACTCTGCGCTGTGTTTCTTTCGGATGTTTGTCATCTCTATCCCCTTGGCTTTCCGCCATTTTAGGGGCGCGACTCTCTCTTAGCTACCTGTCCAGTTTTCGGGGGCCAGCTCAATCAATGAGTCCGGACCCTAAATAAAATCAACAAAAAACGCATTTTTGATCATGACGAGTCGGGGAGTATTTCCTGTTGCAGTCGCTATTTTTTATAAAATTCGCCTTCATATTCTTAAACCATTATACCAATCCAATGAACAGAACACAGAGATCAATCATCACGTTCTTCGTCGCGCTGGTTGTCATGGCCGGAGCGCGGAAGGCCGAAGCGCATCCGCATATTTTCGCGCGCTATAGCGTGACCCTATCTCCGGTGGATTCGGGTTTCATCAAACTTCATTTCGTATTCAAGGCGCACAGCGTCGCCAACCCATTCCTAACTAAAAATGCGCAGGTGGGCGATGTGCCTGTGCTGACGCAGGACATGTTCAACAATCTTCAGCAGCATCCGTTTTTCTTTTACCTCGATCTTGACGGAAAACCGCTGGGACAGCAGGGCGTGAAACTGGTGGTCGAAGGCAGTTCAGGCGACGATCAACTATACAGTTATGATGTTTTGGTGCCGGACGGGTTGGGGAGTTTCGGTTTCTCGCTGTACGATCCATCCTATTTCGATGCCGTTTCGCTGGAGAGTCCTGACTCTGTGGCGGTTAAGCTGAATAAAATCACCTGCAGCGTTCAACCACAGGTGGTCGGCAAAGATCCAAGCAACCATTGTCGGATTCTCAACCAAAAGATGAAGATAACCTGCTGAAGAGTAATGATGTATTGCCGTAATTCATGTGAAATCCTATGGACAGGCTCTTGTGGCTTGATTTGGAACGGATTGGCATTTTCTCTTTGGACGGCTTGCTTTTTCGCCGCGCTTGACAAATGTCTCCTTATTTAGATTTAGAATAACTCAAAAAAATCATGGACATGTCCTAAGGTTGTTTGGAAGAACTCATCCGTAACTTAAATGGAAACCATGTATATTCGAGTATTCTTTTATTTCTTGTTGTGCTAACGCATGATTTCAATTATGCTTCTGCGCCGATGGATTGGAAAGCAGAATTGAGTTAGTTTATTCCTTTTGATCAACAGACAATCGCAAACATTAGAGACGTGCGCATGAAGATTCGTCCAGTTATTCTGTCCGGTGGATCCGGGACTCGCCTGTGGCCTGTTTCGCGTAGGCGGCATCCCAAGCAGTTTGCCGAGCTGTATGGGCAACATTCGCTGCTGGTCGCGACGCTTAATATGCTGGATAAGTTTGATACGCTGTTGCCATTTACGGTCGTTGCCCAAAACGATCATAAGTTTTTTGTACTTGACGCTATTCAGCAGGCTCATCTGGACGCGGCTTCTGTGCTGCTTGAGCCTTGTGGCCGAAATACCGCCGCAGCGGCGTTATCAGCGGCTTTGGCTGAGAAGGAAGATGGCGTCTTGCACCTTCTTCTTCCTTCGGATCATGTCATTAAGGATCAGTCCGCTTTTTATGCCGCGATTCAGTGCGCTGCTGCTGCGGCAAAAAATCAAAAGATCGCCTTGTTCGGCATCAAGCCTGATTATCCGGAAACGGGATATGGCTACATTCAGCCGGGGCAGGCAACCAAGTGGGCGTCTGTTGAGACAATCCAGAGCTTTAAGGAAAAGCCAACCCTTGAAATAGCAAAGAAACTGGTGGACGAAGGCGCTTTGTGGAACAGCGGTATATTTCTCTATGATCCTTCGGCGCTGATCGATGACGCTGAGGTTATCGCGCCACAGCAAGTTGATTTGTGCCGCGAAGCTTTGCGCTGCGCCAGCATAGATCTTGGCTGCCGTGAGTTGGGTGGCGAGGCCTATACAAAGCTTCAGGATATATCTTTCGATTGTCTGTTTATGGAAAACACAAAGCGGGGTGTGGTCGTTCCTTGCGCAATGGGGTGGAGCGATGCCGGATCGTGGCAGTCTCTGTGGCAAATTGAACCGAAAGATGAGGACGGAAACGTGATTCAGGGGGCTGCAGCGACCCTTGATGTGCATAATTCCTATATACGGACCGATGGCCCCGTTGTCGGTGTGATAGGCCTTGACGATATAACCGTCGTTGCTACCGTCGATGCCGTTCTTGTCGCCCCGCGTTCGCGCAGTCAGGATGTCAAGAAGCTCGTGACGTTGCTGGAGAAAAACAAGCATGCGGTCGCGCTTGATCACCGCCGTGTTATGCGGCCTTGGGGATTCTACGAAGGCGTTGCCAAGGGAGATCGCTTTCAGGTCAAGCATATTGTCGTTAATCCCAATCAGACGCTTTCGCTGCAAATGCATCATCATCGCGCCGAGCATTGGATCGTCGTCGTTGGAACGGCGCTGGTCGAATGTGATGATCGCACAAAGAAGATATTCGAAAACGAATCTGTTTTCATTCCCAAAGGATCCAGGCATCGTCTCAGCAATCCTGGAAAAGTTCCCTTGCATTTGGTCGAAGTTCAGTCCGGAGAGTATCTTGGTGAAGACGATATTGTGCGATTTTCCGATAAGTATGGACGCGCCGCGCGGGTTGAACGTGCTAGTGTAGCACGTGTCGAGCCTGTGTTCGCGGAAGCGACTGCCGATGAACCTGAAGTTAAGCGAGCGTGAGGAACTTCGTTGCGCTCCTCAGCGACGGAAGTTACTGGCGAAGATTACATTTTTGATCCAGCGGCGCGTCGACGCTAATTCCGGTTTGAAAAGAAATCGATGGATAGGAGACATTAAAGAAAAGAAAACACTCCAAATTTTTTTAATGACCTGTCTTTTCCATTTTAACCCAGTGAGTGTTTTGTTGGTTTCGATGTTGGGCGTGTATTCTTCATAGAGCGTTAGCCAATCCAAATAGTTTAGGCAATTCAATTTATGGTACAGGGAATCTTTAACTCCATCATATTTTTTTAGTTCAATGCCGATGTTCCAAGGTTCAAGGACAATCAATTTTTGGGCGACAAAGGCCAGAAAATCTTGAAGAACTTTTTTATCACGATCAACTAAAAGCATAGGTGTGGCAAAGCCAAGTTCATTTGCGTAGTGCGCCCAGATGTATTGTTCAACTGCCAGCCGTGGGCGAAATTGTCGTTCAAAATAATTATAGTATCCCGGACAAGGATGGGTTTCGTGGTATGTAGCATCGGCAAGCGACATACATTCAACGCTCCATAATTTTTTTAATTGTTCCGTAGCTCCAAATTGCACCCAGTCGCTAATATGAAACGCTATGCGTTCAAACATTTTTGTATCTAGCGTGTAATACGTGCAGACCATGATTCTGTCGTTGAAATTATCATTAGAAAAATGCCTTTCCAGATAGGAAAGAAATTTTGCGCTACTTAAACAGCTATCCGTGCGTAGCTTGAGGGCGTATTTTGTCTTGACGGCTTGCAGGCCGTTCTGCGTCGAAATAATCTGCCGATTAATATTATTACGCGCGGGACTAATGAATTTAATGCCGGGCAAACTTCCGGGATCGGTCGAGCGGACAATCTGGTCAATGTCGATGTCATCTGAGAGAACCGTATCATGCCATGTTGAAAGTATGATGCGCGCGCCCGGCAAAGCTTTCCGGGTAGTTGCTACATTAAAAGCAAAGGAACCGTCGTGTTCCCCAAGCCCGCCATTTGCCACATCTCCCTGAAATACGACCGTGATGTCGCTTGTATTGAACACGTATCATAACCTTTCTTTGATTAGACGAACGAAGCTGACGATATCAGGAATAAATGGATGCAACAAAATTTTTATTAATTTCCGCAAATTGGCTCGAATAAAATGCTTCTTTTGTGGTGAAGAAATTGTGCCGCTCTTTATATTTTTGTGGTTGGGGTCGTATCTTTCGAGCGATTGAATGTCACATATATTCATAATGCACTGCTGGTTAAATCGCACGATCTCGTAAAAAATGCTTTTATTTTGTTGTAGTTTTAATCCCCCACGTTTGCAAAAATGAAAATAAAGCATTGTTTCAGGCGTGAGCGGAACTCTTATGTTTACATAATTTCGTATTTCATCAAATAGCGTATTAATTAAATCGGCGTCTTGCCTGCAAAAGATCAAAACTTGATCATTAAAACTGAGCCCCAACTCAAGAACCTCTCCTGTAGTAATGTTTTTATAAAACATAACGGGGGCATTGCCCATCGACCGTCGGCCTAGGTCAACATCAAATCCAGATCCTTCGGGAATCTGTAATGTCCCAGGGCAAACTGTTGTAAGTTCAAGTGGAGCGTAGAAGCAGAGATCGGGACGCGTCAGGATGACCTTGTCATAACGTATATTGTTCTCGCGTTCATAAGCCTCCATGAGCTGATAGGCTCTGGTCATGTTGAACGCCATGGAAAAGAAGCGCGCCGGATTGAGCGAGTACAACCATTCTTCACGGGGGCAGGATTCAGCAAGCGTTGCGAAGGCCGACGCCGGTTCGGTGTCGAAGCGATAATCTTTGAGCGCGCCGCCATAGCAGTGAAAAGCCGCTTTTAAATCTACATCCTCTTTTGTTTGGTCGGTATAATTTTTAGGATTGAAAGCCCCAACAACGCGTCCGTGTTGCAGCGAAGGTTTATCTGTTTCTTGCGGGCCAAAATAAAAAATATCCGCATCGTGCGGAACGATAATGTGCTTAAACAGCGAAGGGGCTGTTTGTTCAAATGTCCGTAGATACCCGTAGAGAAGAACGGCAACTTTGTCCTTTTTTGTCGGCGATTGTGTTGTTTGATCGTTCATTTTGCATCCAGAGGAAGGCAGGGCGATAATGACTTCGCCTCTGATGGTTCATCGCCCGTCATGCAGCGCCGGAGGATAGCCGCAAAAACGATCGCCTGCGAAATGAATATCATGCGCGCTTTATTTTATCCAGCCCGGATCCGATGTTTTTATTCTCGACAACCTCGTTCTGTCCGCCGGACTCCGTACGGAAATTCTCTATGAGCAGAATTTCATTTTATATGATTCGTATTCAGATGGAATACCGCATGGAATCATATCGGTTTCGGCAATTTCAACTGCCATGATTTTAGCCCCTTTTTTAATAAGGAAGTTATAGAGGGGGGCAACATACAGCTCTTGCGCGTCCCAGTGTTCTTTTGGTTTTTTTGACTCGTCTTCGAAGGCCTCCATAAAATCACCACAGCGCGCAAAATGGTATAAGCCGGTTGAGCATAATTCTGAAATGCGCCGTTTTTCGGACGTTTCAATAACTTTCATACTGGTTGGCGTTTCCGTTTTGGCAAAAGACCAATTATCGCCTTGACCTCTAAAAACCTCGATAAATCCGTCGATGTCTGCCAAAAACTTCGCGGCAGGAAAACGAAAATGAGGTCGGATTGTATCGATGTTGAATATTGTTATCGTTTTTTTTTCTTCAGTCTTTGCTTGTTGCAGCCCAAGCCAAACAGTTTCAGCTTGACCTTGTGTCGGAGCGTCCAAGACCGCAAGTTGAAACTCGTTGATACCAAGCTGTTTGCACTCTTTTCTAATAAAATCCGGTGTATCCATGACATCGCGGCATATGAAAAGAAAAGGCTCAGTGGTAAAATAGTGTTCGAAACTCTGCAGCACATGCGAAAAGACCGTGTTGGCGCCGGCTGTCAGCATATATTTGGGAAGGGTATAGCCAGCTTTGATGAAACGCTGGCTAAGTCCGGCCATAGGCAACACGATCATGTGGATGCTTCCTGTTCCATCTCAAGAAAGAGCCGAAAGGCATTTGCCAAAAGCGTATTTTGGCGCGAAGGGTCGTCATCGTGCAGGGGGAGCATCGACAAGAACAGCAGAATGACGATCGCCTGTATCTCAAGGTCGCACGGTGATAGACCGTTGAAGCTCATGGAAGCAAATAATTTTTGTACCATATCAATCTGGTTGTTCTTAGTAATCGTGAAATTAATATTATAATCGCTGACGAACTCAGCCTTAAAGATTCCAGCTAGAATGAAATCATACAAACCGTTGATGGAATGCGTAAGCTTGGCCAGATCATAACGATAGTCCCCATATATGGTCGGAACATTGCAAATAATGCCACGTGGATCGACGACCTTTACGCCGAGTGAACGAAAATCAAAAAAGATATTCGCAAAATGAAAATCGCCGTGTGTGATCGATGTGTGTTCAGGGGTAGGGGGCGCAATAATTGCCAAGGCGCGTTGAAAAATATGTTCAAGAGAAGGAACTGGCTGGCCGTTGAATATCCATGGTTTTTGTAGAGAGATGCCACGGTTCTGGCAGAAAGCTTGCAGGCGCTCTTTAGTTTTGGCTTCATAAAGCCAGCGAACATCGCTCGTCACTTCATCACGGCTTCGGTATGATGCGCATACTTCGAGAAACTCACGGCAGCCGCTTAGAATTTGTCTCCAGACATATTCCGGTAACCGACCGTATACGTACAAGTCGCTTGCCGGAGGCAAAAAAAGATATTCCATGGCGTAACCGGCGTTGTTTCCTTGCTTGATGCGCCCTAGATACCCCGGTAGAAACACATCGATGTCGCGCGGAACTCCTTCGTACCATGCTGCTTCAGCCAGAATTTTAAAAGTTTCCTCGCTGTATTTGCAGACCTTGCGATTCTCAATGCATAAATTGTTAAATGACCGTTCCGTTGTGAAATGTTGGCGCGAACGAAAATAGGCATTGATATGGCCAAAATCATGCCACCCATCGCCGATATTTGCCAGTTTGAGGCCATATTTTGTGCTGTACAGATTAAGCGCCGAATAGAAATTCTTTTCTGACAAATCCAAACATTTTGTAATCTGCTGTTTAATAAAACGAAAACAACCGACGACAATAGGCTGCTTGTCGGTTTCGCTGGTGTCGTAGCTTTCCGAAAATTCAATCGTGCCGTGTTCGGTTTGACGGCAATATCCCCAGCGCGAGTGTTCTTGCACATACCCCACTCCGACGGAGTCGCGGGGCAAAACATCAAAGTTTGTTAATAAAGTATCGCCGAATAGAAGCCAGATATCTTCAACGCCTTTCTCGACGTGAGGGAGACACGCATGAATGGCGGCACCAAGAGTTTTCCCTTCCCCAAGACAAACAATACGGACGTTCCGTTCCTCCAGCCAATTCTGGTCATAAAATTCAATCTGAAAGTTTTCTGGCACTACCAGCATAATACTATCTGTATGAGCTTTGAGTTTTTCAACTTGCCAGCAATAAAGGCGCTTGTTCGCCAATGGCAGAAAGGAAGGGGGGATCAGGCCGAATTCCGATATCATCCCATTCGTGATATAGGCGCCTGACAGTATGATGCCCGTTGATCGTGGTGCGCCTGTCATTTTTGGGATGTTTCAACCCGAATGAGCTGCATAATTTTTTCATAGGGCAATTTTATAAATTCATCGGGACGAATTGCTTTATCATCAACATAGAAGCCGTCATTACCGCACCATGCCTTGCCGACATAGATTTCATCGTAGGGGATTTCGTGTTTATTCAACCAGTTAATAATAATTGGCAACGTTTTTGCGTTAATGAGTCCCACTGAGTTATTATAGGTGCGCATGTTGCGCGAGGTTGCGATGACAATCGTGAATCCCTGAGATTTGTACTCCCGGACTTTTTCAATGACGGCTATGTTGGGACAAGCGTTTTCGTAGTCAACGGCACCTTCATCGCTTTGAGTTGTGAGCGTGTTGTCCAAATCAAGAACGAGTCTTTTCATGCTAAGCCACGAAGGTGCAAAAGATAGATTCTAATCCATAGATTACGACTGTTTCGAACATGATGCATGCTTAAGTTGTTGAGTGAGGATGAACTCGTCAGGGCTTTTATCGTAGGGTGCTGATCGTGGCAAGAGCTAACTTCGACGACAAAGCGGTGCAACATAATTTAACGCTCGTCGATCAGAAGTTCTCCTAGTTTTATCAGCATTATAAATGATCTGTGCTGTGATCTATTGCGGGGCGTAATCTGATCGATGTTTTTATGGTTGCGTCGCCGATTCATAATGACTGAAAAGCAAGGAAGATCAACGCGTGAATTTTGCCGACAGCAATAGCTTTTACAAAGAGCGCAACTGGTAAGTTTGCAAACTTTGGATTGCAAAGAACTTGATAGTGTGCGACAGAGACAAGGACTATTGTCGTCTGTCTTTTGCAGCGGTTTCTTCAAACGTCGTCATCATGCCAAGCGCTCTCATAACTATGCGGCAGTACATCGAACAGGTTATTGCTTATCGTCATTTCTGGGCGCATTTGGCGGTCTCTGATTTGCGCGCTAGGTTTCGTCGATCATACCTTGGCATTCTTTGGCTGGTTATTCAGCCCATGCTGTTAACGATCATCATGGGGTCTGTCCTTAAATATGTCTTCAACCAAACTTTTTCTGATTATGCCATCTATGTCTATTCTGGCATGATTAGTTGGGACATGATAACAGGTGCCATCAATATCGGGTCTCACAGCTTTATTGGTTCGGAGGGTTATATACGACAAGTGCGTCTTCCGATGATTATTTATCCGTTGAAGACAATATTGTATTGCGGCATCGTTTTTATCATGGCATTTTTAGGATTCGTTGCTTTTATACTTGTTGTCGCGCCTGAATGTTTTGGATGGACGTGGATTTATATGCCGCTGACATTTTTTATATTGATGATTTTTGTGACGCCACTGGCCATTATAAGCGGCATCATTAATATTAAGTTTCGTGATTACCAGCAGTTTATCGGCTTAATTCTGCAATTTATTTGGTATTTATCCCCCGTCATGATGCCGCTTAAAACTTTCGATCATCCGGGGTTACGCGAATGGACCGCTATTAATCCCGTAGCGGCGATCATGAGTGCCCTGCGTCAACCCCTTATAGAGCATGCGCTCCCATCTTTGCATGATTATGCGCTGATTTTAGCATACACATTGTTTCTGTGGGGGCTGGCTGTGTGGATGTTAGTGCGTAACGAGCGCAAGATTGTTTTCTATCTATGAGTCGTCAATGTTAAATTCTAAAAACTTTTTAAGAGCTGAGGAATATCGCAGCCCCAGAGGCTGCCGTATTCAGCTCAACAATATCGTACTGCGCTATCCTGTTGGACCTCTTCTTAAAGGGAGCATCAAAAGTGCATTTTTCACGCTGTTGGGGCACAAGCCGCTGGATAATATACAACGAGAATATGTGACAGCGCTTGATGGATTTAGTCTGACAATAAATCGCGGAGAACGTCTTGGAATTATTGGCCGGAATGGTGCCGGAAAGAGTACTTTGCTCCAGACCATTGCAGGGGTTTATCCTATTTCCAGTGGTGCTATTTCAGTCGAAGGAAAAATACAGGGGCTGTTTAATATTGGCCTTGGTTTTGAACAAGATTCGACAGGGCGAGAGAATATTTTCTATCGTGGTCTCGCTATGGGTTGCGGTCCCGATGAGATCAAGGAACGTATGCATGATATTATAGAATTTGCCGATATCGGCGAGTTTATCGATCTGCCGGTTCGGACGTATTCTTCCGGTATGTATGTTCGGTTAGCTTTTGCAATTTCGACCTATCTTCAAGGCGATATTCTTTTGATCGATGAGGTTTTTGGCGCAGGCGATGCGCAGTTTCAGAAAAAAGCTTCGGCGCGCATTCTGGATTTGGTCAATGCGGCTGGCATCGTCGTGATGGTCGGTCACGATATGCACACGCTGCAGACCGTGTGTTCGCGCGTGTTATGGATTGAACGCGGAAAACTCCGTGCCGATGGTCCCAAGGATGAAGTGATTAAAGCTTATTTGGCAGCATGCTGAATTGGATGTTGTTGTCATCTTTGTACTGCCAGTATTTTTTATCGCAGCGCCTCTTCCAAATCGACTTGCAGATCGCTGACGTCCTCAATGCCGACGGAAAGCCGGATCAGCCCGTCCGAGATGCCGTTGGCCTTGCGCACCTCGCGCGGGATCGACGCATGGGTCATAATCGCGGGATGCTCAATGAGGCTTTCAACGCCGCCAAGGCTTTCTGCCAGCGTGAACAGTTGAGTTCGCGTCAAGACGGACTTTGCCGCAGATAAGCCGTCCTTCAGAAAAGCCGTAATGATGCCACCGCCCTTGCCGCTCATTTGTCGTTTCGCCAGCGCATATTGTGGATGGCTCGGTAGGCCGGGATAGAGGACGCGCTCGATTTTCGGGTGCTTTTCCAGCCAAGCGGCTAGTTGCATCGCGCTGGTGTTATGGCGTTCCATGCGAAGTCCGAGCGTTTTCAGGCCGCGATGCATCAAGAAGCTGTCAAACGGACCGGAAATAGCGCCAACGGCGTTTTGTAGGAAACCAAGCTTCTCGGCAAGCTCCTGCTTGTTCGTGATCGCTACGCCGCCGATAACATCGGAATGACCGTTAATGTATTTGGTCGCCGAATGGACGACAATATCCGCGCCGAGATCAAGCGGCTTCTGAATCCACGGCGATGCGAAGGTATTATCAACTGCGACGATCAATCCGTGTTTATGCGCTTCTTCGGCAATCGCGGCGATGTCGGCGAGCTTGAGCAGGGGATTGGTCGGGGTTTCAATCCAGACCATCTTGGTTGTCGGACGGAGCGCAGCCTTAAGAAGCGACAGGTTCGTCAAATCAACGTAGGTAATATCCAATCCTGCCGAGCGCTTGCGCACCCGTTCCAGAAGCCGGTAGGTGCCGCCGTACAGATCATCCATCGCAACGATATGCGAACCGGCATCCAGAAGCTCCAGCGTCGTTCCAATCGAAGCCAGTCCCGATGCGAAGGCAAAACCGGACGTGCCGTTTTCGAGCGCGGCAATCGCGCGTTCAAAAGCGAAACGCGTCGGGTTATGGCTGCGGCCATAATCATAACCTTTATGCACGCCCGGCGATTCTTGCGCGTACGTGGATGTTGCATAGATTGGCGTGATGACAGCACCCGTCGTCGGATCAACGTGCTGTCCGGCGTGAATGGCCTTGGTGTCAAATCCTCTGATGAAGTCGTTCTTGCGTGATGAGTCGGTCATGTTTGTCCTGT
>CAIQVS010000315.1 GCA_903875345.1 uncultured Pseudomonadota bacterium | reverse complement strand
GTGAGTGTGATTTTGTGGGGGATTTCGAGCTGGTGAATTCATGGGCGACTCCACAGGCGCACGACACGACGCAGGGAAGCGCGCAAAGAGTGGGACGTTTCGGAACGAAAGCGGGAGGCCGCAATCTGACGGACGAGAGCGTGGCATGGGCGACGCCAACGACACGCGACTGGAAGGATGGAACGGCGACGGCGGATGTGGAGACGAATTGCCTGCTTGGCCGCCAGGCCCCACGGAGCATGAACGATGGAAACAAATCCCCGCTTACGCTCAACCCGCTGTTTGTCGAATGGCTGATGGGATGGCCGATCAACTGGACAGTCGCGTCGACCGGCTGCGGCTCTGCGGAAACGGAGTTGTCCCGCTGGTCGCGGCTTATGCGTTCCGAACTCTCGCGGCTGCTGCTGGCCTCGACCGATGAGCAGCCGGATTTGTTCGCGTGATTTTTACTGTCGGTCACTGTGACAGTGTTTCGACAGTAAAAACGCTGAAACGCGCAATCATGATCGGGTACCGCCGAACAAAGCCATAAGATTGCTCGCTAATTCAGTGGATAATCCCGGTGAATGAAGCGTTCATGAAGGCGTGATTAGCGAGGAGGACTTCATGAGCGAAACAATCAAGGTCGGATACGCCCGCAAGCCGTTATGCATCAGCGACGTCAAGGAAAGCTCTTTCGGGCTTGATCCCCTGGACACGATGATCGTTGAGACCAAGGCCATGAGCGCGGAAGAATACGACGCTTTCGTGCAGGATTTTTACGCCAGCCGCGACTGGTTGGACGGCAAAGGTGGATCAAGAAACGGCATCATCAAAGCCATCGAAATTACCGCACCGGAGCGCGAACCGATTTACGTCAATCCAGAAGGCCACAGTTACGCCCGTTACGTTGGTGTGCGCATCGAAACCGAAAAGCCATCGACGACCAAGTATCCAAATGTCCGCGTCCAACTGACAGAAAAGGACGGAAACGCCTTTTTCATCCTCGGTCGCTGCCAAGGCGCCGCGCGCAAGGCTGGCGTGCCGGACGACGAGATCAAAGCCTTCATGGATGAAGCCAGCGCCGGTGACTACGACCACCTGCTGGCGACATGCATGCGCTGGTTCGATTGCGCCTGAGGATCAACTGAGAGGAAAACGCCATGAGCAAACCCAAAGCCAACAAAACCAAAACAGCAGCGCCATCCAAAGCCAAGGCGCCGCCGAAAAAAGCCAAGCCTGTCGTCAACGACAAACAGCCAGAGGATCAAAGCGCTTCCATGAAAGCTGGTCTTGCTGCGGTTGCCGCGATGAAGCCGGGCACAAAAACGCCCGAACCCGAAGGGCGACTTACCAAGCTGGTGCGCATCAGCGAGTTTCTGAAACGCCCTGAAGGCGCAACCCTCGACGAAATAATCGGGATAACCGCCTGGCAAAAACACACGGTACGCGCGTTTATTTCGCACACGCTGGCGAAGAAACACGGTTACCAAATCGTTTCCGAAAAGCCTGTTGGCGGGCAGCGAAGTTACAAGATCACGGGTATCGCGCGAGGCGACCAACCGCCTTCCAAAGACGATCATTGATGGAGGTATTGGCGACGTTCTTAGCAATGAAACAATCTCTTATCTAGTTGATTATAAACGCAGAAAGAGCGTTCATGGTGACGTAGAAACAAAGGAGAACGCCATGAACAAGCCAGACAAAGCAAGCGTGACAAAGACGGTGATCGCCGCAAACCTCGATGGCCTGGCCCAGCGCCTGAGCGAGATGGCCGAGCTTGCCAAAGAGGCGACCGAGGCCATGAGCAAGGGCGAACAGAACCTTGCCATCGGGACGATCCTCAGCTTTGAAACCCAGATTTCCGAAATCGAGGCCTTGTTCAAGACCGCGATGCTCATGCATCGCAACGCGATTTAGGGAGGCTGCCATGACCGACGCCGACAAAAGGATCTCCGAGATCGCCTTCAGGAAACTCAACATCGAGTCGCTGGAGACGCGAAACTCGGACAGCCTCGACTTCCGCGAAGTCAGCGTCTGGAACTTGCGCTCGGCCTTGCTCTGCGCTTACGAGGCCGGACGCACTGCCGACACGAGAAAACGCCTTGCCAAGAATCCTAAAAACGGAACCGGATACTTGGCAACGATTGAGGCCAGCTACGACGATCTGGTCGCTCTCTGGGGTCAACCATCGCCAGGCGACAACTACAAAACGCAAGCCGAATGGCTGATCCGTTTGCCGGGCAACAAGATCGCCACGATCTACAACTACAAGAGCAGTCGCTCTTACTCGGATGCCAATCCGGAGATCAAGCAGGTGCGCCAGTGGCACATCGGCGGCCACAGCGCCAACGTGATCGATCCGCTGCTAAAGAAAATGGCTGGCCACGCAACGCTGATCGACCGCGTGAAATAACTCTTTAACCAACCCACACGCGCATCATGCCCTGGAAGCCGCCCGTCCACCGCCCACACGGCTGGCGACGGGCGGAGCGCGTGCGCACTAACGCGCTTGACCGCGCCTACGGCACGCAGGCGTGGCGCAAGCTGGCGGCTGCAGCGATCACCCGCGACCACGGCGTCTGTTGCGTCTGTGGCCAACAGGGCGCGGACACGGCGCACCACGTTATCGAGAAGAGGCTCGGCGGCACGGACGATCTATCCAACCTGCGCGCCGTGCATCGCGGCTGTCACAACAAAATTCACGGGCGCGGGCGCCATTGACCGGCGCCGGTTTAATCCGACGAGGCAATCGATGATGCGACCGATTTTGGCTTCCGCGCATCCGTGGCCAAAATGCGATGGGGGGGGGCAGGCAATGCCAAAAAGCGCAAAACCGCGAGGTTTGGCAGTCGAATACCGCACGCTCGACAGTTTGACGGGCTACGCGCGAAACGCCCGAACCCATTCCGATGAACAGGTCGCCGAGATCGCGGGCAGCATCCGCGAATTCGGCTGGACAAACCCGATCCTCGTGGACGGCGATAACGGCGTGATCGCCGGACATGGCCGCATGCTTGCCGCCCGCAAGCTGGGTCTAACCGAGGTTCCGGTGATCGAGCTTGCCGATCTGAGTCCCATCCAGAAGCGGGCCTATATTCTGGCCGACAACAAGCTGGCGCTGAACGCGGGCTGGGATAACGACCTGCTTGCCCTCGAACTCGGCGATCTCAGGGAGGCAGGGGTTGAGCTTGGCCTGACAGGATTTACAGGCGTCGAGGTTGCAGGACTGGCAAAGGATGCTGGCGGCGCAAGCAAGGCGGAAAATGACGATGCCGACGACGATGTTCCGGCTCCGATGGCCAATCCCGCCGTGCGGTTAGGCGATCTCTGGCGCATCGGCGATCATCGGTTGCTCTGCGGCGACAGCACCGATGCCTCTTCCGTCGCGCGATTGATGGATGGCGAACAAGCGTCGCTGTGCTTCACCTCGCCGCCCTACGGCCAGCAGCGGGATTACGCAAATGGCGGCATCGGCGATTGGGACGCCCTGATGCGGGGCGTGTTCGCTACGCTGCCGATGCAGAGCGATGGGCAGGTTCTGGTCAATCTTGGCCTAATCCACAAGGACAGCGAATGGCAACCTTACTGGCAGGCGTGGTTCGACTGGATGCGAACGCAAGGCTGGCGGCGCTTTGGCCTTTACGTTTGGGATCAAGGCGCTGGCATGCCGGGCGACTGGGCGGGACGTTTGGCTCCTGCGTTTGAATTTGTCTTTCACTTCAACAGGAAACCACGGCAACCCAACAAGATTGTTCCCTGCAAGACGGCGGGCGAGATCAGTCACGAGCCAGGCACGGTAGCAATGCGAAAAAAGGATGGTTCCTTCAATACCTGGACGCATGGCGGCAAGCCGACACAGCCGTTTCGCATTCCGGACAGTGTCATCCGCATCGAACGCCAACGCGGCGCGGTTGGCACTGATCTCAGCCATCCCGCGCCGTTTCCGGTTGGGCTGGCAAGCCATGTCATGGAAACCTACAGCGATGAAGGCGAGATCGTGTTTGAACCTTTCTGCGGCTCCGGCACCTCCATCGTTGCCGCGCAGAACCTCAAGCGCCGCGTCTATGCCGTGGAGATCGCGCCGGAATATTGCGACGTGACCCTCAAGCGTTGCTGTGAGCGTTTTCCTGATCTGCCCATCACGCTGGATGGCCGCGATTATAAAGACGTTGCGGCAGAAAGGTTAGCAGCATGACTTCGCTTGTCGTTCAGCAATGGCCGATTGAGCGGCTTATTCCTTATGCGCGCAACCCGCGCAAGAACGATCAAGTCGTCGACAAGATGGTGTCGGCGATCAAGGAATTCGGGTTTCGCATCCCGATTGTCGCGCGTTCCGATGGCTCGATTGTCGACGGACATTTACGGCTTAAGGCGGCGCAACGCTTGGGGTTGACGGAAGTCCCCGTCGCGCTGGCCGACGATTTGACGGAGGCGCAGATCAAGGCGTTTCGTCTGCTGGCTAATCGTTCGGCGTCATGGGCGGAATGGGACGACGAGCTGTTGCCCCTTGAAATTCAGGATTTGCAGAAGGCCGGATACGATCTGGGCTTAACCGGTTTCAACGCTGGCGAACTGGAAAGAATGACGGATGTCGGTTCGTCAGCCGGTCTGACCGACGAAGACGCGGTGCCGGAGGCTCCCATCGATCCCGTTACCAAACCGGGCGACGTTTATGTCCTTGGCGAGCATCGTTTGCTTTGCGGCGACAGCACGGTTCTGGCCAACGTGGAAAAGGTTCTCGACGGCGCGCTGGCCGACATGGTTTTTACCGATCCGCCTTATAATGTCGATTACGGCAATGCCGCCAAGGACAAGATGCGCTGCAACACCCGCACCATCATGAACGATAATCTTGGCGAAGGCTTTGAGAAGTTTCTTTATGACGCCTGCGTCAATCTGCTCGCCGTCTGCAAGGGATCGATTTATGTTTGCATGTCGTCGAGCGAACTGCACACGCTGCAGAAGGCGTTTGTTGCGGCGGGCGGTAAATGGTCGACCTTCGTGATCTGGGCAAAGAACCATTTCACGATGGGGCGCTCCGATTACCAGCGGCAGTATGAGCCGATCCTTTATGGCTGGAAGCAAGGCCTCGATCACTTCTGGTGCGGCGCGCGCGATCAAGGCGATGTGTGGTTTATCAACAAGCCGATCAAGAATGATCTGCATCCAACCATGAAGCCGGTTGAGCTGGTGGAACGCGCCTTGCGCAACAGCAGCAAGAGCCGTGACATCGTGCTCGACAGCTTCGGCGGTTCCGGCACTACGCTGATCGCCTGCGAAAAACTGAACCGGCAAGCACGGCTCATCGAACTCGATCCCAAATACTGCGACGTGATCGTCAAGCGCTGGGAAGAGTTTACGGGCAAGGAGGCTAAACTGGATTCATAAACTCCGGGAGCAACCATCATGGCAGGCCGCAAGCCGCTGCCCACGCATCTCAAGCTGGTTAAGGGGACGGCGCGGCCGCATCGCCTGAACAAAAACGAGATGAAACCGCCCGTGGCCATACCGGAACCCCCGGCGCATCTCGACGAACGGGCGAAGGCGAAGTTTATCGAACTGGCAGAAATGCTGGCGCGTCATGGGGTCATGACTGAACTCGATACCGCTGCGGTCGCCCGCTACGCAGTTGTTTGGTGCCGCTGGGTCGACGCCGAGATCGAGATCAAGCGTCGCGGCCCTGTGGTCAAAACCGCCAGCGACAACATCATCCAGAACCCGTTTCTAGCGGTGGCCAATAAATGTCTGCTGCAGATGGCGCAGATCGAAAGCGAGTTCGGGCTGACACCGTCGTCGCGTTCGCGCATCCGCATGGATGCGCCGCCCGGCGCCGCTGATCCGTTCGAGGAGTTTCTCAATCGTGGCAAGGAAACGTAAAGCCAAGACCTGTCCGGTCGCGGCTTACGCCCACGCTGTGCTTGACGGTAAAATCGTCGCCGGAAAGCTGGTTAAGCTTGCCTGCCAACGGCATTTGGATGATCTGGTCAAAGGCAAAGCCCGTGGCCTGATCTGGGACGGTGACGCTGCCCGGCATGCCATTGCGTTTTTCGGCCATTTGCGCCATTCGACCGGCGAATGGGCGCGGCAGTCGTTTGAACTGCTGCCGTGGCAATGTTTTGTCATCGGTTCGCTTTATGGATGGAAGCGCAAAGACGGGTTGCGCCGCTTTCGCACCGCCTATGTCGAGGTGGCGCGCAAAAACGGCAAATCGGTGATGCTGGCCGGAACCGCGCTTTACGCGCTGGTCGCGGATGGGGAGCTGGGCAGCCATGTCTACGCTGCCGCCACCACCCGTGACCAGGCGCGTATCGTCTTCGGCGAGGCCGAACGCATGGTCGAGGCAAGTCCGGCGCTGAGGGCGCGGGTGACGCACACCGTCAATAATCTGGCGGTGCTGCCGACATCAAGCTGGTTTCGGCCTTTATCGGCTGACGCATCGAAGATGGACGGCCTTAACGTGCATTTTGCTGCCGTGGACGAGGTGCATGAGCATCCCAATGCGGAGATTATTCAGAAACTGAACACAGCGACCGGTTCGCGCCGCCAGCCGCTGATCTTCGAGATCACGACCGCCGGTTACGACCGGCAATCGGTGTGCTGGCAGCATCATGAGTTTTCGGTAAAGGTCTTGGAGGGCACTGTGCCAGCCGAGGCATCCGATAGTTGGTTCGCCTATATCGCCACCATCGATGTCGGTGACGATTGGACAAACGCCGCCGTCTGGATCAAGGCTAATCCGAGCCTCGGCGTCACCGTCAAGGTCGAAGACCTCAAACGTCAGGTCGACGAAGCGCGTGAAATGCCCGCGCAACAAAACGCCATTCGGAGGTTGCGCCTGAATGAGTGGACAGAACAGGTCACGCGCTGGATCGACATGGGCGTATGGGCTGACAATGCCGAGCCTTTCGATGAGGACGATCTGATTGGGCGGACTTGTTACGGCGGTCTGGATTTGGCGCGGGTGAACGATCTGTCATCTCTGGCGCTGGTGTTTCCACCGGAACAGCCCGACGAGAAGGTCAAGGTGATCTGGCGGCACTGGTGTCCGGAAGATGACATTCTGCGCCGCGCGCGCCGCGACCGAGCGCCTTATACAGTTTGGCGGGATACCGGCTTTTTAGCCGCGACCGAAGGCAACACGACCGATTTTAAGTTTCTTGAAGCTGAGGTTCTGTCTCTGGCGACAAAATTCAACATTCTGGAAATTGCCTACGACCGCACTTTCGCCGGTGAGCTGGTGCGCAATCTTCAGGACGAAGGGGTCACGATGGTCGAGTTCGGTCAGGGCTTTATCAGCATGGGTCCAGCCGCCGCCGAACTCATGCGCTTGCTGATCGGGCGGACGTTGCGGCATGGCGGTAATCCCGTCGCCACCTGGTGCGCGTCGAATGTCACCGTGCGCCGTGATCCTTCTGGTAACGAAAAACCCGACAAGGAACGCTCGACTGAACGTATCGACGCCATTGTCGCCGCGATCATGGCGGTCGGGCGCTTGCAGGTGGCTCAGGGCGGATCGGTCTATGAGGAACGCGGATTGCTGATGATATGAGCATTTTTTCTGCACTTGGCCGCGTCTTCGCGCCGAAACAAAGCCGCGCCTCTGCTGGCGTGCCATCCTACGGCATGATCCCACCGCTGGGATCGGTGCCGAGCGCGACGGGGCTGATGATTTCGCAGGCGACGGCGATGGCAGTGTCCGCCGTCTATGCCTGCGTTGCCATCAGAGCGAAGGACGTGGCGCGATGCACACCGCGCCTGTTCGTTCCCGACAAGAACGGTGGGCGCGATCAAGTCAAAGACCATATCGTCGCAAAGCTTTTTACCAGACCCAACCGCCAGCAGACCTGGTTCGAATTCTGGCAACAGATGATGATCGGCTATCTGCTACGCGGCAACGCCTACGCCGCGATTTTGCGCGATCGGCGCGGCGATCCGGTCGAACTGATCCCGATCAATCCGGATGCCGTCATGGTGCTGGAGGCTTCGGACGGCTCGATCTTCTACAACGTCAATCGCATCGGCCTATGGCAAATTGCTATGTTGCGGAACATGCCAGTAGCGGTGCCAGAAGAGGATATGTTCCATCTGCGGGGCATCAGTTTCAACACGCTGGTGGGTGTGTCGACCATTGGCCTCGCGCGTGACGCTATCGGCCTTGCCATGGGGCTTGAACAACAGGCCGCGCGCTGGGTCGGCAACGGCGCACGGCCAAGCGGCGTTCTGAAAGCCAAGACGCGGCTCTCGGAACCGGCGGCCATGCGCCTCAAGCAGCAATGGCAGGCTTTTACCGGCGGCTTGCAGAATGTTGGCCAGACAGCGGTGCTGGAGGAAGGTGTTGAATGGCAACAAGTGCAACTGACATCCGTTGATCTCGAGTTTATCCAGCAGCGCAACCTGCAAATCGCCGATATCGCCCGTTATTACGATGTTCCGTTGAGCCGTCTGGGCGTGGCGGGCAGCGCGTCAAGTAAGATCACGCCTGCCGAAGAGGAACAGGCTTACGTCAATCACACGGTGATGCCCGATCTGGTGATCGCCGAACAAAAGATCACGCAGGTGTTCGGCCTCGACCGCGAGGGCATCGAAGTCGATTTTGACGAAGCGCAACTGCTCCGCGCCGACATCATGACCCGCTACAACGCGGCGCGTCTCGGCGTGCTGACTGGCATCCTGACCCCGAACGAAGTGCGGCGCTCCGAGGGATTGCCCCCTATGGAAGGCGGCGACAAACTGATGGTGCCTGCCAACACGGCGGCGCTAGGTTCTGACATGACCGGTACCGCTCCGGATGGGGCAGGACGACCGGAAAGCGGCAACCCGCCGAAACCCGGCGTATCGACTGGCGGCGATCCTGATCCGCAGCTCGACCCGCAAGGCGAGTTGTAATCAAATTGGGGAATTAAATATGACGATGAAGCGAGTGGCCGTTTCGGCTGAGATCAACGCGCTCGGCGAAAACGAGGTGGAAGTCATCATCTCGACTTCCGCTCTGGCGCGCGATGGCCATATTCTGGAACCCGCCGGATGCGATCTGACCAATTACCGCGCCAATCCCATCGTTCTCTGGCAGCACAATCCGGATGTGCCGGTGGGACGCGCTGCCGATCTGACAGTAGAGGGCGATAAAATTCGCGCGCGCGTCACGTTCGCGCCTTTCGGCATCTCGCCGAAGGCCGACGAAGTGCGCGGGCTTGTTAAAAACGGAATCGTATCGGGCGTGTCAGTCGGCTTTGACGTATCCGACAGCGAACCGCTTGATCCCCAAAAACCGCGCGGCGGCCAACGCTTTACCAAGTGGGAGCTGCTGGAATGTTCTTTCTGCTCGGTGCCTGCCGATCCCGGCGCGGCGGTAACGGCCCGGATGGCTCCGCCGTCCGATTTAACAACGGCGCGGGACGCGCCAGCGCAACAACAGGAGACAATGGACATGACAACCCCACAAACCCGCGCAGGCAAAAAACTGTCTGCCGCCACCAAGAAACAGCTCGATGACGCTGGCGATCATTTGCAGCGCGCATTGGAACGCCATAAGGCGCTCGGACAGCAGATGGACGAGATTAGGGATGAAGCAGATGCTTCCGGTGAAATGCGGGACGACCTCGCGGACAAACACGAGGATGCCGGTGATGCCCATCGCGCCCTTGGCCGCTCGTTGCGGGCTTGCCAACGCTGCATGCGTGCGGCGATGAAAAACCCCAAAGCCACAGACCCCAATGATAACGACAACGAAGAGAATACCGAAACCTCTGCCGGTGACGGCAATGACGATGACGCGCGCAGCGCCGATCTTCGCCGCCGCGAAGCCGATGTTCTCGCCTTGGCGCAGAAAAACTGATTTCAAACGGTGCTGAAAATGTTCCGTTTGATGCCCTCATTCGCCCTTGGGCAAGGCGTTTTAGACCGTCGTGATGACGGCCTTTCCCTCTAGATGGAGCCCAACCTATGCCGAAAATCGCCGAACTCCTGCAACAACGCGCCCGCGCCTTCGATGAGTTCAAGACGCTCGCCGAAAAAACTTCCCTCACCGAAGCCGAGCAAACTGAGTATGAGGTCAAGAAACGCGCCGTCACCGACCTTGATGCGCAGATTGCCCGTGCCAAGGAAAT
The DNA here is from genome assembly GCA_903875345.1 of uncultured Pseudomonadota bacterium. Lineage (GTDB taxonomy): Bacteria > Pseudomonadota > Alphaproteobacteria > UBA9219 > UBA9219 > CAIQVS01. The sequence continues at coordinate 9,276 of CAIQVS010000315.1, read as the reverse complement.
GCAGACGCTATCCGCAGGCACCGCGCAGCCAGTTGCCGGACAAGAAACACCAGAAAAGAAAGCAGCGGCGACGGTAGAGGCTGACCGCTACGTCAAGGAGCGCAGCCTCGTCATCGGCGCTGCCGCCAAGATGATGGCCTATGGTGGCGGCAATCTGTTCAACGCTCGTCAGGCGGCGCAGGAAGTCTATGGCGAAAGCCATCCTGTCACCCGCGCTCTGGTCGCCTCGACCGGCCCGGCGGGCGGCTTTATCGTGCCGCCGGATTACGTCAACGAGATCATCGAATTGTTGCGTCCGGTGGCTGTTGTGCGCGGCTCCAACCCGCGTGTCATCCCCATGCCGCGCGGTACGATGACACTGCCCGGTCAGGCAAGCTCGGCGACCGCCAGCTACGGCACCGAAGGATCGCAGATCGAGTCCTCGCAACAGTCGCTGAAACAGATCGTCGCCAGCTTCAAGAAACTGACCGCGCTCGTGCCGATCTCCAACGATCTGATGCGCTACGCCGATCCGGCCATTGACGCCATGGTGCGCGACGATCTGGTGGAAGTCATCGCGCTGCGCGAAGACTTGGCTTTCTTGCTCGGTGACGGCACTCAAGCGGCACCGATGGGCTTTACAGGCTTTGCCAACGCGTGGGCTGTGGCGCAAGGCGGGACGGCTGGCGTGTGGAGTGCGACGGGCAATTCGACGGCGGGAGCCAACGGTAACGCAGGCAATACGCTGCTCGGCCAGAACGGGGGTAATTTCATCACCTCGAACGAAAACTACAGCGAAACCACGGTGGTGGGCGAATTGACTGGCATGATTAACCGGCTGGATACCGCCAATGTGCCTGACCGCCGCCGCGTCTGGTTCATGCATCCCCGAACTTTCAACTACCTGTTCGGCTTGCTGAACAGCCTTGGCCTCTATGTCTTCCGCGACGAATTGTCGCGCGGGACGCTGTACGGCTATCCGTTCAAGAAAACGACCCAGATCCCGACCAACATTTGGGATCCTACCGGCACGAACAAGGATTGCTCGTTCATCCTCTTGGCTGAAATGAACGAGGCCATGATCCTCGACAGCATGAGCCTCGAACTTGCCGTGTCGCGCGAAGGCACCTACGTCGATGCCAACGGAAACGCGGTGTCGGCCTTCCAGTACGACCAAACGCTGATCCGCGCCATCGCCGAACACGACTTTCAGCTACGGCACGACTCCGGTTGCGTCGTGCTGCAGTTCGTCCGGTGGTCTCCCGCCATTCAATAAGCGGTTGCTTTCTAACCAACTCTCTAACCTTGGAGGATTCTCATGTCTGATCTTGTCACTCAACGCAATATCGGGTCGCTTGTCGTTCCCGTCACATCCGTGTTTCCGGAAAGTGCTGCCGCCGGAACCATCAACGGCGCCAGCATCGACCGCACGTTACACAACCTGCCAAACTCCTGCGTTCTGCATCAGGTGGTGGGGGCTGAAAGCGGCGCTCCCACGACGACCAGCGTACAGACGAAACTACAGGACTCGCCGGACAATTCGACTTGGAGCGATTTTAAGGCCGGAACGGCAAACGTGCAGCAGACGGCAGCTCTCATCGCCGCCAATAGCGAGAACACGGCTTCTATCGACCTTACCGCCGCCAATCGCTTTATCCGCGCGGTCTCCACAGTCGCGTTTACCGGCGGCACTTCACCGGCAATTCTGGTCGCAGCCGATATCATCCTCGGCGGCGAACGTGAACTGGTGGCGGTGTAAGCCATGAAGATGGTCGAGTTTACCCGCGACATGCGTCCGCATCGCGCGGGGGAAACGCGGGTTGTTCCCGATGCGATGGCGGAAAAGCTGATCGCGTCTGGGGACGCCAAACCCCGCGATAGCATCTTCGACAAGACGCAAGCGCAACCGGCTGTCGGCAAGTCCTACAAAACCCGCAAGCGGAAATGACATGGCCGTTCGTATCGTCTCAACCGTTGTAACAGCGGCGTCGAATTATGACCTGACGACGCTGGCCAATATCAAGGACGATCTGGCCATCCCATCGACGGATACATCAAGTGATGCCACGCTTACACGCTTCATCACCGAGCAGTCGGCGCTGGTGGCGCAATATTGCAACCGCGTGTTTCCGATAGAGGGGGTGCAGGACGTCTTTTTCCTCGAACGCGATCCGTACCCGTATCAGGTCACCGGCATGCTTTCGGAACTCCAGCTTTCGCGCTTCCCGATAGTCTCAGTCGCCTCAGTCACGGATACGGCATCGGCGGGTGTGACAAACACTCTGACGGAAGACGTTGATTTTATTGTCGATGCCACCGATGGCTGGCTGACGAAGATCGATCCGAACACAGGCAGCCCCACCGGCTGGAGTCTTAATCAATACACGGTTCGCTACGAAGCAGGTTGTTTTGCGGCGGGCGACAGTCCGCCCGCCGATCTCGAAATGGCTGTACTGCGTTTGGTCACAGCCCGTTTCAAGGCGCGTGGCCGCGATCCTTTTCTGCGCAGCCAAGGCGAACCCGGCGTCGGTCAAGAGCAATACTGGATCGGCGCGCTGCCGGGACAGACAGGGCCGTTTCCGCCCGACATCGCGGCGGTGCTTGAGAAATACCGCGTTCCTCTGGCGGTCTGATCATGGATTTTGACGCTGTCATCACCGGCGACCGCGCTGTCGTCGCCCGTTTTACCGAATGGCCGAAAGAAATCCATGACACGCTTTTTGAACGCGTCAAAAAACTGACCGACGAACTCTATGGGCGGGTTCGCGCCTTGGCGCCGGAAAAGTCGGGCAAGCTTAAAGATGAGATCATCTCCAAGGTCTTCGATGATCCAGAGAAGATCAAAGGAATGGTGACGCTGGCGGGCAAACTGCCGCGTTCCGAATATATCAAGGCTGGCGCCCTTGAATATGGCTCGCATCGCTCGGTCAAGGTTCGCAAGTATCAACGCACGATCACGGAAGCCTATGGGCGAGAAATTCCTCCAACGCGCATCGATGTCGATGCTTATGCGCGCGTGGCGGATGTCGAGGCGCGTCTGTTTCTGCGCGGTGGTCTCGCCGGTATGGAAGAAGAAGCCAAGGCGGAATTGACGGCGGCGATGAACGAGCGGCTCAAGGACTAACGCATGCGCGAAGAAATTGTCGAAGCGCTGTTTCAGCTTGCGCTGACGGCGACGACCTTCAACACCAGCGGTCGACGTTTGCAATTATGGAGCAAGGTCGCGTCGTTTCCGGCTCTTTTTATCCAATCGACCGGAACGCATTATCCGCCGCGCGATATGCGTGGCCTGCCACCCAAACGCGCGATCACGGCTGAACTCTGGGTTTACACCGATGTCGGCAAGGATCCGAACACCAACCCGGAAGCTGCGCTTAACGACATTATCGACGCTATTGAGGTGGCGCTGGCTCCTCATGCCGTCACGAACGTCCAGACACTTGGGGGTCTGGTTTCGCATGCGTGGATCGAAGGCGAGATCGAACAATTTCCCGGCGTGCTCGACGGCATCGCCAAAGCCATCATACCTGTGAAGATTCTGGTTCCCTGATTTCGCTGACCAACTCGGCGAAAGCCCCGATACGCCCTTCGGCAAGGCATCCGCACCGTCGTGATGACGGCGCATCCCCTCGATGGAGATATCTCATGCCTTATGAACAGTATAATTTTGGCGCCGGAACCCTGTTTCTGGCGCGCACCGATATCGCAGCGCCCACGCCCACCCGCATCGGCACCTTGCAAGATGTCAGCATCGATATGTCGTTCGACGCCAAAGAACTGTACGGCCAGCTTCAGGCGCCGGTCGCCGTCGCGCGCGCGAAGATGAAGATCACCGGCAAGTCCAAATTCGCCAAGATTAACGCCCGCGCGCTGAATGACGCTTTCTTCGGCCAAACCCTCGCCACCGGCGAGCAAATCCAGATCGTCGATGAAGGTGGCCCCGCAGGAACGGTCATTCCAGCCACGCCGTACCAGATTGTCGTCGCCAACGGCGCGGCCATGTCGGCGGGCAATCCCGGCGTCGATCTTGGTGTGTTCAATGCTGGTACTGGCATTCAGTTGACGCGTGTGGCCTCGACGCCGACGGCGGGCCAGTACAGCTGCGACATGACGACCGGCACATACACCTTCAGCAGCGCAGATGAGGTTTCGGGCATCAAGGTAGTGATTTCTTATGCTTATTTCGAGACAACGACCGGCAACCGCATCACCGCATTCAACCAACTGATGGGATCGTCGCCGGTCTTCCGGCTCAATCTCGGCAATAGCTTCCAGGGCAACAAGCTGGCGCTGACACTCTACCAGTGCCTTCCGACCAAGATGAGTTGGGATTTCAAGAACGAGGATTTCACCATCCCCGATTTTGAATTCTCGGCCTTTGCCGACAGCCTTGGGCGTGTCTTCGACTGGTCGAGCGACAATTGATAACCGGCAACCGTTCAGCCTTTCTCGACATGCTCGCATGGTCGGAAGGTACCTCCACAATACCGGGCAGTGACAATGGCTACAATGTCCTCTGCGGCGCAACGCCAACGCATCCGCTGCTGTTCACAAGCTACGCCGACCACCCGCACATATACAACCACGCGCTAGATTCGACGGCAGCGGGACGTTACCAACTGCTGGCCCGGTATTTCGACGCCTACAAGCAAAAGCTTGGTTTGCCCGATTTTTCGCCCGCATCGCAAGACGCCATCGCGTTGCAACAGATCACCGAGCGCCGAGCGCTACTTGATATCGATGCAGGTAACATCACGCTTGCCATCCTCAAATGCTCGACGATCTGGGCAAGCCTGCCCGGCGCGCCCTATGGCCAACGCCAGAACAAATTGAGCGATTTGCAGGCCATTTATCTCAAGGCGGGCGGAACGCTGGCCCCTAATTCGTAAACGACATTCCTATCAACCGTCTGAACGCTTGCGCGGCGCGTACGGACGGTTGCCTTCCACAAGCCGCGACGGAGAAAACACATGAGTATCATTGAAGACGTCGAACAGTTTTTTGAGAATTTGTGGACGAACGTCCTTAAGCCGGACGTGCAGAAGGCCGAAGAAGTCGTCGAGGCGTTTTTCGAGTCCGCCGTTTCTGCTGTCGAGAACGAACTCGGCGTCGAAGGGCTCAAGATCGTGACCGATGCCGTATCCGCAGCCGAAAGATCGGGAGGCACCGGCTTGCAAAAACTGGCCGCTGCGCAAGCGGCAATTGCCAATGACCTCTCGGCGGCAAATCTCATCAATGTCGCGCAGAACACGATCAATGTCGCCATCGAGGGCGCGGTGTCCCACCTGAAAGCGGCGCAGGCGCAAAGCGCGTCGCAGCAAGACGGCACCGCTTCTGCGGCAGACAGCGAGACCAGCGGAGGAACATCCGGCTCGACCGCCGGAACCGACACCGGTTCCGCTTCGTAACACCACTCTTACTCGGAGAAAACTATGAGCGCCCTTAGCCTTATCACCTCGGCGGTAAAGAACTTTCAGCCAACGACAAGTGTTTTGGCTGGGGGCGCCGCGAGTATCATCACCTGCGCGATCGGTGCCTTGCTGGTCGCCGCCGGTGTCGCCATCCCGCCCATTGGCTTTCTCGGCCTGACAACCGCAACGCCGCTTACCATGACGATGGTCATGAGTGCGGCGGTGCCGATTGGTCATGTCGTCACCGCCTTGGTGCCGGACAGCGTCAATCAGCAGCTGAACGGCCTTGCGCAAAAACTGCAAATCGACGTCGAGAAGCTGCGCAGCTTTATCCCGCAAACATACTATTCGCCCGACGATTTTCCCAAAGATCGCAACGGCCTCTAACAAACAATCCGTCAAGAACAGGAGAAGGTCTTATGAACGACACCGTAACCATCACGCTGGGCGGCCAGGAATTTCCCATTGCGCCGCTGACCCTCGGACAATTGAAACAGGCTGGCCCCGCTTTCACGCGCATCGGCATCGACACGACCGAGGGCATGGGAGCGCAGACCACTATCCTTTATCTTGCCATGCACGCGGCCAACGCAGCCGTTACGGCGGCAGATGTCGACGCCATCATTGGCGTCACCTTTCCCGAACTGAAAGCCGCCGTCGAAAAGGTGGCAAAATTGATGGGCGTCGAGATGAAGGAAATCGCATCGGGGGAAGCACTGCCGGGAAATCCGGCACCAGCCTTGGCGACCTCGACTGGATCGACATCTACGGAAGCCTGATGACGGCCTGCGGCTACACGACCGCTGAAATCGACGCGCTGCCGTTTCCGACCTATCTCGATCTTCTCGCTTACTGGCGCAAAAACCCGCCCGCGCATCTGCTTCTGAAATGGTTCGTCGGGTACAAGGGGTAATATGTCCTCCAATATAGCTGTCACCATTAGCGCCGATGTCACCGGCCTCACGGCCAAACTCGCCGTTGCCAAAGCGGATCTGTCGGCTACAACCGCCGAGCTGCGCAACATGGCGGCACAGATGCGCGAAGCCGGTTCGTCGGCCTCCGAGCAATTGAAGGCAGGGCTGTCGCAAGCGGCAACAGCGGCCTCGTCGGCGCAAACCAGCGTTTCGAAGTTGCGCGCCCAACTTCAACAGGCGCGAGGCCCGTTGGACGAACTATCCGGCGCGGGGGAGCATAACGCCCAGATCTTTCGTGAAAAGCTGGTTCTCGCCCATGAAGCCTTTATGGGCAACACCAAGCGCATGGCTGGCTCCATGATGGTGCTCTCCGAACGCACCGGCAGTCTGGCCGGAGCCTTCCGCACGCTCGTGACTCCGGCAACCTTGGTCACCGCCGCCGTTGTGGCCGTTGCAGGCGCTTTCGTCGGCGCGTTGCGCGTCGCCGAAGGTTGGGCAGAATCCTTCGGCGAGATCAAGGCGGCAATGGACGCAACCGGCGCCAGTTTTGATGTCAGCAAAGGCCAGATCGCGGCCTATATCGACAGCATCCGCCAGCTTCACGGCGCGAACACCGAAACCGCGACCGAAATGGTGGAGATGTTCGCGCGGCAGCGCGATATCGGCACGGGTTCCTATGTCGCTCTTGGACAGGCTGCCGCTGGTTATGCGCGCGTCACAGGCAGCGACGTGCCGAAAGCGACTGAGGAGCTGATCTCCGCTCTTGATGGTGGCTATGATAGCATCTCGAAGCTTGACCAGCGGTTTTCCTTCCTTTCAACCGCGCAGGCGCAAGCCATTCATGATTTTGAGGAAAGCGGCCAAAAAACAAAGGCCTTTGCCGTCGCCATCGACGCGTTGCAAGCGAAGTTTGGGCCATTGGTCAATGACGGGCTGACGCCGCTCCAAAACAGCACCAACGATCTCAAGAACGCGTGGCAGAATCTCACCCGCGCCATCGGCGATAGCAGTTGGGCGAACGCCTTCAATGCCGGTGTCGCCCATGTGCTTGAGGGCGTTGCGTGGTTGATTAACGGTTTTCACAGCGCCAAACAGGCGGTTACGGGATTATCCGCCAGTGTCACGATGCCATCGGTCGGAACACCCTCGGCAAGCGCTGGGGGCAGTAACGAACAGCTTCGCATCCTGCGGGAAATTCAAGACGAAAACCTCAAGCTCAAGGCCGATGATGCCGAACGCGGTCGCATCAAACAGGAACTGGCACGCGACGAAGAAGCGCTGAAAGCCGCTACAGGTGGCGAAGCTGGCATCATCCGTGACAACATCGCCTTGCTGCAACGCCAGCAGCGCGAATTAAATAACCGCGTCGGTACTGGTCAGATGCAAGGCTTGCGCGACCAGCTTGAACAGGAACTCGTGCAACGTCGCCTGATCGGCGATCAGGAAAAGCAATATGAACTGCAATTCTGGCGGGAGCATCTCGACCAAGTGCAGGCCGGATCGAAAGCGGAACTCCAGATCCGCAAACAGATCGCAGCCGACCAGCATGAACTCAATACCAAGTCGCTGGCCGACGAATGGCAGAACTTTTCGGAGTCCATGCGCCTTAAAATCGAGGCGTCGAAAAGCAATGTCTCGCAGCAAATCGCGCTGGCCGAACAATGGGTCGAAAAAGGCCAAGACCTCTACGGCAATGATATCAAGAATTACAAGACCGCGCTCGACGAAAAGACGCGGCTTCTGCAGCAGCAAATCCAGAACGACCGCAAAATCCGAGAGATTGCGCTGCAGAGCAAAGCGGAGATCGCCAAGATTGATCTCGCGGGAACGCCCGCGCCTAAGAAAGGTGGCGGAAGCATCGTCGACACGCTGTTCGGCGATGTTGATGGTTCTGCCGCCAAATCTGATTTTGATCGCCGTATGGATGCACTGAAGGCGGAGTTTGTTGCAAAGCAGGCTGAATTCAACGATGTCATCCACGGCGGCGACAGTTCGGCGGTTCAGATCGCCGAGGCGCAGTCAAAGCTGGCGGCTGCGTCCGAGCAATATGCTGTCGATGCGCAGAACCTGAATAAGCAAGCCGCGCAACAGGTCACGCAGGCATGGGAAGGCGCCTTCGCGCCCATCGAACACGCCTTCGACTCCTCGATCGAAGGCATGCTGCGCGGGACGCAAACCCTGCAGGACGGGATGCGCAAGCTGGCCCAGTCGATGGTGCTGAGTTTTATCCAATCTGGCATCAAGCAGGCCTTCGCGGGGCTGGCGGGGCAATTGTCCCATCTGACCGCACCGATGTTCGGAACCGGTGGCGCTTTGCCTGGCGTGGGTTCGACTTTGGGCTTGGGTTCTCGCACTCTTGGCGCAGGCAGCCAAACGGCGCAAACAACAGCGCTGACGGCCAACACAACGGCCCTAACGTCGCTGACAGCGGCGCTTTCGGGCCATACTGCCGTGACGACCGCCAATACCACGGCCATGACGGCGGGAACGGCGGCCACGACCGGCAATACCGCCTCGCAGACAACCAATCTGGTCGGCAATACGGTGCAGACGGACGCCAACACGGCGGCGATCTCGGCGAATACGGCAGCCGTTTCAACGGAGTCGGCTTCCGGTGGTGGCGGCGGATTGATGGATATGTTTAGCGCGATGGCGATGTTCGACACTGGCACGGATAGCGTGCCACGCGACATGATCGCGCAAATTCATAAAGGCGAAATCATCGTCCCCGCCGCGCAAGCAGAAAATCTCCGTTCCGGAAAATCCATGCTCGGCTATGGCGATGGCCAGAGCATGTCCTTGCCGAAAGGCGCTGCCGACAATATGAAATTTGCCAATTCGAATGAGCCACCAGCTGGTGTCGGCGGGAATACCTACAATTCGAAAACGTCAGGCGACACAAACTTCCATTACGCGCCGACGATCAACGCCAAAAGCAACGTCGATCTCAATTCTGTTCTGACGCAGCAAGG
>CAIQVS010000314.1 GCA_903875345.1 uncultured Pseudomonadota bacterium | reverse complement strand
CGAAAATTTTTTGAATTGCTTTTCATCTTGAGTCTTCCCCGCCCAGCCCCACGAGTACGCCTCTTGCATCTGGCTCTTTTGACATTCGTCAAACGATTGATTTCGGAGAAGCAAACCCTCAAAACCTATACCGATTGATAAACTTTAAGGCATAAGCACGGCGGCGCCTTCAAACCGGCCAGCGCGAAGATCGGCGAGGGCTTCGTTGGCCTTCTGGAGAGGATAGCTCGTGGTCTTGACGACAATTCCCATTTGTGGGGCTTGGCCTAGAAAATCTATCCCATCTTGCCGCGTGAGATTGGCAACCGAGACAAGTTGCCGCTCTTCCCATAACAATGCATATGCAAAACTTGGAATGTCGCTCATATGAATGCCCGCGCAAACCACGCGACCGCCTTTGCAAACAGCCTTTAAAGCGAGTGGTACGAGACCACCAACAGTCGCATAGATGATTGCAGCGTCCAGTGGTTCGGGTGGCATTTCATCGGATCCGCCCGCCCATACTACCCCAAGACTGCGCGCAAACTTCTGGGTGGCAATATCGCCTGGCCGTGTGAAAGCAAATACGGATTTTCCCTGCCACTTGGCAATCTGCGCTACAATATGGGCGGCGGCGCCGAAACCGTAGAGGCCCAGTTTCTTTCCTTCTCCGGCAATTGCTAGAGACCGCCAGCCGATCAGACCTGCGCACAGCAACGGTGCCAATTCAACATCACTGCCAACGTCACCGAGCGGAAATGCAAAACGCGCATCGGCCACCGCAGCCGTGGCAAACCCGCCGTTTCGGGTATAGCCCGTGAAAATGGGGTGATCGCATAAATTCTCTTGATGTCGGAGACAATAAGGACAAACACCGCAGGTATGGCCGAGCCACGGAATGCCGACACGCTCCCCCATGTGCAGTCCATCGACGCCAGTCCCGATGGCATCAATCCGACCGACAATCTCATGTCCCGGAATGATCGGCACTTTCGGATCGGGCAGCTCACCATCGACGACATGCAGGTCGGTGCGGCAAACACCGCAAGCGCTTACCTTTACTCTAATTTCTCCGGTGTCAGGCTCCTGATCCGGAAGTTCGACCCATTCGAGAGGTTTTTTAAGCTTCTTCAGCATCATGGCGTGCATGACATTACCTCTGGTGGAACAACTCCCTCAGCGAGCGTCATGTCAGCAAGTTTCTTTAAAACTGGCACTAAAGCATCTGGCAAGTCTTCGGCGATAAGCCCGGGGCCGATGGTGGATGCTGCTTCACAATGCAGCCATGCTCCTGCCGCTGCTGCATGAAAGGCATCCATGCCTTGAGCGAGAAGACCTGCGATAATGCCGGTTAAGACATCGCCGCTTCCGCCGGTTGCAAGCTGCGGCACAGAGTTCGAATTGATGATAGCGCGTCCATCAGGTGCGGCGATGACGGTATCGGCGCCCTTCAGCAAGACAATGGCCTTGCTCTTTTTCGCCGCACTACGTGCGCGAAGGAGCTTATCGCCCTTGATATCAAAGAGCCGGTCAAATTCACCTTCATGAGGTGTCATGACACAAGGATAATTCACCGCCTCAAATAGAACCTCTGATGTCCCTGCAAAAGATGTTAGAGCGTCAGCGTCGAGAACAACCTTGCGTTCGACCGCGAGTGCCGCAAGGACATATTGCTTCGTTGTTTCGCCGACGCCAGCGCCTGGGCCTATCACGATGACATTGCGGCGATCATCCGCAAGCAAGGCATCAAATTCGCCTACGCTATTAAAACTTCGCACAATCGCGCTGGTCAGTGACATTGCATAGATGAGCCACGCCGAAGATGGAGCGGCAAGCGTTACCAAACCGGCTCCGGCGCGCATTGCGCCATGCGCAGACAAACGGCTGGCGCCCGTGATGGCCTCACCGCCAAGGATGAGAACTTCTCCTCGCTGATATTTGTTTCCAGTGGCTTGTGGCCACGGATACTGATCGAGCCATAATTCAGGGCTGTTCTCATATGTATGTGGATTAATGTCATCAAGCACCGCAGTCGGTATGCCGATATCTGCGACGATGACCGAACCGCAAAGCGCGCGTCCGGGATAAAGAAGATGCCCCGGCTTCTTGCGAAAAAAAGTCACCGTAATATCAGCTGGTGCAGCTTGACCACGGACGAGGCCGGTTGCTCCATCGAGACCAGTCGGCACATCTATGGCACAAATGGGAGTCTTGCGTTCTTTGAGTGACTGAATGATCTCGCCAGCGATGCCGTCGACAGGCCGCGATAGACCGGAGCCAAAAATGGCATCGATGATAAGGTAAGCTTCATCGAGAGCATCGGCCTTGAATAGTTCAATCTCACCCTTCCAATGACCGGCATGCAAAGCTGCATCGCCGGTTAAGTTTTCGACTGCGCCGAGTAAAGCCAGCCGAACTGGCCAACCCGCTTCCTTCAGATAGCGAGCTGCGACAAAACCATCGCCACCGTTGTTTCCCGGGCCACACAGAACCGTGATGGGGAGTTTTGTCCAACGCTCTATGACAGCCTCTGCAACGGCGCGACCGGCAGCGTCCATAAGATCGGCTCCGCTGATGCCACTAGCGATAGCTTTGTGGTCAGCGGAGTCCATCTCTTTTGGCGCCAAAAGCGCAAACTTATTTGCTTCCTGATTGGGAAGCATGCCTATAGACATTGCTAAAACGCCATTCGTGTCAAACAATAGAGATATCGTTTTGAACGACGGTCGTGCCAGGCGCTGACCACGCAATAGAGGTGGCCACATCCCAATCATGTAATGAGCTGACCTTGCCGGTTAAGGTAACTTTCCCATCAACAGCGGCTACTTTGATCGCCTTCGGCTCAAAGAACCAGGTGCGATGCAATGCATGGGCGATGTCGTCACTAATATTCGAGGCATTCACCTGCGCCTTGATCATAATCTCGTTAGACACGCCGATTACCCCGAAAAGTTTTCGGACATTATCTTCGGCTGCTTCCTTCTCGTAATGCCAGTTTACTTCACCGGTCAGGGTAACCCAGCCGGCATCTACTTCGACCTGAATCGCATCAGGTGGAACAGATACATCCCATGCGAGGCGATCTACAGCGGCTGCCGCAATTTCATCATCGGTACGCTTTTTATCAAAGGGCAGCTGGACTTCAATTTCTTGCGCAATCCCTTTAACGCCTTTTACGCGTCCCGCCGCTTGTTCAGCTGAGTGTTTTTGATCGAAGGTATCAACATGGCCAGTCAAAGTAACAACGCCGGCATCGGCGGTCACACCAATATGAGCAGCAGTGATGCTTGGTTCCCAGTTTAGCTCGGCGAGTACGG
>CAIQVS010000313.1 GCA_903875345.1 uncultured Pseudomonadota bacterium | reverse complement strand
GTTCAAGATAATGTGCGCAATTCTCCAGTAGATCATCTTTAGAGGTTTTTTGTAAATCTTTTAATGCCGTTGATGCATCGGAAACAAAACTCGCAAGAGTTTGCTCTGAAAGAGAAAAATTGGGATCAGACAAACAGCTATAGACGCACCTTGCCACTAACACCGAACAGTGGAGTGCTCCGAAATATAAGTTCAGCATTTACTATAAACTCGCAATTCGTGACGGAGGTAACATTATAATCACCTATCTGCCGTGCCGTCGAATCTGGTCGAGCAATGTATTGTGTTGCGCATGGACCCACTTTGCTTTTCAGGCTGACGCAGCCTCACGCCGCGCGCACGAAACTCTCCATCACCTTTTTCGTTCCCGCTTTGTCGAAGGAGACTTCGAGCTTGTCGTGGTCGATGCGCCGCACGGTGCCGAGGCCGAATTTTTCGTGGGCAACGCGGTCGCCGACATTCAGCTTGCCGGGGCGTCGCGGCGGGATGATTTCTTGTTCACCGGATGAAGGCGCGTTCAAAACACGCCCGCCCCTAACCCCTGCCGTAAACGGGAGGGGGACGCCACCGCTCTTTCCTCCCGACCCGGCGCGGATTTGCTGGAAAATGGACGGGGTGCTGCGGCGGGACGATTCGCCCGACGACGATCCCGACTCCGCGCCGCGCCAGCCGCCGGAAATTCCGCCGCCTGTCCGTCCCGACATGATCGCCGCGCCGCTGACGCTCGACTGGCGTTCGATGTGCTGGTCCGGCAGTTCGGCGATGAAGCGCGAGGGCAGGGCGTTGAGCCAGCTGCCGTGCAGTTGCCTGTTGGCGACGTGGCTGATGAAGGCGCGGACTTTCGCGCGCGTGATGCCGACATAGGCGAGGCGGCGTTCCTCCTCCAGCCCCTGCGTTCCGTTTTCCTCAAGCGAGCGGCGGCTGGGAAAAATTTCCTCCTCCCATCCGGGCAGAAACACCGCGTCGAATTCCAATCCTTTCGCGCCGTGCAGGGTCATAAGACTCACCTGATCGACGCCGCTTTTCTCGGTCGCTTCCAGAACGAGGCTGACATGCTCAAGGAACGCGGGCAGCGTGTCGAATTCCGCCAGCGCCGACACCAGTTCCTTGAGATTGTCGAGCCGCCCGGGAGCCTCCGGCGATTTGTCAGCCTGCCACATGCCGGTATAGCCGGATTCGTCCAGCACGATCTGCGCGACTTCGGTGTGCGGCAGGGTCTTCAGAAGCTCGCGCCAGCGTTCGAAGGAGTCCATCAAGCCCGTCAGCGTGCTGCGTAGCTTGGGTTTCAGCGCGTCGGTTGCGGCGAGCTGCGGAATGGCTTCGGTCAGAGCGATCCTGCTGGCGTTGGCGTGCTGATGCAGCTGTTGCAGCGCGGCTGGGCCGACGCCGCGTTTCGGCGTGTTGATGATGCGCTCGAAAGCGAGATCGTCGGCGGGGCTGGCGAGCAAGCGCAAATACGCCAGCGCGTCGCGGATTTCCTGACGTTCATAGAACCGCGCTCCGACCAAGACGCGATAGGGGATGCCGAATGAAATGAAACGTTCCTCAAAATGCCGCGTCTGGAATCCGGCGCGAACCATCACGGCGATTTCGCTGAGCGAAACCTGCGCGCGTTGCAGGGCTTCGACTTCGTCGGCGACCCAGCGCGCTTCCTCCTCGCCGTCCCACAACGTCTGGATACGGATTTTGTCGCCTGCCTCCGCCGAGGTCCACAGCGTCTTGCCGAGCCGCATCGTGTTTTTCGAAATCAGATGCGCCGCCGCGCCGAGGATATGGCCGGTCGAACGGTAATTTTGCTCCAGCCGGATGACGGTGGCGTTGGGGAAATCCTGCTCGAAACGCAGGATGTTGCCGATCTCCGCGCCGCGCCAGCCATAGATCGACTGATCCTCGTCGCCGACGCAACAGATGTTGCGGCTTTCCTGCGCCAGCAGCCGCAGCCACAGATATTGCGCGACGTTGGTGTCCTGATACTCGTCGACCAGAATGTAGCGAAAACGCCGGTGCAGATCGGCGAGGATGTCGGGATGGGTTTTGAGCAGCGTCAAATGATGCAGTAGCAAATCGCCGAAGTCGCAGGCGTTCAAGGTTTGCAAGCGTTCCTGATACTGCGCGTAGAGCTTCGGCAGCTTGCCGCCCGCGAGCTGGCTGGTTTCGTGCTTGACGTCGTTGGGCATCAGGCCGCGATCCTTCCAGCGGCTGATGACCGCCAGCACCGCGCGCGCGGGCGATTTCTTGTCGTCGATATTCTCGGCTTCCAGCAGTTGCTTGATCAGCCGTATCTGATCATCGTCGCCGAGAATGGTGAAGTTGGGACGCAGGCCGACGCGCTCGGCATGAGGGCGCAGGAGCCGCGCCGCGAGCGAATGGAACGTGCCGAGAAACCAGCCTTCGACCGAACGCCCCAGCATCGCGGCGGCGCGTTCGCGGATCTCGGCGGCGGCTTTGTTGGTGAAGGTGACGGCGAGAATTTCCCCCGGCAGCGCCTTGCCCGTCGCCAGCAGATGCACGAGCCGCGCCGTCAGCACGCGAGTCTTGCCGGTTCCGGCTCCGGCCAGAACAAGCACGGGGCCGTCCAAAGCCTCCACCGCCGCGCGTTGCGCTGGGTTCAGGTTTCGCCAGTAATCGGGTTCGTCAGATGTCAGAGCCATGTTGTGCATGGAGGGAGGCTATCACGGCAGGTAAATGGGGGCTATCAACGATATAGAGGGAACCTAGTGTTTCGATAAAGAAAACAAGAAACATTTATAATAACAACAGGTTAGATAGTTTTTTCATGAAAGGACAAGGCTGAAAGTAATTGCTCAACCTATTTTGTGATACAATTCGGCGAAAATGGTACAAAAGGTTAGAAACGTGACGTGGAGATTGTGATGGGCTTGTCTTTTAGTGATATTCTTCGCGCTATAAATAAGGGGGATGCCGGTTCAGTACGGGGCTTGCAAGAGCGACTTATTCATGAAGGCTATTTCTGCGGCAGGTTCGGTGCGGACAACTGTTTTGGCGGTGATACAAAGTCTGCGTTGTTGCAAGCGTTGGGCGCGATCAGTGGCGGGGATGCTTCAGAAGCAGCGGCACTGGCAGAAAAAGTAAGAGCGATAAATACGGACCATGTTCGACTCTCCAATTATTTCGAACAGAATGCAGCGCTTGCACGGGTTGGCTCGGAATATGCTGGGGCGCATCGCGCACCGCCGATCCTTCCTTCAGCTCCTTCGCCGTTGCCTGGATCGGGGTTGCGTGGAGCGACGGTACCGCCAGAACCGGCTGCATCTGCGCCATCTGTTCCAACGTTTCCAGTGCCTCCTAGCGGAAGCAACGAACCGATTATATCGACAAATGGTGTTCAGATTCCCTCGACCGGAGATCCTCTGCGTGATGCGATGGTGAGACAAGCTTACGCTTTTCTTGGCGCGCAAGAGACTGTAAATCCTGTGACAGGAGAAGAGAATGAGGGGCCCTTGGTTCGGACTCTTGCGACCTATGGGCAAAATAATTTTGGCGCGCAGCGGCGGTGGCCGACCCAAGACCTGCCGTACTGTACTCTTTTTACCTCAGCCATGGGCGCGATGCTGGATAAGGCTGCGGGCAATAAGAAGTTAACCTTTCCATATGAGGCCGATTCTCATATGTCGGTTGCGCGGTATCGCGATCTTCAGCGACCGGGTAAACCGCAGATCGTTCATGACATGCATGGCAATTCTTCCGATTATCTTCCTGCTTCCGGGGATTGGATTGCGCTGTCGTACAATTACCAGCGGGGTGAAGAAGGTTACGATGGTCAAGCGCACGGACACCAAGGCGTCGTCGTGGATGCGACGCGTGATCGGCAAGGAAACATGATCCTGTCCGTTATCAGCGCTAATGTTACCACGACTGCCGGAGATCCTGCGCGTAAGGAGGTCAGTGATCAACCGGATGGGGTGTATTTTGATAAATACATGATTAGGCCCGGAGGACAGGTGGTTTGCCTTACGGGTGAAGAGGACACGCCCCATATCACGATGAGCGTTGTCGATATTACAGCGGTGCCCGGAGCGGATGATTTAAGAAGAAAACTTGCGCAACGGCCTGTTGCTCCGGTGCAGCCTGATTTTCCGGTCGATCGGCAAGTCACGGCGCAACAACAGTCTCTTGTTGCGGAGGCATGGAGAGACGGTGGAGGGCAGTGGGCTTGGAGGCATCAACGTGACAATGGTACTCCAACAACGACCGCCGCTGCGCGCCGCCCGGCAGGAGCGCCCGCCACGTTGTAATAATCAGGCCATACCGGGTTTGTATCTTACTGGTCTGTTGTATCCATATCGACGTTTTCCGTCGGGAGCATCGGGACAAAGACGTTCGCTTGAGTACGGATGGCCTCGATCTGCTCCGGCGTCAATTCCTGACAGACGACGCGGTTCCGCCCTTCGTTCTTGGCCTTGTAAAGCGCGGTGTCGGCGCGGCTGACAAATTCCTCCAGCTGCTCGCCCTGATAATATTCGACCGCGCCGATCGAAATGGTGACTCCGCCCAAGGTTTCATTGGTGCTGCGTTTCCTGATGAGCTTGGTGTTGAGATTGGCGCGAAGAAGATTGGCGACTTTTTCCGCGTCGCGCAAAGCCGTATGCGGCAAAAGAATGACGAATTCCTCGCCGCCGTAGCGGGCGATGATGTCGCGTCCCTTGAGGTTTTCGACCATCGTTCGCGCCACGAGCTTCAGCACCTGATCCCCGATCGCGTGGCCATAGGCGTCGTTGAACTTTTTGAAATAATCGATGTCGGCCATCAACAAGGACAGCGGCGCGCCATTGTCGCGCGCCTCCAGCGTCGAATGCAAAAGCTCGTTGTCGAAATATTTGCGGTTACCCACTTCGGTTAACGGATCGATCTGCAATTCCTTATGCGCCTGATCGAAATTAAAACGCAGTTCGGTTAATTGCTGCGTTGTGCTGGCAAGCTGGGTGGCCAGACGTTCGTTCTGCTTGACCATGTTGCGGGTTTCGTTGGCCACCTTCGTCACGGCGCCGCGAATTTCATCGAGCGACGTCGGTTCGTTTAACTGGCCGGAGAATGTGCTTAAGGTTTGGTTGTACTGCGTGGTGTTCGTCGCGGCGCGATCGATGGCGTCCAACACACGAACAACTTCGGCCTCGATTGCGGTGTTGGTTTCCTTGAGAATGCGTTGCTCGGCGTCGATACCAAGATGGGCTTGATAAAGGTCAGTGCAATTTTGTTGGGTCAGGATATCCTGCTGGCTTAGCAACAGATCAATCGCCATTTTTAAATTCGGATTGGTCCCTGCATGATAATAATAAAATACAGAATAATTGTTGGGCGTCGGGCTAAGCCCGTAACGCGTCATGCTTTCCATGGACTGTAATGCCCAAGATGCTGTTTGTTGTTGTCTGGTATCGACAGCCACGGTGACCTCGAAAAAGATGATTAATTATGCTTATAGATAGCCGGAATCTGTGCAATTCCCAACCAAAAAAACAGCGCGTTTCCGGAAGCGATCACGTCTGATTAGGATAGTATATCAGAGTGTCGTTAACGTTGTCTTGAAAGAGACGCCGCGTCCGGAGGCGCCGTTCGGAGGCGCTTGATCGCCAGTTTGTTAAGCGCATGGATATAGGCGCTGGCGGAGGCCACCAGCGTGTCCGGATCCGCGCCCTGGCCGACAACGATACGACCGTTTTCTTCAAGCCGCACCGTGACTTCGGCTTGCGCGTCGGTGCCGCCGGTTACGGCGCTGACCTGATACAGCTGCAGGTTGGCTTCGTGCGGCATGAGCTTTTTGATCGCGTTGAAAATGGCATCGACAGGACCGTTGCCGATCGAGGTCGCGGCGGTTGGGGTGCCGTCAATCTGCAATTCCAAAGAAGCCTGCTGCGGCCCCTTCGATCCCGCCCGGACGTCGAGGCTGACGAAACGAATATGGTCGTCGGCGTGCGCGACTTCGTCGTCCACCAACGCCATGATGTCTTCGTCGAAAATATCCTTCTTGCGATCCGCCAGCGATTTGAATCGCTCGAAGGCGTCGTTCAGGGCGGTATCGCCAAGTTCATAGCCCAGCTCATGCAGCTTGTTGCGGAAGGCGTTGCGTCCGGACAGTTTGCCAAGTTTCAGAGATGTCTTGCTCAGCCCCACCGATTGCGGAGTCATGATCTCATAAGTCTG
>CAIQVS010000312.1 GCA_903875345.1 uncultured Pseudomonadota bacterium | reverse complement strand
GGCTCGACAAATGCCGCAGACTTTGGAAAAACTGCGAGCGTAAACTCAACACCAGCCTGAACATGGTCGCTCTCGCTTTCCTCGCTCTGCTCATAAAAAGATCATGAACAGGCTCTAATGAAGCCCAACACCAGACCCCTATTGCGCGCGCGCACATATCCTTTCGAGAAACCTCCGGAACGCCTCGCAACGTCTCACGGCCTTCCGCTATCATCCGCCCAATCAAAGCGGGAAGCATTTCGCCAATTTCTTTTGCATTCGCTGGCGATCCCCATGAATCAGGATACTTTTTCTCTTCGGCTTTAACCTCAGCAAGGAACGTTTGAACCTCGGCCAGAACAGGTTCCCATTTGTCTCTGGCAGCGGCAATTTGTTCCTCAGTGGGAGGCGTTCTACCGCTGACGCCGGAAGATCTCCTCCGGCTAAGCTCTTTTTTCGAGGCGCGGATACACTCTTTGATAACATCAGGCACATGAGGAATACCGAATATCTTGGCAACCAGCTCTACGGTCGCATTTTCCCCCAGCTCCCCAATCTCATCCATAATTTGTTGCCTTGTGACTTCTTTCCCAGCCTCTGAGTGAAATACGTCTCTTTGTTTTCGTGCCATTTTAATATCCCCTCCCTTGAAATTTGACTCGCGTCAAATTCGTTATCCCACACGAAGATTTTCGGCAAGAGTTTGTTATGGTAAACATGGCAAACGAGCAAAAATTCTTACCGCGCGGCAATGCTCGTCATGCCGATAAAGCGAGCGCGACGAAGCGAACTCAACCCTACGTTGATCCAGCTGCGTTTTTGGATAAAAGTTTCGCTTGCGAACCCGCGAACGGCACAACGCCGACCGAGTAACTTTTACTCGGCGGCGGCCTTTTCGATCGAGACATAGGTGCGCTTGCCGGTCTTTTCACGGAAACGCACGGTGCCATCGACGGTGGCGAACAAGGTGTGATCCTTGCCGATGCCGACATTGTCGCCGGGGAAATACTTCGTGCCGCGCTGACGGACGATGATATTACCGCCCAAGGCCTTCTGGCCGCCAAAGAGCTTGACGCCGAGACGACGTCCCGCTGTATCGCGACCGTTGCGGGACGAGCCGCCTGCTTTTTTATGTGCCATGTGCGACTCTCCTTACGCTTGTATCTCGGTCACTTTCAGAACCGTGAATTCCTGCCGATGATGATTCTTGCGGCGGTAATTCTGGCGGCGCTTCTTCTTAAACACGATCAGCTTGCCGGTGCGATCCTGCGCCACGATCTCGGCGACGACTTTCGCGCCCGTAATCAGAGGCGTTCCGACGGTCACCTTGGCGCCGTCGCAAAGCATCAGCACTTCGCCGAGTTCAACCTTGGCCGCAGCTTCGCCGGGAAGCTTTTCGACCTGAATAACATCACCTTGGGCAACTTTGTATTGCTTGCCGCCGGTCTTGACGACTGCGAACATATCTCAATTCCTTATGCGAAAAAGCGCGACCGGCCAAAGCCTCGCGAACGCGCGTTTTTGACGAAATCGGGGACAAAAGTCAAGGGTTAATACAAGAATCGAGCTGCCCCGACTTGCTTATCCCTGATTCAGGGCGTCTTCATGCCGCCTGATACGAAAAAAGCTCTATCCGACCCGGGGCCTTTTATCAAATGAAAAAGCTCGTTAACCAGTTTTTCAAATATGTCCTTTAACTTTTGGCAGAATTCGTCGTCGCCGGTTCGTGCCGTTGCCCTTAACGATTATCAACCCTCCACCCCAAGATACCGCGAGCGCTCTATGCCCCTTAATAACCTTAAAGAACTTGCTTTCGTTGACCTTTATATATGCCTTGAAGGCGGCGACAGACCCCATTACCGCATCAATATGAAGGGAGTGCAGAAGCATCCCGATATTATGGTGCCGATCAATTGCCTCGGTGAAGTCGAGGAACTGGCCAACTACGTTCGCCATAATATCTCGGATAAAAAACTGATCGTCGCCATGGACGGCATCCGGCTGCGCGCCGCGTTCGTTCATGAAGCCAATGGAAAAACCTGGGTCGCGTTGCGTCGCATCAAGGACAAGCCGCCCACTCTCGACAAGCTGGGATTTCCTCCGGCGCTGGTTCCGCATCTGGAAAGGCTCGGCATACGCGAAGGGCTGGTGATCGTTTGCGGGGCTACCGGACAGGGCAAGACCACGACGGGGTGCGCCCTGCTGACCGATTTCATGCGCCGTTACGGCGGCATCGGCTACACCATCGAAGATCCCGTCGAGTACGACATCAGCGGTCGGCACGGCGAAAACGGTTACTGCTATCAGGTGGAAGCCAACAGGAACAACGAATGGGCGGAAGCCTTAACAAATAGCCTGCGTTGCCATCCGCGCTATCTTTTCATCGGCGAAGCCTGCACACCCGACATCGCCAATGAATTGTTGCGCGCCGCGACATCGGGACATCTTGTGATCACGACCGTACACGCCGGAAACGTCTTCGAAGGCATCGAAGGCATACTTCAGCTGGCGGAACAGAAAATCGGCCCCCGCGCCGTCCAGTTGCTGGCCACCAGCTTCACGGCTGTTTTACATCAAAGCCTCGCGGAACGCGGCGTCAGCCTTCGCTTCCTGATCACCGACGGAGGAACCCAGTCCATGTCGATCCGCAATCTGATCCGCGACAACAAGATCGGCCAATTGGCTTCGGTCATGGATCAGCAACACGCGCAGTTGATGCAGAACGGCCAGATTTTCCGGTAATTTCCGGCGCGGGGTGATTAGACTTCTTCGCCGCGCTCCGGCGCGGGTGTGCGGCGCATGATCCACATGACGCCCAGAAGGTCGAACAAGCCTTTGACGGCGCGGCCAATAAAATCCGACTTTGAGACGCCGACTTGCCGCAAGCGGTCATTGACGGGCGTAAAGACCGTTCCATGTCCATAAAGTTTCAGTAGAGCCGGCATAAACCGGTGCAACCCATTGAAAAACGGCAATTCCAGATAGGAATCGCGCGGAAAGACTTTCAGGCTGCATCCCGTATCGGGGCAGTTGTCGTTAAGGCAAGCCTTGCGAATCCTGTTGGCAAAACGGCTGGCGAGCCGCTTGCCGAACGTATCCTGACGATTGACCCGTATCCCCGCGACGAGAAGTTTGCGATCCCTGCCCCTAGCCCACGCCAGATCGAGCAGGCGCGGCGCGTCCGCCGGATCGTTCTGGCGGTCGCCGTCAATCGTCATCACCCATGCGCTGCGGGCGCGGCGCACGCCGTTGCGAATCGCGGCGCTCATCCCCAGACGCCGCGCATGACGAATGAGGCGCACTTGCGGATGTTTCCGCCGCGCTTGTTGGACTTCATCCGCCGTCGCGTCCGTGCTGCCGTCATCGACGCAAACGATTTCGAAATTTTCGCCTACGAGCGGATAGGCTTTCAGCGCCGCCGCGATTTCGTCGATCAAGGGCAGGACGTTTCCGGCCTCATTCAGCAAAGGAATGATGACGGAAACGGCGAAGGAAATGGGATTATTACCGGTCATGACACGATCCAGAGTGTTTATAAGTCTATGCGCGTGGTTTTATCGTCCGGTGTCCCCCGGCGACAAGAACCAATAGGCTGAATTTCCGAAGGGAATAAGGGTTTTCTATGGCAATGATGCACTTTAGTATCAGTCGATGAATCGAATCTCCCCTACCGCCATGATACTTGCCGCCGGGATCGGCTCCCGTATGCGGCCTCTGACGCTCGCCAAGCCGAAACCGCTGTTCGAGGTCGGCGAACGGACGATGCTCGATCACGCGCTCGACAAGCTGATCGGCGTCGGCGTGACTCGCGCCGTCGTCAACACGTTCTATCTGGCGGAACAGATTGAAGAACATCTGTCGCATCGGAAAGACATCGAGATCGTCGTTTCGCGCGAGCAAGAATTGCTCGATACGGGAGGCGGCATCAAAAACGCGCTGCGTCATTTCGGCGACCAGCCGTTTTTCGCGCTGAACGCCGATCTACCGTGGCGCGACGGAACGACGCCGAGCCTGAAGCGCATGATGGATATGTGGAATGCGGAACGTATGGACGCGCTGTTGCTGCTGATGCCGACCGCGAAGGCGCGGGGATTTTCGCCGAAGGGCGATTTCCGGATGAAACCGGACGGACGCGCGCATCGCCGCGACGCGCCGCCGCCCCATCCCTACGTCATGCTTTCGGCGCAAATCCTGAAGCCGGAATTGTTCAATCCCGTGCCGGATCGCGTGTTTTCCAACAACGTCATCTGGGATCAGGCCGAGGCGCGGCAGCGGCTCTACGGCATCGAACATGACGGAACCTGCTATCACGTCGGCACGCCGGAGGATTGGCAGAAGGCGAATGAGCTGCTCGCCAGCGGGCAAGGGTGGGGTGTTACGGCATGACCAAAAACGTCCTGACCATACCCTCCGGCATGGATTTTATCGACGCTCTGGCCGAAGGTTTGTGGCGGGAATCCAAGGACAATCTTTTTTGTCTCGCCGATCTGCAGGTTTATTTGCCGACGCGACGCGCCTGTCTGTCTTTGCGCGATGCGTTCCTGAATCGTCTGGAAGACCGCGCCGCGCTGCTGCCGCGTATGCGCCCGCTCGGCGACATCGACGAGGACGAATTCTATTTCGCCGACACCGCGCTCGATGCCGACCTTCCACCGGCGCTATCGCCGCTGCGACGCAAGCTGTTGTTGACGCAACTGGTGCGCAAGCGCGACACGGCGATGTCTTATGACCAAGCGGCGCAGCTGGCCGACGCTCTGGCGAAGTTTCTCGACGAGGTGCAGATCAACCGCCTCGATTTCAGCAAGCTTGGGCACGTGGTGGAGAAACAGGAACTTGCCGAGCATTGGCAACAGACGGTCCAGTTTCTGGAAATTCTTGTAACCGCGTGGCCGAAAATGCTCGCCGAGGAAGGCTGCATC
>CAIQVS010000311.1 GCA_903875345.1 uncultured Pseudomonadota bacterium | reverse complement strand
GAACCAGTTACGATTTCCGCGAACACTTGCGAGTGGATAGCGTAACTGGTTCCCGGATAAATTTTCTTTCGCTCCGCGAAGAGAAAATTTTCCGGGATGACGTTTCTTGATTTTGGTCGCCATAAGGGCGGACGAATGTAAAGTCTCCTATATGGAGACAGAAGTCAAGGGCTATTTTTGAAATATTCGAGCGAAGACGGCGCGAAAGGTTGTGGGATATTTCACAACACCCCAATGGCCGACCGGCGTTACTCATTTGGGGTTAGTACTTTATTATATTTAGTATACCTCGTTTAAGCGAGAACCCGAAAATTTTTGGGATTGATGACGCGGAAGTTATCGGTCACTGAATCAGCGTATTTCTGCCAGTTTTTTGGGACTTCGTCGCGCAAGAAGCCGAGGATGGCGGCGCAGAAGTCGTTGAACTTGGCATAGGATTTGTTGTGAGTAACATTTCTGTGCATCAGCCCCCATAAGCGCTCGATGGGGTTCAGATGCGGGCAGTAAGTCGGAACAAAATGCAGAACGATGCGGCAGTCCGGCCTCGCCAACCATTCCTGCACCATTTCGGCGTGATGGTATCTGGCGTTGTCGAGAAAAAGGTGGATTTTTCGCTTCTTCGGATACAAAGCCTCAATCGCCGATAACAACGCGATCGTGCTGACGGCATTGACGGTCAAAGCTTCGATCATGCAGCTTTTGCCTGTCTCCAGATCAATCGCGCCGTGGATGTTCAGGCGATCCCGCCCGCTGTTTTGCTCCACCACCAGCGGCGTGTCTTCAGGCCCCCAGCAACCGACCGGACGCACGGCATGCGTCGGGTGCACCGCGTCGCCGAACAACACGGCTTCGTCATCCGACAAGCCGTTCAGAAGCGCGTTATAGGCTTCGATAAAGGCTTTCTGCTTTTCGACGTTCAGTTTGCGCGACACTGTTTTAGGCTTGCGATAAACCATTCCCATGCGCCGCATCAACGCGATCAGGCCAGAGCGCCCCTGATAGACAATCCCAAACTCTTGCTCGATCCATGCGCCAATCTGTCGTGTCGTGCGCGGCAACGTCTGCGTGATCCACAGTTTCAGCTTTTCTTGTTGTTCGAGGCTTAAGCGGCAAGCTCCGCCTTCATAACCAAAATCGATGATCCCCTCGATCCCATCTTCTTCGTAAAGCCGATGCCATGTGCGGATCGTATCGTCATCCAGCAATAACGCTGCCGCCACCTGTTGACAGCTCCAGCCTTTGTCCAAAAGCACGAGCGCGTTCGCCCGACGCGCCAACCGATGCTCCGTTGACCCGTCCCGGGCCAACTCGATCAAATCCTGCCGACTTTCGGCGTCCAGAAACCCTGCGCGTATCATTCCCGCACAAGAATCTATCCGAGTATCGGCGTCAAGCCCTTTTTCGGGTTATCACTGAGTCAGGGTATACACTGAATCGAATATCCTATACAGACTTACCCCGGCTCGTGCCACTTTCCGCCCGTCGTCGGCTTCGGCACGCCTGTTGTGCCGGGGACGCTTAACGGCAATCCCAGGCGGGAGCGTACGGCGAGATAGGCGAAGGCTTCGGCTTCAAGACCGTCGCCGCTCCAGCCGAGTTTTTCGACCGGACTTACCGGAATATCGGCCAGCTCGCCGATCCAGCGCATGAGCGTGTTGTTGAGCCTTCCGCCGCCCGTCACATAAAGGTGCAATGGTTTTTGCGGCATGAAGCGAAGGCTGTTAACGACAGCTTGCGCGGTGATGCGCGTG
>CAIQVS010000310.1 GCA_903875345.1 uncultured Pseudomonadota bacterium | reverse complement strand
CGGCCGACATCGCCGAACTTTCGAGAGTATCCCGACCCCAGAATCACCACGAGAAGCATTACGTCTAACTGTGTCTTTAACGCGGCCAAAATTTACCCTTACCGTATAGTGGTCTTGTATCGTTCCAAAATGACTAGGGCCATCAAAAGATATTATGACACGTTTGGGCGCCTGTTCCGTTTCATCGCGGACCAGAACAAATACGGTTTTCCCATTATCATGGAAAAAACCGCCATCTTTTTTAATCCCATTGGGGGCGGGAATAAGAGCCGCCTCCGGATTAAAAAATCCTGAAATATCCGGGGCTGTATCTGCGCTGAAAGGTAGCGTGTGATGTTTCTGCGGGATTGCTGTCACGCCTATAGCCGCTAATGATAAAGCGCCTAATAGGATTGTTCTTCCTGTCATATTTTGTTCCTTTTGAAAAAACTGTTGCCATGACTCTATAAGGTGAAAATGTGAAAGTAAATAATGGAAACTTGTTGAAGTAATGTGTTGGCTGGAAGCAGGATCATTTCTAAATAATTGTGTAAAGTAGTTTGTTTCTATTATGCGGGAGTCCTCAGCCGCCGCTGCGGTATGCGGCCAAAACTGTGCCGTAGCCCGCCTCAGCAGGAGAAGGACTATATACCTATCATTGTTTCATGTGAAACGCAAGAGGAAAACATGACTATTGCGAATGTTGTGTCTGCCTACGCCGCTGCCACGAATTCGACATCGCCGCTCAGGCTCGTCAAGCCCGCGCCCGTGATAGTGACCGTGGCTTCGCAGCCGATCAGCCGTTCCGGCGCGGCGATGTACATGGCTTGCATGAACGGCGTGCGCCCGAAAAGCCCTGTGCCGTCTTTCAGTTTGTTCTCGAACAAGACGGGCAGGGCTTTGCCGATCATGCTTTGGTTGAAGGACATTTGCTGTTCGCGCAGCAACGCCTGAAGTTCCTGCAACCGCGCATCCTGAACGGCTTCCTCGACCTGATTGGTCATCGCGGCTGCCGGAGTTCCCGGACGGCGGCTGTATTTAAATGAATACGCCTGAGCAAAACCGACATCCCGCGCCAGCTTCATCGTCGCGGCGTGATCCTGATCGGTTTCGCCCGGAAAGCCGATGATGAAATCGGTGGACAGCGCGATCTCAGGCCGCGCGGCGCGCAACTTGTCGATGATGCGGCGGTAATCGTCGGCGGTGTGCTTGCGGTTCATCGCTTGCAGAATGGCGTCCGACCCGCTCTGCACCGGCAGATGCAAAAACGGCATCAGTTGCGGCACATCGTGGTGCGCGGAAATCAGCTCGTCGTCCATGTCGCGCGGATGCGACGTGGTGTAGCGCAGGCGTTTGATGTCGGGCATCTCAGCCAGCCGACGCAGCAACCGTGCGAAGCCCCATGTCGTGCCGTCCGGACCCTCGCCGTGATAGGCGTTGACGTTTTGCCCCAACAGCGTGATCTCGCGCGCGCCGCGTTGTATAAGGCGTTCGGCCTCGGCGATAATCGCCGCGACGGGGCGGGAGTATTCCGCGCCGCGCGTGTAAGGCACGACGCAGAAGGCGCAGAATTTATCGCAGCCTTCCTGTATCGACAAAAACGCGCTGACGTCGTTCGCCGCGCTTTCGGTCGGCAGGGCGTCGAATTTCGGCTCGGCAAGAAATTCGGTGTTCAGCACAACGCCCGCGCCGCGATTGATCTTGGCGATCATCTCCGGCAGTTGATGATAGGTCTGCGGTCCGAACACCATATCGACCCACGGCATACGGCGCTGAATCTCCGCGCCTTCGGCCTGCGCGACGCATCCGGCGACGGCGACCATCATGCGCTCGCCCTTGGAGGCTTTGGCCTCGCGCAGAAAACGCAAACGCCCCAGTTCGGAGAACAGTTTCTCGGTGGCTCTCTCGCGGATGTGGCAGGTGTTGAAGATGACGAGATCGGCGTCGTCGGCTTCGTCTGACGGTTGATAGCCAAAAGGCGCGACGACATCGGCCATGCGCGCCGAGTCGTAGACGTTCATCTGGCAGCCCCAGGT
>CAIQVS010000309.1 GCA_903875345.1 uncultured Pseudomonadota bacterium | reverse complement strand
TCCCCCTCCCGTTTACGGGAGGGGTTAGGGGCGGGCACAAAATGTTAAGGCATTCTCTATCCTCACCCGCCCTCACCCAACCTCTCCCGCGAGCGGGAGAGGGGCTCTTCCGCTCTTGCTTCAAAGGTAATTCTCTAAAAATTAAGCTGACACAGTCCACTAGAATCTTGTTTATTGTCTGATGCCCGAAATCCGCTTCTATCATTTGACGCGCAAGACGTTGGAGCAGGCTTTGCCGGAGCTGCTGGAGAAAACGCTTGAGCGTGGCTGGCGCGCCGTCGTGATGGCCGGTTCGCCGGAGCGGATCGAGGCTTTGACGCAGCACCTCTGGACCTATCGTCCCGAACGGTTTTTGCCGCACGGTAACGCCAAGGACGGCAACGCCGCGATGCAGCCGATTTGGCTTACGGTTGAGGATGAACGCCCTAACAATGCCGACGTGCTGTTTCTGACCGACGGCGCGGAGTCGCACAAACTCGGCGACTATCAGCGCGTGTGCGAAGTGTTCGACGGCAACGACGAATCCGCCGTCGCGACCGCGCGCCGTCATTGGAGCGATTATAAATCCGCAGGACATCAACTGAGTTATTGGCAGCAGGACGAAAGAGGTTGGAGCGACCGGACACCGCGTTAAGCCGATGATGACAATCCTGAATTGTTGATTGAAAAATTTTACTACTTTACGGGTGATGGTTCGTAGGGTAGGCCTCAGGTGATCGGAACCGTTCTAATAAACAAGGGATGCCATTATGACTGAATTTACTATTACTTTGAATCCCAACGATCCAAGCAAACCAGTCTTTCTAGGTCTTGGGTCAGGGGAGGACGGCATGTCGTGCTTATTTGCGCGGCAGGTTGAAGGTGTTGTGATTATAAACTATCATACCCAAGCGGTGATAGAAATTGCTACAAAGAGTCCCGCCGCCGATTCACAAAATCCGTACTCTCTTGCGGCATCTGCTTTGAGTAATTTCCGAACAGGGGTGTTTTTTTTAATCGATTCAAAGGCAGGAGTAATTCATTGGCAAGGGAGCGACGCCGACGAGAAACAAGTTGTGGCCGAACGCATGCCCGGCAGTTATGTTTTTGTTGCCGTTTGTCCCGTTTCGGGGCTCGTAAATGGTGCACGTGCGCCCCATCGTCAACCGGGGGCTGGTCGGCAGACAGGTCAGGGGCAGGCTTTAACCCATAAGCCCGGCTGACATTAACGGGGTCATGCGTTCCTCTATCCCTTGTAGGAAATCTGAAAGTTCTTTAGGTAGGTGGTACAGGGATCACCATGCCTCTCGCCTTCCATGATGGACAGTTTGTCGATAGCGGGTCGATTACGATCAGCCCGCTTGATTTCGGTTTCGCTCGCGGCGCGGCTTTGTTCGATTTCGCCCGCGTTTATGGCGGCGTTCCCTTTCGGCTCGACGATCATATCGAGCGCTTGCTACGCGGCGCTGAGGTCATTGGGCTGACCTGTCCCTATTCGCCGTCGGAAATTACGCAAGCCGCGCGGCACCTCACGGCGCAAAACAAATTTCCG
Organism: uncultured Pseudomonadota bacterium; assembly: GCA_903875345.1. GTDB lineage: Bacteria > Pseudomonadota > Alphaproteobacteria > UBA9219 > UBA9219 > CAIQVS01. The sequence goes on along the minus strand of CAIQVS010000309.1, from coordinate 17,526 downwards.
CACAGCGGCTTGAAATTCTATCTGACCGCCGGGGAATGCTCGCGCATGGATGGCGCGTTCGGTTTCGCGGGTTGCCGCGATTTTACGCCGCATTTCATGTTGATCGAGGAAGCCGTCGATCCCAAGCATCCCGAAGCGCCGAAGGGGGTCGAACTCAATCGGCGTGGTCTTAGCCTGAAAACCGTTCCGTTCGCGCGTGAGATCGCCGACGCCAAGGTCACCAATTATTTGCTTGGGTTTCGCGCCGCGCGACAACTCGCGGGGCCGGATTGTGACGAGATATTGTTCACGCATCGCGACGGCTATGTGACCGAGAGCCCGACCAGTAATTTCTTCTGCGTCATTGATGGCGTGCTGTGTACGCCGGGGCGGGGAATGCTGCGCGGCGTGACGCGCAAGGTGATTCTGGAACTGGCGGAACGGCTCGGTGTGCCGCGTCAGGTGCGCGATCTGACCAAGGATGATCTGCGCCGCGCGAGCGAAGCCTTTATCACCGGAAGCTTTATCGAAATGGTTCCGGTGCATCGCATTGACGACATCGCCTTCACCGTAACAACCGACGCGCCGGTTTATGCCAAGCTGCGCAAGGCGTTGACAGAAGAAATATCTCAATCACGTTAGCTGTTTGTCCTGATTGGAGTTCAGAAAACAGTGTTGAGGAAGAAGCGGTCTGTCCCTCTCCCGCTTGCGGGAGAGGTTAGGTGAGGGCTGGTGAAGGATAAAGTACATGCCGCGACATTTTTGCCCTCCCCTTACCCCTCCCGTAAAGGGAGGGGGATTCCACCGTTTTTGTGCGGCAAGAGGGACGCTTCATTTTGACTGACGCAGTCCACCGCTGGGGATCAAAGGCGGTTCAAGCTGCCGTGATCGTAACGCCACGTCGCGCCGACGGCGCGGGCATCGTCGGCTTCGGGAAAGACGATGAATAGGGATTCGTTCTTGATGCTCGCCTGATAGCCGCGCGTGCAGTTGCCGATCGGGTTCAGCGCCGTCGAGCCAGCGCGCATGATTAGCAGGAAGTGCGTATAGGCACAGACGGGATCTCCGGCGTTGTAGGCCGAGAAAATAATCCCGTCTTCGTCGCCGAGCGCGAAGGTGCGCGACACGCCGATGACCGAGGGCTGGTTGTTGATCTGCAGGATCGGCTGTCCGTTCAGCACAACGTTGTAGAATTTGGTGTCGCCGGTCGGTATTTCGGTGAGGTCGACTTGCGCGAAACGCGTGGGCAGCTCTTGCATCGCCGGGTTGGAATTTTGCCGCGCCGTCATCATCGGGTCAGCATATTGCTGGTCGTAATAGCCGTAAAAATCCGTGTGGTCGGTCGAGGCGGTTCCCGGCTGCGGCGTGGCAGTCTGCGTGGGCATCGGCAACGACGACATCGCTTTCGTTTTATCGGCGGCAATCAACGCCGCCATTGTTTTCGGTCCGAGGATTCCATCGACATGTAAGCCATTATCGCGTTGGAACGAGCGGATCGCGGCGCGGGTCTTCTTGCCGATGACACCATCGACCTTGCCCTTGTAGTAACCGAGGTTGATCAGATGCGATTGCGCTTCCCGCACGATCATCTTCTGCGACGAGACTTTGTGCTTGGTCATGTGGTGACTGCTGCGACTGCCGTCGCTGTTGGCGTGGCTGATGCAGCGTCCCGTGGTGTGGGAATAATGGGTGCAGTGGCGAGCGTATGCGGGAGCCGTCCAGCCCACCGTCATCAGACCAACGCCAACCAGAGCGACAAACGCGGTGCGAAATGCGGATTTCATAAGGGTTTTCCTTGTTATGTTGCGAATATAAAAGGGGAAAAACAGATTCGACGCAAGCGGTTTGCGAAAAGTGCCGTAGGCAAGCGCAAAACGGCTTGACGGTTGGGCTTAAATCGTCTTGCATTTCAGGGTTCCACCGATCATAGGGGCACCTTGGCGAGGAGGAATGGCATGAAAAAACACAGATCAAAACCTGTCGCGGGAATAACCGGCATGCTGTCTGCTGCGGCGTTCGCCTGCGGAGTTTCGGGCGCGGCGGCGGCTCCGGTAACGCTGCCCGATCCTGTGCTTGATGAACAGGCGGTCGCAGGACGGCATCAGGACTCGATCGTTCTCGCGGGCGGTTGCTTCTGGGGCGTTCAGGCCGTGTTCCAGCATGTCAAAGGCGTTTTACGCGCCGTTTCCGGTTATGCCGGGGGCGCTGCGAACACGGCGCAGTACCAAGCCGTCAGTACCGGAAAGACGGGGCATGCCGAAGCTGTGCAGGTCACATACGATCCGGCGCAAGTGACGCTTGGAAAACTTCTCAAGGTTTATTTTTCCGTCGCGCATGATCCGACTGAGTTGAATTACCAAGGTCCCGATCATGGCACGCAATACCGCTCGGCGATTTTCTACGCGACGCCGGAGCAGCAGAAAATCGCCGCCGCCTACATTCAGCAAATCAATGTGGCTGAGGTTTTTGATAATCCCGTGGTGACGACTTTGGAGCCGCTACAGGCGTTTTACCCTGCCGAAGAGTATCATCAGGATTATGCCACGGAGCATCCCGATAACGCCTATATTATTGTCAATGACCTGCCGAAGGTCGCAAACCTGAAAAAGCAACTGCCCGATCTTTATAAAGAGGATGGGGAATAAACGCCTACCCCTTTTTAAGATTTTCCAGAAACGCGTCGATTTCGAAGCGTAACTTTTCGGACTGTTTGGACAGTTCGAGGGAGGCGCTCAAGACTTCGCCGGAAGCTTGCCGCGATTGCGTCGCCGCTTGCGTGACGTTGACGATGTTGTTGCTAACTTCTTGGGTTCCGGTAGAGGCTTGCTGAACATTGTTGGAGATTTCGCGGGTCGCTGCGTTCTGTTGCTGGATAGCGTGGGATACCTTATCGGTTACGTCGCTGATGAGATCGATAATGCCGCCGATGCTGCGTATAGCGCCGACGGCGTCGTTCGTCACATTTTGCACCGTGACGATTTTCTGAGAAATTTCTTCGGTCGCTTTGGCGGTTTGGTTGGCGAGACTCTTGACCTCGCTCGCGACCACGGCGAAACCTTTGCCGGCTTCACCGGCGCGCGCGGCCTCTATTGTGGCGTTGAGCGCCAGCAAATTAGTTTGTCCGGCAATGTCCTGAATCAGCTTGACGACGCCGCCGATTTGTTCCGCCGCTTCGGAAAGAGTGGAGACGGTTGAATCGGTGCGCTTGACCTCTTCGACCGCTTCCTGCGCCATGTGCGCGGAATCCGTAACCTGACGGTTGATTTCCGCGATCGAGGCGGAAAGTTCCTCGGCTGCGGAGGCCACCGTTTGCACGCTGACCGAAGCTTCCTCGGTCGCGGAAGCAACGGTCGTCGAGAGCTGGCTGGTGTGTTCCGACATATCCGTGAGGTTTTTGGCGTTCGCCTGTAGCTGCGTTGCCGCCGAAGCCACGGCGTTGACGATCTGCCCCACGCTGGCTTCAAAGTTCTGCTGCAGTTTCTGCATCGTCACCTTTTTGTCGGCGGTTGCCTTGCGTTCGGCATCGGCCTGTTCTTGTTTCAAATGTTCAACCTGCTCGGCGTTTTCCTTAAAGACCATCACGGCCTTGGCCATCTCGCCGATTTCATCGGTGTGATCCTGATAGGGGACGGTCACCCGCATATCGCCATTGGCCAAAACGCGCATAACGCCCGTAATCACTTGAATCGGTTTGGCGATCGCGCGACCAAGAGCGCCGCCGACAAGCAGAAGCAGCAAGACCGCGACTCCGACGCTGGTCAAAACCATCGTTAGGGCGGCGTGCATTTGCTGATCGACGCGGCGTTGCAGGGCTTCGTCCTTGGTTGCCAAGGCTTTTGACACTTGATCGAGTTCACCGGTAATTTTCTGATACTTGTTGTTGCAGTTGTTCAAAAACATCGTCGACATGGAAACATCGACCGAGACCACGCCTGCCAACGACTTGTAGCCGGTTTCGTAGGCTTTAAGGTCGTTTCGGATTTCATCCACCGTGGCGGCATTGATTCCGGCGGTGTCCCAAGTTACTTTTTCGAACTTATCATTGCTGTCGGCCAGCGATGTTTTTGTCGAGTTGACGGCTTCGATAACCTTCTTGTCCCCGACGTTGGACGCTTGCAGCACGACGATTTCGTTGACTTTGATGTTTGTTTGTCCAAAGCCGAGAATAAATGTGTTCACCGCCGACGTGACGGCGGATATGGCTTGGCTTTGTTGCCGCGCCTCGGCGACATTATGGAACGTGGAGTAAAAAACCCCGCCGATAATGAGCGCCATGACGCAACCGAGTGCCGGAGCAATTATCGCTTTTATTTGGATCGGCAGGCTGTTCCAGAATTTCATAAGTGTTCTCCAGATGGGCGTAGTCTTGACTTTAGCGCGGTAGAAATTCACCTCATCTTGTCAAACCCTTCCCGCTCCTCTTCCAGCGAAAAGGTTTCGCGCATTCATGAAAATTGATATTAGAGAGATTCTAATTTGAAGCAAGCAACAAGGCTAATCTGAATTTTTTCCGACTGGTGCAAATGCGATGCTTTTTTGCAACTCAATCTGACACCGGGGGCAAGACGAAGCCAGATTCCCGACTTTTCTTTGGCGGGAATCTGGCCGTCGTTTGCGATGAAGGCAACTCTATCTTACGTTGCCTAGCATCTATATCTTGTAGTAAACGACGCCAACGACATGATCGCCAACGCGGATGATGTAGCTGGATTTCGCCTTGATGGCGTTATCCGATGGATCAGGCCACTTGTAGTCCACCCAACCTTTGTCCTTGACGGCGACAAAGGCCTTGATGAATGGGAAGCCATCGACGTCGACCATTTCCATGCCGCCCTTGCCGACCAACACCGGTTTGCCGCCATGTGCGACGAACACGCCGTTGTTATCGAGAACGTACACATAAAGGTCGTGGTCGATAAAACCGCCGTCCTTGGCCTGAAACTTGGCAGCAGCTTTCTCCAATCCATCCGATTGGATCAAAGCCGCAGCCTTTTCGCACAAGGCCTGTGCCTGTTCGCGGGTGCCGTGAACATCGTCGGCCAAGGTCATTGCGGGCAGGCCGCAGACCAAAACCAACAGTGTTAATACCGCTATGCCTCTAAACTTCATGCTGTTCTCCTTTGTTTGATTAGCTAAACGATTTACAAGGCTCAGTACAACGGCGCGATGAGGCGGACGTTCAGAATGTCGCCGCCAAAGTCGTTATGCGTCGTGATATTGTAGTTGTAAGTCGCCGTCAGGTCGACCGGGCCGAAGTTATAGCCGACGATAGGACCAACGCCGTAGGTCAGGCGCGTTGTGCCAGCCTTGCTGACTCCATTGATAGTGTCGCGTTCAAGCTGGTTTTCCTGATAGAACCCGGCACCAGCCGTCCACTTGCCAATATCCTTGGTCGCCGTGTATTCAGCGGCGATCTGGTCACCGGATTGGTAGTTGGTCGTGTTGTCCTTGAAGTTGTAATCATAATGAAGGCTGGCACTGAGATCCCACCCTTCATGCAGCCAACTGACTCCCAATCCCGGCTCTAGAGTCCAGAAGCTGTTGCCAGCTCCGGCTCCTCCAGCGGGGGCGGGATGGGCGGGTGACGAGCTTGGATCGTCAACATAAACCGCCAATTGCGTCTTTACGTGCAAATCGTAAGGCAGCGCCCATGACAACATGCCGGGAATGACGACGGTGTTAAAGGTGCCGAAATGGCCGTTGCCCGTAGCAGCGGTCGAGTTCGAATACACGCTTGTGTAGTCGACGGGTTGCGCGATAGCGACGGCGTAATCCGCGCCCAAAACCTTGACGCCGGGATTCCACAAGAGGATCGGAATATCGATCATGACGTCGAGCTTGCTACCTGTTTGGTTACCGCTTCCGTCAAATGACTTCCACGCTCCGAAATAGGTATCGTTGATAAAATAGACTCCTTCTGGGGGAAGCGCGCCTGCTGCCAGCCCTTCGTCGGTGCCGCGCAGATGTGGATTCCATAATTCTTCAGCCGAAGCGTTGCTTGCGGCTAATGCGAGCGCGGCGGCAAACACGGAACATACAACCTTTTTCATTGAACTCTCCTAAGGGGGTTATTTGTTGGGATCAGAGCGGGAGTTTTTTAAAGGCGGCGGCGTTAACAGATGTTTAAAGCAGCTATCAATGCGTGTGCTATTTTAGAAGTGTTGTAAAATTGCCATCGGTTTCTGCCGGAGAAATTTTTCCGTTACATAACCCGAGCTACGGGTTTGAGTGTAACGGGAATCATAAAAAACACGTGTCATTCCGGCTTTCGCCGGAATGACTCTTTTTTCAATGGCGCGGATAAACCCATAGCTCGGGTTACATACGTTTATAAGTTGCGTTGAATCCGATGGGCTTGCCATCTTGCAGAAATCTGTTACGATTTGCCTTGTGCCTCATTTGAACCACCAGCTTGCGGGCACGTTAAGCGTTACGGCTAAAGCGGTGGAGTGAGCGCGTACCTTATAGCGTGTTCGTCCCGCCGTTCCGGTCTGCATTGTTTCAACATCAGGGGGACGACATGGCCAATTCCACAATTCTCGGTTATCCGCGCATCGGTCAGGGGCGCGAGCTGAAGTTTGCGCTCGAAAGCTACTGGAAGGGGCAAAGCTCTGAGGCTGATCTTCTCAAGACAGCGGCGGATTTGCGCGCCGCGCACTGGAAATTACAGCGGGACGCCGGGATCGATGCGATCCCCGCCAATGATTTCTCATTTTACGATCAAGTACTCGATATGTCGTGCCATCTTGGCGCGGTTCCGCAGCGCTACCGCTGGTCGGGCGGCACGGTCGATCGTGCGACGTATTTTGCAATGGCGCGTGGCGCTCAGCATGACACCATCGATGTTCCGGCGATGGAGATGAGCAAATGGTTCGACACCAATTATCATTACATCGTGCCGGAATTCACCGCCGCGCAAACCTTTAAGCTCGCGACGTCCAAGCCGGTCGATGAATTCAGGGCGGCGAAGGGTGCGGGTATCGATGCGCGTCCTGTCCTGATCGGACCGATCACATATCTGCTGGTCGGCAAGGGGCAGGGCGGCAAAAATATCGATCTGCTTGACCGTTTGTTACCAGTTTATGTCGAAAGCCTGCAACAGCTGGAGCAAGCGGGCGCGACGTGGGTGCAACTGGATGAGCCCGCCCTGACGCTCGATCTTGATGACGCGACGCGGGCGGCCTATGCGTCGGCGTACAAGACGTTGCGGCAGGCGACGAAGCTGAAGATTTTTGTCACCAGTTATTTCGGCGCGCTCGGCGACAACACGGATACGGCTCTGATACTTCCGGTCGATGCCCTGCATATTGATCTGGTGCGCGGCGCGGATCAACTTGATGCTGTGCTGGCTAAGGTTCCGGCGGGACTGATCTTGTCGCTTGGCGTTGTCGATGGTCGTAACATCTGGCGCAACGATCTTGATGCGTCGCTGAAGCTGCTCGAACAAGCCGCTACCAAGATCGGCAAGGATCGCGTTTGGGTCAGCGCCTCAAGTTCGCTTCTGCATACGCCCTATGATCTCGATCTGGAAACCAAGCTCGATCCGGAATTGAAAGGCTGGCTGGCGTTCGCCAAGCAGAAATTGCAGGAAATCGTCACGCTCACCAAGGGGCTGAATGAAGGTCGCGGCGCGATTGCCGCCGCGCTGGAAGCCAGCCAGAAAGCCGTTGCCTCGCGTCGCGCCTCGACACGAATTCACGATAGCGCTGTGGCAAAACGCTTGGCGCAGCAACCGCTTGCCGGGGCAGGACGCACGACAGGTTTTGTTGAGCGCCGTAAATTGCAACAAGCGCATCTGCATTTGCCGTTGTTCCCGACCACGACGATCGGTTCCTTTCCGCAAACCTCGGACGTGCGCAAGCATCGCGCCGACGCCAAGCAAAGCCGCATTACGCCGACCGACTATGACGCGTTCCTCAAGGAGCAGGTGAAATCCGCGATAGCGTGGCAGGAGAAAATCGGACTCGACGTGCTGGTACACGGTGAGTTCGAGCGCAACGACATGGTTGAATATTTCGGCGAGCAGTTGTCGGGTTTTGCCTTCACCAAAAATGGCTGGGTGCAATCCTACGGTTCGCGCTGCGTTAAGCCGCCGGTGATTTTCGGTGACGTGTCGCGCCCGAAGCCGATGACGGTGTACTGGTCGCATTACGCGCAAAGCCTGACCGGCAAGCCGGTTAAGGGCATGTTGACGGGGCCGGTCACGATCTTGCAATGGTCGTTCGTGCGCGACGATCAACCGCGCTCGGTAACGGCGCATCAGATCGCGCTGGCGTTGCAGGACGAAGTTCTGGATCTCGAACGCGCCGGAATACGTATCATCCAGATCGACGAACCGGCGTTTCGCGAAGGCTTGCCGCTGCGCCGTTCGGCGTGGGCGGAGTATCTTTTGTGGGCGGCGCAAGCGTTCCGCCTGTCTTACACGGGAGTGAAGGATGACACGCAGATTCACACGCATATGTGTTACTCAGAGTTCAACGACATCTTTGATTCAATCAAGGATCTCGACGCCGACGTGATCTCGATTGAAACCAGTCGTTCGCAAATGGAACTGCTCGATGCCTTCAGCAGCGCGGGCTATCCAAACGAAATCGGTCCAGGCGTCTACGACATTCACAGTCCGCGCGTGCCGAGCGTTGAGGAGATGACCGATCTGCTCGCCAAGGCCAGCGAGAAACTGGAAGCGTGGCAAATCTGGGTCAATCCCGATTGCGGTTTGAAAACCCGCGATTGGCCGGAGACCCGATCGGCGCTGGAGAAAATGGTCGCGGCGGCGCTGGCGATGCGCCAACGGAAAGCGCGGCGTCAGGCGGGTTGAAATTTTATGACAGGTCAGTTTATCCCCTCCGACATTAGCTTTAGCCTCGAAGTTTTTCCGCCCAAGACCTCCGGCGGGTTGGAAAAACTTCTGGCGACGGTTGACGCCTACACGGCATTGAAACCTGCTTACATCACGGTGACTTGCACGGGCGGCGGCACAGACGACAGCGTCGCGCATATCCGCGAGGTGACAAATCTCATCTCCCGCCATGCGCAGGTCCCGGTCGCGGCGCATATGACATGCGCCAATCGCAGTCGCACCGATGTCGATGGCGCAATCGACGGGTTTGCGCAGGATGGAATCCGGCATATTGTCGCGCTGCGCGGCGACATGCTGGGGCAGAACACGCCGTACCGGCCACATCCCGAAGGTTATGCCACGACCACCGATTTTATCGCCGGTATTAAGGCGCGGCATCCGGAGATGACGGTTTGCGTTGCCGGTTATCCCGAAACCCATCCGGAATCTCCATCCGAGGTTTTTGATATCGACCATCTGAAACGCAAGGTCGATGCCGGAGCCGACCGCGTGTTGACGCAATTCTTTTTCGATCCGGAAATTTTCCTGCGTTGGCGAGACAAGGTGGCGGCGCGCGGCGTTCATGCGCCGTTGATTCCGGGACTGTTACCGATCCTCAGTTTTCCACGCGCACTGGATTTCGCCAAGCACTGCAACGCCAACGTGCCGGGATTCCTGCATACGATGTTCGCCGGAGTCGAGCCCGACAGCATCGATCACAAATTATTGGCGATGAACGTCCTGTCGCATCAGATCACGCGCCTCATTGAACACGGCGTGCCTTCGTTTCATTTCTATACGCTGAACGATACGCTGCTCACGAAACATCTCTGCACGTGGATGAGGGCAGGGTTTTAAAGAGCGCAATTCCGCAAGCGGAGAAATCAGCCCATTCTTCCGTAGGCATTGATCTCATGCCCGCGCATAACAACGTCGAACAAGGGCTCGACGACAACCTTCATATCGCGGGCGCTGGCGTGAATCATGTAATCGCAGCCGGTCATGATGCCGACATGTCCGGGAAAAAAGACCAGATCGCCACGCCTCCACGACATGTCGCGCCAGTGGCAGGGGAGGGGCTGGCCAATAACCCCGCATTGCTGATCGCTGTCGCGCGGGCAATCGATCCCGGCTATGTCCAAAGCAAGCTGAACAAGTCCCGAACAATCAATCCCCTTGGGCGTGCGGCCTCCCCACAAATAGGGCGCGTGCAAAAGTTGTCCTGCGGTAAAAACATAATCGCGGGTTTGGATCTCTTCCGCCGGAGCGACATGCGCGGCGAACACATATCCGCCTTCGTTAAGTGCGGCAAAATCGCCTTCGAGTCCGTCCACGCTTACATAGGAACCGAGGGTTAATTCATCGAGCGGCAGAGACTTGATGTCCGGTTCCGGGTAGAGAAATGTCCTGAGAATTGAGATGCGGCTGGACAACGAAGCGATTTTCTCGCTGAACGCCGTGTGAGGGGGTAAATAGCCTACGTAGCGATCCGAACGATTTTGCACCCATGTAAATCCGTCGTCGCGAAATTCAAAAACATCCAGAAACTCGCCGTAGCGGATTTGGCTGACTTGACGCGATTCAAGCGAGGCCTCTCCGAGCAATGGAACGACGCCGTTCACGCACTGGCGTAACTTAGGCTCGACGAATTGATCGGACTGGACATCGGCAGAGAGCGCTATATCCGCGAGATCCGGCCTGTAAGCATGAACGCGCTTGTCGGGCGGAGACTTCATCACTCCGCAGCTTCAACGACCCAAGCGCTTTTCGGCTGATCGAACCCGGAGGACACCGGAGCTTCGGCGGGTTTATTGATTGCGAATTCCACAAGCCTTGGCGGCAGAGAGCCGACATGATCCTTGGCTTCATCGATCATGCGCGAAAATTGAATCAAGAAATCAGAGCCGCTCGCTGTGCGTTGCACGAGGACATTGCGGCGATCAAGATCGTCGCGTTCCCGCCGCGCATAGCCAAGTTCCCCGAGGCGATCCAGCGCGCGGCTCACCGCAGGTTTCGAAATGCGAAGGATTTTCGCAAGTCCGCGCACGGTGTGCGGACCTTCGCCAAGATAGACCGAAAGCATAAGCGCCATTTGGCGCGCCGAAAGATCAGGGGATTCGCCGCGAACGCTCGCCACAAGCGCATGCCGCCACATTTCGAGAGATTGCACCTGAATAGCCACGAAACACCCCACCCCTAAGCCAACGAAGAATCAAGCTGTGACCTGATATTGGGCAAGTATGTCACGATTCGCAAGGTGGACTCAATCGCGCCGCAGAAACGCGGCAATCGCTGTGGATACTTCGGAGGAACGCGTGAAATCGACTCGCGGGTGGCGGAAAGGCACCCATTGGAATCGGGCGTACCACAAGGTGCCGGGATGCGGAGGGCGACTGTAATCGGTATCCGCCAAGGGGCGGAAACATTCGCGTTCAACCTTGACGTAATTCAGGTTGCCTTGTTCCGATTGATAAAGCTTCAGGGCGGCGCGTTTGCGGGTTTGCTCCTCCGGCGAAAGCGTTAAAATCGTTTCGTGGCCGTTAAGGAACGGAAAGCTTTGCGCGTTGGCCTTGTTTTGAAAAAAATTATACTCGGCGAATTCCAGAACGCTGAGGCTCGCGCGAAACAGGCTGCCCACGGCGTTCAAGGCGTCGTGATCGGGATTGCCGCCTTCGTAGGCCGGGACCCATAATTGGTCGATTGCGTGCGCTTTCACAGCCTCGGTGATTTCCGCATACACCATGGGAAGTTGCGTCCAGACATGCCGCGCTGGGCGGTCGCTCCATCCCACGGGCGATATATTCAGAAATCGGGCAACATCGTCCGCTTCACGACGGCGACGGGCAACGATTGCGGCATAGCCGCCGCGTTGCCAAGGCCAGAGCGTTTCGCGCGCGATACAGCCGTGGCTGAGATAAAGCGCGAATATGTGCGATCCTTCGGCTTGGGCGCGACCGATTGCGGCGCAACAAGCGACGACTTCGTCATCCGGATGCGGTATGAGAACTAAAATACGTTTGCCAAACATCACGCGGCCTGACGTTGCCGCTCTTTAAAGGCTTTGTCCCAATAGGCAAACAAATCCTCGGCCAGAACATCGCGCCAACTGGCGAGATGATGCTGGCCATAATCGATCGCCGCTTTGCGCATCGCGCTTTGCCTGTTTTTGCTGTTCATGAAGTCGCGCAACGCGGTCGCCCAGTTTTCTGCGCCGCTATCGATGACCTGCATCGCGGGAGTCTGATCGAACAAGTCGAAAATTCCGCTTTTGCTCGAGATCATCGTCGGGCAGCCGCAGGCCATCGCCTCGACGCAGGCCATGCTGCGCATTTCGACTTCGGACGGCACGACGCAAAGATCGACGCTGGCATAGAGACGCGCCAGTTCGGACGGTTCGACGAATCCGGGAAGGCTGACGTGATCGCCGAGCCGACGGCGCACGTCATCGGCAAACGGTCCTATGCCCGCAACGATGAGGTGAATGGGCGCGTTTTTCGCCAGCAATATCTCAATGGCTTCGGTCAGGGTTTCGATATTTTTACCGGCATCTATTCTCCCGACAAACAACGCCAGAATACGATCTTCGGGAATTGCGTAATCGTCCAGCACGCCGGTGCGATCCTGCCGATGTGTTCCGAACATCTCGCGGTCGATGCCGAGTCTCAAATGTCCGACATGCTCTTTGCCGATCAGGGTTTCGGCAAGCCGATGATCTTCGGCGCGGGTCACAAGGGCGTAACGGCAAGACCGGACATGCCGCTCCAGCTTGCGCTGCATGCTTTGTTGCTGCCGTTCCGGTATTTTCCAGTCCTCGATCAATTTGTGCCGAACGCGCGGCCATTTGCCGAAAATCGTTTCAATCGTCTGCTGCGTGAAGATACGCGTGTAGGAAGGGGTGTCGGTATGGAATGAAGTGACGAGCGGAACTCCTAGCCGTTTGCTGACCCTTTCAGCCGTTTGCGTAAAGGCAAAGATGCCGTCGGTCGTATGGATGACGTCATAGTGCTTCAACTCGCGCTCCAGCCGTGGATGCCGCGAGGCCAGATCTGTGTGGTCGGGCACATAAGGCAAAAACTTAAGCCGGGCCGTGCTGAAAACCGGGCGCAGATGTCGCAACCGGACATGGGGCGCAAGCACTTCATCAGGAGCATCGCCGGTGAAATAGACGGTCAAATCGAGCGGCAAATCGCTTTGCGCCGCAGCGGTGGCGAAGCGTTCCCAGCATTTGACATGCCCGCCCGCGTGATCCGAGCGGGGTAAATCAACAAGCGCGGCGACGCGGAGTGGCGATAGTGTCATGAGCTTCGTTTTCCCGTTGGTTTATGTTAAACGTCACGACCATGATGCGCAATAAAACTTATGCTTGTTTATGCCGTTTTGCGGCCTTGATTTTTCTTGGCTTCGCGTGCGCCGGAGGAACGCTGTCGGCAGACGCTGCCAATAGTGCCGGAGATTTCTCCACGGTCTATTTTCCCGTTCTGCCTTATCAGGCTTCTCCTGATACTACGGCTGAGCTTGTGCCTGTTCTCAGCAATCATCCTTTGACGGGCGATCATCGGGGCTTGGAGCGGGTCATCGTCGCCATTCATGACTTGACCCGCGATCCGCGCCAAATTCTCAATGATGTCGTTCAGTTGGCGGGAGATTACAATTCGAAAACCCTTGTTCTTGCGCCGCAATTTTACGCCGAAACGGATATTGCGCGCTATGCCGACAATCTGCCGGATGACGGCAAGCATTTTGCAAGCTGGACTCTCGGCGGATGGGCGCAGGGCGACGAGTCAATTCCCGGACCGCAGAGAAAACCTCTCAGTTCCTTCAGCGTCATTGATATTCTGTTGCTCTATCTCAGCGATACGTCGGCTTTTCCCGATCTGAAGCGGATTGTTCTGGTCGGTCACGGCGAAGGCGGTCGTTTTGTGCAAGCCTATGCCGCCACGGGGCGCGCGCCGGATGCGCTGGAGCGCCAGAACATCGCGGTTTCCTATGTCGTCGCCAATGCTCCAGCCTATCTTTATTTCACGCCCATACGCTTTAAGGGCGGCAAGGAAGGGTTTGGGTTGCCCGATAGCGTCGCTTGTCAGAATTATAATGTTTGGCCATATGGGCTTGACGGGTTGAACCCTTACGCAAAGCATGTCGGCGTGAACGCGATTAAGCTCAATTATTCAACCCGCCGGATGAGTTATCTGACAGGAGCCAATTTGGCGCGAAGCGATCCCGCGCCGGACGGCAGTTGCGCGGCTGCCGCGCAGGGCAAAGACCCGCTACAGCGTTTGGCGATTTATCAACTTTACCTGCACAATATTTTTGGCGACGCCCTGGGCAAAAACCAAAAATTCAGCCCTGTCGCCAAAACAGGATATGACGCGAAAGCCGCGCTCGGTTCCGCGTGCGGTATGGCCATGCTGTTTGGCGACGGCTATTGTCCAGATGTTCCCCAACAGCCTTAATTTGAGGGTATCTTTGTCGCGGTTAGCGTTAACCAACCGTGCCTCAATAGGCCGTGAAAAGACGGGAAAACGCGAAACATTTACCCATCCTTGAGTTGCGGTGACTATATTTTAGCTTGCGCTGCAGCAAGATATTGACTTGCATGAAGCATCTGCCTATTTGTCACCACTTAGCCGTTCGGCTGTGGCAGCGTAGCTCAGTGGTAGAGCAGGGGAATCATAATCCCTTGTCACTGCCGAAATATCAAAGGGTTACGAAGTTTTTGTGCCCGTTTTGGGGCGAAGCGAGTATAGGTTGGGTCAGTAAGGTCGTTCAGGTTGGCAGCGTAGCTCAGTGGTAGAGCAGGAGAATCATAATCTCTTGGTCGGGGGTTCAAATCCCTCCGCTGCTACCAATTTCAATGTCTACGCACTTGTGCGAAGCCACATCGACTGGAGCTAAAAGGGGAATATCAGCGGGACCACCCTAGAGCCAGTTTAGAGCGATAAAGGTGTTGGTGTCGTAGATAAAACTCTTGCACCAAGTTTTGGCTCAAGAGCGGAAGACAAGAGTTTTATAGCTTCCAACTCATGCGGGTGAGTGAATTGGCCACCATCCATTTTTATGGCATCGGCAAGTTTCACGATTATGACATTGCTAACCTCACCACCTGACTTGGTCTCAACAGCTTTTTTATAATCAGGGTCAGATGCAAGTTTCTGCACATGTTGCTGTACACGATCAAACTCTTCGGCAGTCAAGCCCACAGCATGGCCATTATATTGGGTGGCCAGGCCGCCTTTTGCGACTTGACGGTAGTCAATGCCGGTTTTGATAATCGACAGCCTTTGCGGATCGATATCCAAAATAGCGCTGCCATTCGCATCTAAAAGCTCTTCTCGAAGTTCTCGAACGGCTCCTTGGGCAGGTTGTTCTCCAACGTGGGATGCTGCCGTGAATGTGCTGGCTGCTGTAGAGTCGAGATCGGTGTATCCACCAGTAACTCCAAATCGATCTTCGCCGTTTGGCCCTTTATCGCCGCGCTTAATCATGACGACAACTGTTTCTTTTGTATCCGGTTCGATAGCGTGGCAGATAACAAAAGAGCCAACCATAGCACTGCTTACATTGGTCACGTTGTGCGCCGATAGATTAGAATATGAAGGAAGCAGCCCGTGAGTAAATTCTGCCAACGGCCCGGCAACTATTTGCTTGGCGGTCAGGTCGGGAAACGACACGGACAGTTCTGCCATTACTCTTTGCACAAAAGCTCGTTGCTCTAGTGTCATAGATGATTGTTTTGGCATGATTAAGATACTCCTCCTGGAATGGAAAACTGTGTGCGCATGACTTTTTCGTGTAAGCTGTAACCCGGGTCGAACAAAAGCCTGTAGCGGTTATCCGTATCGAGATTAATCGTAGTTTTTAGGCTTGTTTCGCCGACAAGATGCGAGTCAGCATAAACGTCCGCAGTCCGAAATTGTGGATCAAGAACTTCCACGACTATCGGTCGTGGGCGGATAACCGTTGAACGCATGCGATCAGGAGCAAAGGCATTGTTGGGGGTGAATGCTATTATGTCGTCACCTAGCGGCAAAATAGCGCCGCGCGCCGATTTATTATAGCCGGTGCTTCCTACGGTTGTAGCAATCATGAGGCCATCAGCGCCCATGCGTGGAACGCGGAGTTTCCCGTCAATCGTGACGCGAAGATATATACCCTCGGCGCGGTTATGGTTGCACACATGAACTTCGTTGATGGCAAAATCTGTTTTAACATCACCGTTGACAAACTCGGCCTCGATACGCAATGGGCTGAGTTCAATAGCTTCTGCCGCCTCAATGCGCTCAATGAGATCGCTGCCTTCCTGATGAAGGTTTTGAAGAAAACCTACACGACCAAAATTGAGGCCAATCACGGGTTTTTTATGGCGAATGCCATCTTGCAGCGCATGTAGGGTCTGACCGTCGCCACCCAGGGCGACAATAACATCGGCTTCGGCAACGTTCTTTGTTTGCCCATAACGTTGCGTCAAAGAGCGAAAGGCTTGTTGCGCCTGTTCTGCGGGTGACGCTTGAAAGTGAAGTTGCATCTTTATGCCCCAGCAGGTGACGGCGCAGGGCGCACCCCATCACGACGAGGTGTTAGCTGGTCAGACGGGCCGATGTAAGAAAGAATTTCTCGATTTCCGGATTCAAATTCTTGCCAGTTTCTTTGATCCAAAAGCCTTTGCATTGGCCATGTGACGAGGGCTGACTTAAAATCAGCATTCATTAAAGCTGCTTGTCTGGCTTCACTCACCGACAGGCCAAACTTTTGTTGGAAACTTTCTGCTCCACCAGATACCTCAGCAATGACTTCAAGAGTCATGTGAGCGCAGCCCGTGCGGAAATGATCGCCAAGCACTGTCGTTCGCACCGCCTGATGCGGGTCAACATTGCTGCCGACATGGGGAGCCAACGGAGCCATAATTCGCTTGAATTGTCCTGACTCCCACCGTTTTGCAAAACCAATCAGGATGTCGCGCAAGGCTGCCGGGTCTTGCGGAAAAATGTTGCTTTGCCGCATCTGCGGCAGAACTTCCATGGGCGTCTGGCGGCCAACGATGAGCCTTTCCTCGATGAACTGAGACTGTTGATAGGTAAAGCCAAGATCGCTTTCATCAGTCTGTTCTACAGCACCCTCGACAACTTTTCTTAATTCAGCTGAAGGTTTTTCGTGATTGACCCAGTAAAGAGACCGCACGGGGTTGAGGCCGACCAATCCATGTTGCTCAAAATAAGCTAAGGACTGGGTAATCGCGTGTTTTGGCATGCCGCCGATGGGATTGGCTCCCCCCATATGCATGTCACCGCCAGCTGTAGTGTAACTGTGGACAGCTTCGGATTCATTGGATGTTGTCAGCGACATTTTGCCTTCGTAGCTGGCAACAGTCCAAGGGAGAGGCAAGCGGCTACGAGCTTGCGGATTCTGCAAATTTAAATCATCAGCAGGATTTGCCCAAGTTGGCATTCGATTAAAGCAATGAGAAGAAACGTAATCAGGCAGCTGCGGATTGCTGTTCGGCGGAGCGTTGATGTAATCCATGATCGTCTGTAGCAGTTTTGTGCGCGCCACGGAGACTTGTTCGTCTGGCAATAGCACATGCATCCGATCACCTAAGATGCTGCCCAGATTTTCTCTGGCAATCCGAGTGAGGTCTAGCCCTACGGAGGATGTCATAATCTCTTCAAGTATGGCTTGAACGGGCGCTACATAAAATTTGCCGCCGATAC
>CAIQVS010000308.1 GCA_903875345.1 uncultured Pseudomonadota bacterium | reverse complement strand
GGGCAAAGATCATTACCGCCGCCACGCTAGCGGTTGTTTCGGCTGTCGTCCTTGCTGTTAGCGCGTTGGCGGAGCTGTCCTCAGGTCGCGGTGACATCGTTTCGCTGGTGTGTACGCTTGTCATTATTGTCGCGATTCCACTGGCGGTTTGTCCGGCATTAAAGCATTTGCGGGAACTTCGGAATCTTGCGAAATGCGCGGAGAACGCTCACGTTGAAATTCCCTTTCAGGGGCGCGCCGACGAGATTGGCGGCTTGTCGTATGCGTTGGCACTGAGGGACGCGGCTCATGCAGCGCGGGCCGCGGAAGTGAAAGCGGCGCTCGAACAGGAAAGAATTCATCTTGACGAGGCTCATCAAGAGGCCTGCCTCAAGGTTGCGCGGGAGAAGCAGGCGTTTGTGGGCGGTATAACCACGGAGTTGAGCGAGCTGATCCAAATCGTGAACGCGATGGGTATGGCTCAGGTCGAGATTGGCTGCAAGGCGATGACGGCGGATAACGATGCTGGACAGACTAGTGCCAACGTTGACACTGTCGCTTCGGCGACGGAGCAGTTGGTCATTTCCATTCAGGAGATCACGCGGCAAATTTCCCAAAGCAAGCAGATCGTTTCCGGCACGACCGTTAAGGCAAGCAGCGCGGGGGCAACAATTCAATCGATGGTGACCGCCGTCAATGAAATTCGCGACATTCTGTCCTTGATAGCCGGAATCGCGGCGCAGACCAATCTATTGGCGCTTAATGCGACGATCGAAGCGGCGCGCGCCGGAGATGCGGGCAAGGGTTTTGCGGTCGTCGCTGGCGAGGTCAAAAGTCTGGCGAACCAGACCGCCCAAGCAACGGAACAAATTACGACGCAGCTCGCGAATCTGACGAGCATAAGCCAGCAAACCCTTGCAGCGATGACCGATGTTACAGAGAGCATTGAGAAAATCCACGAGGTTGAAACGGCTATAGCCGCCGCTATGGAGGAACAAGAGGCCGTTACGCGCGAAATCAGCATTAATGCGCAACAGGCTGCCGCCAGCACGCGTCAAGTTAACCAGGCCATCAACGAAGTTGCCCAATCCTCCGATCGTACCAGTGAACAGGCGCAACAACTCGCCAATGTCGCCAATAAAATTGGAGAAAAGCTGAAAGAAATTAATACCGCCCTCGCCGGTTAGCGAGCCACCCATAGTTTAAAACAAAGGAGAAAGCACTATGTCGTTAATGTCATGGAATGACAAAATGTCGGTCGGTATCGCCGTCATCGATCAGGAGCACAAGAAGCTCGTCGATTTGCTGAATGAACTCTACGACGGGATACAAGCCAATCATGCCAAGGAAAAGCTTGGCACGGTGCTTGATGGCCTTATCGCCTATGCGGCCTCGCATTTCAAACGCGAGGAACAATTTTTTGCCCAGACTGGGGTGGCCCCCGTGAGTTGGACAGAAACTGGGCAAACTTAAGAGAGAGTCCCGCCGGTTAAGTTTCGCTGGTTAAGCGGCCAGCCGCTCGATGTCTGTTTCTACCACTTTCTTTTCATAAATTGAATCCCTTTCTT